>JBJOMQ010000021.1:0-20094 GCA_046052275.1 Actinomycetota bacterium | reverse complement strand
AGCAGTCGTGCCAGAGATGACGGTCATCACGCGCGCGTAGGAGTAGTAGATGAACGCCGAGCTCGCAGTGCCGAGCCACAGCACCATGAGCCATCCCCTCAGCGAGAGGTCGGCGAACTCGTGCAGGCTGCCTGCTGAGGCAGCGAGCATGACGAGCGCGCCGAGCGCAAAGCCCGGCGTGTAGAGCCACCACGAGTCATAGCGGTCGCCGATGCCGCGCGTCGACACCGTGACGGCTGCCCACAGCAGGGTGGACGAGCCGACGAGCAGCACGCCGAGCACCGATGACCCTGTGTCGTTTGCGCCGCCGTTGGCGAGTGCGATGGCAAGGCACCCGCCGGTGCTGAGCACGAGGCCGATCACCTGGGCGGCGTGGAGCCGGTGCCGCAGGAAGAGCACCTCGCCGACGGCGGTCATCACCGGCATCGTCGCCATCACGACAGAGGCCATGGCGACCGATGCGCGCTCAGCGCCGAGATTGAAGAGCACATGGAAGCCGGCCGAGGCGGCCAGGCCGATGAGCACGACGCGCAGCCGGTCGCCACGTTCGATGGGGCGCCGCCGTTCGGGTCGCAGTGCGACGGCAATGCCGAACATCGCTGCCGAAGCCACGACCCGTCCGGTGGCGAGGCTGAGAGCACCCAGCTCCTCGAGCGCAACCTTGACGAAGGTGAACGCCACGCACCCGATGGCAATGTTGGCGGCGAGGAGCAGCCATGCGGCTCGCTGCGAGGTTCGGGGCGAGTCGGGCATGCAGACGCCGATCATAGGGATGCGCCTGCTCGCTACTGTGCCCCCATGCGTGACCCCAGGTCGCTTGCGCCGAACTCGACCACCGACCCGCGCGACCTGAAGTCGGGTCACATGGTGTCTGATCGGAACGGCTACTACGACAGCCAGAACATCGTGGCCGTCGGCGACGAGGCGGGGCGGGTGGCGCTGTCGGTCGTACTGCACCACTCGGAGAACCGCGAGGGTGGACCGGGCCTGCAGCTGTTCTCCACCCGCAGCGTCGACGGTGGCCGCACATGGTCGCCGCTATCGCCGATCGACGACGCCGTACGCCAGTCGCACGATGGTTACCAGCTGCTGCACCGTCGCGCTGACGGCAGCTGGCGCATCTTCGTGTTCTACGGGTGGAACCCGGGGTCGCAGTATCCGCCGGACTCGGCATCCGACCTGCCCGAGCTGAAGCGCACCGACATGCAGCTCGACGAGGGCTACTGGTTCCGCGTCTCCGACGATGGCGGCGCATCGTGGGGGGACAGGCGCTGGCTCATCCCGGTGCGCCGCACGCGCATCGACCGTGCGAATCCCTGGGGCGGGTCGACGATGGGCATGTTCCTCTGCGACAAGCCGTCGATCGTCAACGGCGCCGTGTACATGGCGTTCCAGAAGACGCGCGATGGCGCTGGCGAGACGCCGGGCTCGGAGGTGTTCGTGCTGCGCAGCCGCAACCTGCTGCATGTCGACGACCTCGACGACGCCGAGTGGGAGACGCTGCCGCACGGCGACGTTGGCCTGCAGGCGCCGTCCGGTGACCTTGCGCTCGGCGAGGAACCGCACGTGCTGCAGGTCGGCGCGCCGCATGCCGACCGACTCTTCTGCCTGTGGCGGGCGGAGACCGGCCGGCTCGCAGCCGCATACTCCGACAACGGCGGCGAGACGTGGGACGAGCCGTTCTGGCTCACCCACGAGGGGCATGCGGGCGGTGCGCACCCGCTGAAGAATCCGCGCGGCTCGATCACCCCGTTCCGGCTGCGCGGGCTATCGCCCGACGGCATGCACGAATTCGTGATGCTCTACTACAACAACGGCCGCACCGAGCGGCTCGGATATGTCGGGCGTCGCGTCTACTGGCTTGTGTGCGGGCGTTCCACGTCCGACGGCCACATCCGATGGGGCCAGCCCGAAATCGCCCTGTGGTGGGACGGCACGGGCTTCGAGGATCGTCCGGGCTGGAATCCCGACTGGGCCATCGTCGACGGACCCGGCTATCCCGACTTCGTCGAGTTCGACGACGGCACCCTGGCCTTTGTCGAGTCGAACAAGCTGGCAGTCCGCTACCACGTGGTCGACCAGCGGCTGCTGGCGCACCTTCGTGCCCAGCCCGACCTCGTCCACGTGTCGGGTGAGTCGCTTGCGTACCGATGGCGTGCCGCAGTCGACACGCCCGGACGCCAGCCGAGCGCCCCGGTGCTCGCCGACCTGCGCGCACGCGGTGGAGTCACCATCGTGGTGCGGGTTGCCGGCGCGCTCGAGACGGTGCGAGGGACGTGCCTCCTGAGGGCGTTCTCCACGGTCACTGCGGCGCTTGGCGAGGAGCCCACCTCGGCCACCGTCACGAAGGGCTACTCGGTGACGGTGGCCGACGACGGCGAGCTCGAGCTGTTCGTCACGGACGGCTTCGGGATCGAGCTGCGCCACTCGACGCGCATCGCGATGGCGACGGGCGTGTGGGACGGCGGCGAGCATCTCGTGGGCTTCGTGCTCGACGGAGGGCCGAAGGTGGTGACCGCCGTCGTCGACGAGCGACTCGACGACGGCGGCAGCGAGCCGCAGGGCTGGGCATTCTTCCCCGCAGGGCTGGGCGAGGTCGGCGGCAGCGAGCTCGTGGTCGACCCAGATGCAACGGGCGCGCTGCGCGAGTTCCGCATGTACGACCGCGCACTCCTGACCACGGAGCTGGTGGCGGCGTCGCGAATCGCTGCCGAGGGCTAGCGTCCGTCCATGGATCAATCGACCCCGCAGCGGCTCATCGACGGGATGCGGGGTGTTCGCTACGGCGAGGTGATCCCGGTCTTCGTGCGCGACGGGGCGCTCGTCGCCGAGGTCTACGGCACCCAGATGCTCAACGACTGTCCGCAGCACCTCTGGGATGGCCTCGATCCATCGGCGATCGCCGCCGAGCTTGGTGCCGTCGCAGTGAAGCTCAACGGGCCGCGGCGGTGGGTGCTCGACGGGCTTGGCACGAAGGTGGCGCCGCTCGAGCCAGTGCTGCGCGACTTCAACGGCATCGCCATGCGCCGGATCGCGCAGATCGACCTCGGCGGACAGGCGCAGGCAGTGCCGTACACCGAGCGGCACGTCGACCGGGGCGCCGTCTTCTTCTGGGATGCGGGTATGCCTGTCTACGAACTGGTGAGGCCCGACGGCGTGGCCTACGTCATGCAGGCGCTGTGCATGGGCGTCGATGCGTCGATGTCGGAGGCGTCGCTGTCGGCGCTCGGCGACCGGCTGGTGATGCCGCAGGGGTGGTCGTACCGAGTTCGCACCCTCGATGCCGAGCTGGTCGTCGACACGACGGCTCGGCTGGCGACCGTGCTGCAGGACGAATTCGAGAACTCGTACACCCTGCCCGGCTGAGCCGGTGCCAGCCGACGGGTAAGGTCGTCGCATGATGGTTCGCCGCAGCATTGGCTGTGCGGTGCTCGGCGCAATGCTGGTGGCAGCCTGCTCGGCCCAGTCTCAGTCGTCGATGCCTGCCACCGTCCCGCCGTCGACCGAACCTTCGACGACGCAGCAAGCCGCCACGACCACCTCCTCGACCGTGCCTCCGACGTCGTCGCCGTCCACCACGTCCACTGCTGCATCCACCACGGCCGTTGCGTCCACGACCACGACGATGCCGTGGCAGCGCTTTCCGCTCAGCGAGGTCGAGCCGCTCGTGCCCGGTGAGGTCGTCACCGTGTCGAAGATCGACACCGACGATCCGGTGGTGTTCATCACGATCGATGACGGCTTCTACCGCGATCCACGGGTGCCCGGACTGCTGCGCGACGCCGGTGCCGTCGTGAACATGTTCCCGGTGCCCGGGTACGTCGACGAAGACCCCGACTACTTCCGCGAGATCGCAGCGCTCGGCGGCAGCGTGAACTCGCACACCATGCGTCACCGCGACCTGCGCGGCCTCAGCCTTGCTTCGCAGGTCGACGAGATCTGCTCGTCGATGGACTACCTGCGGTCGGTCTTCGGCAGTGCAGGCCCGTTCGTGCGGCCTCCGTGGGGGGTATGGGACGGCAACACTGCGCAGGCCGTTGCCGAGTGCGGCGGTGTAGCGATCGTGTCGTGGCGGGTCACGGCCTCGGAGGGCATCCTCAGCACGTGGGGCAACCAACCCATCCAGCGCGGCGACATCATCCTCATGCACTTCCGGCCGACGCTGTACGACGACCTGCTGATGGTGTTCGCCTATCTCTATGGGCTCGGCCTCACGACTGCGCGGCTCGAGGACTACCTGGTCGTCGGCTGACCGCCCCCACGCGCCGGCAGCACCTTGCCGGGGTTGAGGATGCCGGTGGGGTCGAGCGCATCCTTCATTCGCCGCATCAGTTCGATCTCTGCCGCTGAGCGCGAATGGCCGAGGTAGTCGCGCTTCAGCGTGCCGATGCCGTGTTCGGCGCTGACGGAGCCATGCCATTCGCGCACCGTCTCGTAGACCACTTCATCAATCTCGTGCTGCTGTGCAGGTGTTGATGGTCCGATCGACACGCTGAGGTGAAGGTTGCTGTCGCCGATGTGGCCGTAGACGAAGACGTGTGCGCTGGGCCAGCGGGCGTGGAGGCGCGACTCGCAGTGCAGGGCGAACTCGTCGATGCTCGCGATGGGCAGGCTGACATCGAAGTTGACCACCGACGGCAGGCGGTCGATCGGCTCACCCTCGCGGATGCGCCACAGCGATCCGGTCTCGCGGGCGGACTGGGCGATGAAGGCATCGACGACGAGGCCCTGACTGGCGGCGTCTGCCAGCATGCCCTCGAACCGGGCCGCATCGTGCTCTGGGTCGTCGCCGCTCATCTCGACGAGCACATAGATCGAATCGTGTGCCGAAAGCGGCGGAGCGGCACCGATCTGCTCGGTGACATAGCGGTAGAAGTACGGCCACATTGCCTCGAATGCCGTGATGCCGCCGGCAGTCCGCTGGGCGTGACGCAGCAGTTCGACGACAGCGCCGTACGAGGGCACGGCGGCGAGGGCGGTGATTCGCGTCGCCGGCCGCGGGTGCAGACGCAGCACGACGCGGGTGATGACGCCGAGCGTTCCCTCCGAGCCGATGAACCACTGCTTCACGTCGAAGCCGGCGTTGTTCTTCAGCATGCTGTGCATGCTCGACACGACAGTGCCGTCGGCCAGCACCACCTCGATGCCGAGCACCTGCTCGCGAGCCATGCCGAATCGCAGCACTCGGTTGCCGCCGGCGTTGGTGGCGAGGTTGCCGCCCACTTGGCATGAGCCGCGGGAGCCGAGGTCGTAGCCGAGTTCCCACCCGGCATCGGCCACGGCCTGCTGCACGTGCTCGAGGACGGTGCCGGCGAGCACGGTGGCCGTGCCCGCGGCAGTGTCGATCTCCTCGATGCCGGCCATGCGCTCGAGGCTCAGCACGATGTCGCCGGCGCGCGGGGTTGCCGCGCCGGCGAGGCCGGTGCGGCCGCCTTGCGGCACGACTGACTGGCCGAACTCGTGGCAGATGCGCATGATCGCCGCAACGTCGTCGGTGGAGCGCGGGCGGACCACGGCAAGCGGCTGGCAGCGGGGCGCATCGCTCCAGTCGCCGGTGTAGCGGTCGTCGACCGGCGCCGGCATCACGATGTCGGGACCGAGGCGGTCGAGCAGTGCCGCAACTGATGGTGCAGGCGCGTGGGCCACGCCCCGACCGTAGTTCGTGACCGGTAGCGGCATGCGAGAGAATGGCGACATGGGCGAGCAGCGCGACGTCGTCGTGGTGGGCGGCGGGCCGGTGGGCGTAGCGATGGGCATGATGTGCGCTCGTCGCGGGCTGTCGGCCGTGGTGCTCGAGCGGAGCACGGAGGTGTACGACCTGCCGCGCGCCATCGTGATGGACGACGAGATCCAGCGTGCCGTCGCGCTGGCGGGCGCAGGTGACGGGCTGCGAGCCGTGATCAGCCCGCTGCCCGGTGCAGAGTTCGTCGATGCGGCGGGCACCCGCATCATCGGCCTCGAGATACCCGATGGATTCGAGTCGCCGCTCGGCTTCCCGCCGGTGGCGCGCTACTACCAGCCCGACCTCGAGCACTTCCTGCGATCGAGCGCAGTCGCTGTCGGCGCCTCGCTGCGGCTCGGCGTCGAGGCCGTGTCGGTCGAACAGCAGGCCGACGGCGTGACGGTCCGCTGTGCCGACGGATCGATCGAGCACGGGCGGTGGCTCGTCGCTGCTGACGGCGCTGCGAGTCCGATCCGCAAGTCGCTCGGCATCGCCTTCGACGACCAGGGCTTCGACCAGGACTGGCTCGTCGTCGACGTCCGCCTGCACGATGGCGCAGAGCCGGGGCTGCCGCTGCTGGTGCGCCAGGTGTGCGATCCGGAGCGGCCTACCACGTTCGTGCCCGGCCACGATCGCTACCGGCGGTGGGAGTTCCAGCTGCAGCAGGGCGAGACCCGCGAGTCGATGACCGCCCCCGAACGGGTGTGGTCGCTGCTGTCGCCGTGGCTGACACCCGACGATGCGCGGCTGGTGCGAGCAGTGGTGTATCGATTCCACGCCACGGTGGCATCGACGATGCGCAGCGGCAGCGTGTTCATCGCCGGCGACGCAGCGCACCAGATGCCGCCGTTCCTCGGCCAGGGCCTGTGCTCTGGCGTGCGCGATGCCGCCAACCTGGCATGGAAGCTGGAGATGGTGAAGGCCGGTTCGGCGGGCGACCGGCTGCTCGACACCTACGACCTCGAGCGGCGGCCGCACGCCGCTGGCGTGGTGGCACATGCGGTCGACACCGGCCGGCTGATCGACCAGCTCGCCGGCCGCGGCGGCGGGCAGGACGGACTCGACAGCGCCTACGGGGGGCAGCGCCCGTTCCCGCACCTCGTCGATGGCTTCCGCACCGGCGACCACCCACTCGTGGGACGGCAGATGCCCAATGTGCCGTGTGCCGACGGCGGCCGGCTCGATGACGTGACGTTGCGCGACGGCCACGACGGCATCGTGGTGGCGGTGCCCGACAGCTGGCCGATGGACGGTGGCCATGCGGCTGCCCTCAGCGCATGGAAGGCGATCGGCGCTGCCGTTGTCAGCGTTGCGGAGCCCGTAGCGTTCGGCGAGCACGCCGCCGTCATCGTGCGGCCCGACCGCTATGTGGCGGCAGTGTCGCCGGCGCCTACTGAGTTCGCAGCACATACCGCCTCGCTGATGGAGGCACTCAGATGAGCGAGCATCGCACGAAGGTCGTGCTGACGGGAACCGGCATTCCCCATCCGACGCCCGGCCGCGCCGGCCCCGGTGCGCTGGTGCGACACGGCGACGTGGCCCTGCAGTTCGATGCCGGACGCGGCACGGTGATCCGCCTCGCCGAGGCCCGGTGCACGCCGGCCTTCCTGTCGGCGCTGTTCCTCACGCACGTGCACAGCGATCATCTGTGCGACGTGGCCGACGTGGCCATGACTCGCTGGCTGCAGCAGCAGGTGCACGCCACCGGACCGCTGCACATCGTCTGCACCGAGGGCGAGGTGGCCGGCTTCGTGGACCACATGTTCGATGTCTGGCACGACGACATCGCGGTGCGCACCGGTCACGTCGGCTCGAAGCCACCCGAGGTGGTGGTGCATGCATTCGCGCCGCCCACCGCACCGGTCGAGGTGTGGCGCTCGGCAGACGGAGCCGTGCGCGTCGAGGCGCAGTGCGTGCACCACGAGCCGGTGAGGGATGCGGTGGCCTATCGCGTCTCCACGCCCACTGGCATCGTGGTGGTCTCTGGCGACACGCGAGTGTGTGCCGAGGTCGAGTCGCTGGCGGCAGGTGCCGATGTGCTGGTGCACGAGGCGTGCCGTGCGACGTCAATGGCCGAGTCCGTGAAGGGCACGGTGTTCGAGACGATCTTCTCGTACCACGCCGATGCGGTCGCTCTGGGCGGACTCGCTCAGCGGGCGGGCGTACGCCACCTCGCGGTGACGCACCTGATCCCGTCGCCGCGCACGCCTGCCGACGAGCAGGGCTTCGTCGATGACGTGCGCGCAGGGGGATTCAGCGGTGCGCTCACCATCGGACGCGACCTCGACACGTTCGAGGTTGATGCCGGCGGTGTCGAGGTGGTTCGGCGGACCTCGTCGGACTGAGCCGCACGGTGCGGCCGGAGATTCGGGCGATCGGTACGCTCGCCGCGTGTACTCGGTCGCTCTCAGCGTGGTGTCGTGCCTTCGGGCAGGAACCCGGGTGAATGTCGTGTGGGCCGTGTCGGCCGAGGGAGTGCCGGGCCTCGATCTCAGCGAGGCAGTGGCGTTGACGCCGGGCGGCGGACGGATGGGCTCGCTCGCAGGCGGCGCCTTCGACTCCTTTCTCGTCGACCTCGCGTCGATGTCGACGGGCAGGCTGGTCGATGTCGAGGTGGGCGAGGTCGAGGCGCTGATCTCCGGCGCGCCGAAGGGAGCTCGGGCGACCCTCGCGGTGGTGCCGGCCGAGCAGATGCCCGAGCACCTCTGGGGAGCGCTGCTCGAACGGCGCCCTGTGTGCCTCGACGTGGCGCTCGAGGGTCGACAGATCGTCGGCGTGCGCGCCGTCCACGACGCCGGCGGTGGAGGACTCGAGGGTGCCGACGAGCGCGTCGTCTCACTGCTCGAGGGTGGCACCACGACGAGTGAGGCAGCCGAGTCCCGCCTCCTTACCGTGCTCGTGCCGGTCACCCGACTGGCGATCTCGGGTGGTGGCCCGTTCGCCGATGCCCTCGAGTCCGCTGCCCGGCTCCTGGGATGGCAGGTGCAGCGTGCCGGCAGCGTCGACACGGCGAGCGGGCTGATGGCTGGCCTCTCGCCGATCGATGCGGCCGTGGTGATGGGTCACGACGTCGAGGCATCGAGCACCGTCCTGGCAGCAGCCCTCGAGAGCCGGGCCGGCTACATCGGGGCGCTGGGCTCGCTGCGGATGCAGCAGAACCGCGCTGACTGGCTGGCCTACCGGGGCATCACCGACCTCTCGAGGGTGCACGGACCTGCAGGCATCGACATCGCCGCCCGGACCCCCGCCGAGGTTGCCGTGTCGATCCTCGCTGAGGCGGTCGCCACCCTCAATCGGGTGTCCTGACCCCGCCGCCGGGCTGGGCACCCCGCCTCGGCCGCTCGTACACTTCGACCCTGTCGTCGTGGAGGAACCATGTCTGATCCCGCAGCTGCGAAAGAAGTCCTGAAGTCGGTCTGGGATGCCCAGGGCGACCCTGAGGTCGCGCTCGACGACGAGTGCAGCCCCACCAAGGTGTGCCGCAACATGCAGGGCATCACCTTCGAGGGGTTCGCCGAGGAGGGCACCGACATCCGCAGCGCCTGGCGCGCCACGCTCGAGCGCGAGGGCAAGTACAACACCTCGGGCGGCAGCATCCGCGACCTGGTGCTCGGCTCGGGCGAGCAGGGCTGAGCGGTCGCCGCGTGGCCCAGTTCCCCCCGCCGACGGTTGCCGCGCTCACAGAAGAACTGCGCGGGGTCGGGTACCTGGCCGACCGCGGGCTTGCCACCGCCGCATACCTGGCGCTGACGCTCGGCCGCCCGCTGCTGCTCGAAGGTGAGGTGGGCGTCGGAAAGACCGAGCTCGCCAAGACACTCGCCGGGCTCTATGGCCGGCAGCTCATCCGACTGCAGTGCTACGAGGGCATCGATGCCGGGCAGGCGCTGTACGAGTGGGACTACGCCCGCCAGATGCTGAAGGTGAGGGCGATGCACGAGTCGCGTGCGAGTGCCGACGATGCCGTCGACCACCTCTACAGCGACGAGTTCCTCGTCGAGCGCCCACTGCTGCAGGCGATCCGTGCCGGCGCAGCGTGCGTGCTGCTCGTCGACGAGGTCGACCGGGCCGACGACGAGTTCGAGGCCTTCCTGCTCGAGATCCTCTCCGACTTCCAGGTCACGATCCCAGAGCGCGGCACGGTGACTGCGGCGTCGAAGCCACTGGTGATCCTCACCTCGAACCGCACTCGCGAACTGCACGACGCACTCAAGCGGCGCTGCCTCTACCACTGGATCGGCTTTCCAGCCGCCGACCGCGAGATCGACATCGTCACCACCCGCATCCCTGCCGTGCGCGAGGCGATGGCAGCGCGCGTGGTGGCAGCCGTGAACCGGCTGCGCGACATGGACCTCGCCAAGCCGCCGGGCGTGGCCGAGACGCTCGACTGGGTATCGGCCCTCGACGCAATCGGTGCCGACTCGCTCGACGAGCAGAGCGCCGCCGACACGCTGGGCGCAGTGGTGAAGGACCGCGACGACCTCGAGCTGGTTGCCGGCTCGCTGGGGCGCGTGGTCGGCGATGCCTGAGGCTGCGCTTGCCGACGGCGGCTATGTCGAGCTCTTCGTCGAGTTCGGCCAGGCATTGCGTGTGGCCGACCTGCCGGTGGGCACCGATGACGTGATGGCGTTCTGCCAGTCGGTGCTGCACCTCGATCCCACCGACATCCTCGACGTGTACTGGGCTGGCCGGACAGCGCTCGTGTCCAAGCGCGACCACATCCCCGTCTACGACAACGTGTTCCGACAGTTCTTCCTCGACGAGCGTCCAGCAGCGCCGGATGATCCGCGTTCGACGCTGAAGTCGTCGGCCAACGGGCAGGCGGTGCTGCAGATCCCCGACAGCGAGACGGAGTCGCAGGGCGGCGGCAACGACGAGGAGGTGCACCTCGGGTTCATGGCGTCGCCCGTCGACGTCTACCGCACGAAGCGATTCAACGAGTGCACTCCCGGTGAACTGGCGGCCTTGCGGCGCATCATGGCGACGATCAGGCTCACGCCGCCCCGCCGCCGTACCCGCCGCGTGCGTCCCGAACGCGACGGTCGGCGCCTGCACATGCGGCGCATGGCACGCGAGACGATGCGGCGCCAGGGCGACCCGGTGGAGTTCGTGTTCAGCGAGCGCCGCCGCAAGGTGCGTCCGCTGGTACTGCTGCTCGATGTGTCGGGTTCGATGTCCGACTACTCGCGCAACCTGCTGCAGTTCGCCTACTCGGCTCGTCGGTCGGCGGGCCGGGTCGAGGTGTTCTGCTTCGGCACTCGGCTGACGCGCATCACCCGGCAACTCGACCGACGGCGGCCCGACGAGGCGATGGCCCGTGCTGCCGAGAGCGTGTTCGACTGGGACGGCGGCACACGCATCGGCGACTCGCTTGCCGCCTTCGTCCGCCGCTGGGCACGGCGTGGCCTCACGCGTGGCGGCATCGTGGTGATCTGCTCCGATGGGCTCGACCGGGGGGATCCCGAGACGCTCGACCGGGCGATGGCGCAGCTCGACCGGCTGTGCCACCGCATCGTGTGGGTGAATCCGCACCGCGGCGACAATCCCGACCGTCCGCTCACGTCGATGGCCATGCTGGTGGCCGAGCCGTACATCGACGACGTGCAGTCGGGCCACAATCTGGCGAGTCTCGAGGAGTTCGCCAGGGCACTGCCGGGGCTGCGATGAGCGGCAGTGGTACGTACCGAGGTGACGAGGGGAGTCAGCGATGAGATTCAGCGTGTCGGTGGTGGCCGAGGGCGACCGTGAGGTCACGCTCGCCGAGGTGGTCGAGCTTGCCGATGCCGTGGCACCGCTCGACGGCATTGCCAGCGGAGCCGGCTCGATGTCGTACGGAGCACAGATCGTGATCGACGCTGCCGACTCGGACACGGCGGTCGACGTGGCGCTGGTGGCCTTCGCCGAGGCGGTGCGCCGCGCCGGTCTGCCCGAGTGGCCGGTCACACGTGCCGAGACCATCAGCGAGACCGACGACCTGGAGCACTGGGACCAGTGATCCGGCTCGGCTCGCTGGCCGGCTACCCGTTCGAGGGGCCGCGCACGCTGGCCGGCTGGACCGCGCCGTCGTGTGCGGCGGTGTATGCAGTGCTCACTCGCAACGATCCCGAGCGCAAGCCGCAGGAGTACTCGGTGATCTACGTCGGGCACGCCGACGACCTCAGCGCCGAGCGGTTCCCCTTCAAGCACCCCTTTGCGCCCGACTGGATCAAGCGAGCCGGGACGAAGTGGAACCTGCACATCTGCGTCTACGAGGTGCCGGGAGGCTTGCGCTCGCACCGCGAGCAGATCGCCCGCGAGTTGATCTCGATCTACAAGCCCAGCTGCAACCCTGAGCAGTTCGACTCGACGTGGAAGGCCGAGTGGATCGGCTCGTATTCGGCGCCGACAACCGGGCCGCTGACGACGTCGGAGAACCCGCCCGATCGCCAGGGCGATCGACCGGGCTGAGCGTCACTTCGGGCTGCGGTAGCCGACACCCTCGAGCTGGCGCGAGCGGCGTGTGCCCATGGCGGGCTTGGCGGGTTCGCGCTCGGTGCCCTCGGGTTCGGGCTGATAGGTGGCGCCGCGCACGATGCCCTCGGCGAAGCCGTAGAGCAGCGGCAGGGCGCCGGCTACGACACCGCCCGAGCGGTTGATGTGCTCGACGCCCGGCTCGATCGCCTCGGCGTTCTTCTTGATGGCCCACACGAGGTTGGCGGCCTCCTCGAGGCCCTGGCCGACTCGGTTCAGCTGGCCGCCGACGATGTACAGGTAGATCGCGAGGCCTGCGATGAGCAGGACGATGTCGATGACGGTGAGGACGACGAGCGTGGTCATGAGCGAACCTTGTCGAGGACACGGCCGAGGAACAGGTGGTGCTCCAGGCCTTCGGCGAGTACGGCATCGACACGTGCGGCTGTCTGTGCGATCAGCGCCGTGTCGTCGGTGTTGGCCTTCGCCTGCTCGAGCGTTGCCTTGATGACGGCGACGCGGCGCTCGATGGTGCGCACGAGCACGACGAGGGTGGTCAGCAGGCCGGCCACTGCGAGCACGACGACGAAGCCGGCCACGATGGCGACCCACCACAGGGTCTCTTGGGTGTCGGTCAGGGCGATCATCTCAGCCTCCCAGCTTGGTGCGACCGCGCGTGAGGCCAGCGGCGATGACCTCGGCGGACTCGATGGTGGTGTGCAGTTCGGCAAGGGCTGCCGTGTTGGTGACGGCGGCGCTGAGGCCGGTGTTGATGCGCTGCGCCTGGCCGCCGATCGAGCGGGCGAGGAGCAGGATGGGAACGACGAGGGCGACTACGACGAGCACCACGACGATGCCGATGACGTAGCCGACGACCCAGCCGGTATTCGATTCAGCGATCAGGGCGAGCATGGTGTCCTCCTCAGATGCCTTCGCAGAAGTCGCGGACGGGCTTCAGGCTGGCGTTCACCGACGGGAGCACGGTGGGCACCGTGCTGGTCTTGGCGACGATGACGGCGACACCGCCTTCGAGCGCAGCGAGCGTGCGCCTGACGGCGACGAGGTGCATGACGGCCCGGAACAGTCCCAGCGCCGCCGCAGCGACGATGAGCGCAGTGATCACGAGCGTGACGATTGCAGCAGCAGACATGGCGTGGCCCTCCTCAGCCCAGCAGCTTTCCGACGGAGCCGGCATAGCGCACGGCTCCGTTGGCGACGTCGGCGATGGTGCGGTCGGTGGTGGCGAGCAGGTCGGGTGCCGTGTCGAGCTCGCCGATCAGCGCCACGCCACCGGCGAGCGTGTCGTCGGCGGCGGCCCGGATGCGCTCGAGCGCGCCCAGGAGCCGGCTCAGCAGAGCGACCAGTACGGGAACGACCACCACCACGAGGATGATGTTTCCCAGTCCCCAGAGTGTCATCAGAACCTCCTCAGCGGCCCGTGGGCTGCGGTTGATACGGAAGGAAGAAGCGGCGTGCGACTCGGGCGAGCGCCATGCGTGCCGCGCGCAGGGCGATCGAGATTCCGCTTGCCGGCTTGGGGGCACCGATCATCGACGGATCGATTCCCCGTGCCTTGGCATCGAGACGGAGCTGCATGCCGTTCGAGAACTCGTCGAGCAGCACGGCGGTGACGTCGGCGACGAGGCCGCGGCCGTACTGGGCGGCGGCACCTGACAGCACGAGGTCGAGTGCGATGTCGACGCGGGTGCCCTTGCCCGCCTGTGACAGCACAGCGGTGAGCGCGAGCGTCGCCTGGCCACGGCCCTTCTTCTCGGCACCGGACGCGTCGACCACGATGGTGCGAGTGGCCTGGTTGCGGTCCTTGATCTCGGCGGCACCGGCGAATTCGAGCTTCACGGGGCCGGCCTTGATGAGCACGTCGCCCTCGTAGCGGGTGTCGCCCACCTGATTGGAGAGGTTGGCGCCCGGCAGGCAGGCGGCCACCTGCGGGATGTCGCCGAAGAAGTCCCACACTGCGTCGAGCGGCTGGGGCACTTCGAGTTTCTGGTTGATCAGCATGAGACCTCCTGCGAGAGGAACGAGTCGGGGTCCTTCTTGAACGAATACCTGCAGCCTGCGCAGCAGAAGTAATAGGTGCGTCCCTCGTAGTCGACCGGGAAGCTGGCTGGGTCGGCTGCGACGGTCATGCCGCACACGGGGTCGATGACCTCGTCGGGACGGCGCACCGGTGCCGGTGACGACACGGGGAACTCGCCGGCGGCCCGGCGCTGTACGAGCTCGGCGAGTACTGCCACGGCGACTTCGCGGTGGGTGGTGTGCCCGAGGTCGAGGCCGACCGGCATGCGGATGCGGTCGATCACGCTGCGGTCGAATCCGCGGTCGGCGAGATAGCCGCGTAGCGCCTCGCTGCGCTTCGCCGAGGCGACGATGCCGATGTAGGCGGGAGCGATCGAGAGCACGGTCTCGAGCACGTCTTCGTCGCCGTGGCCCTGCGTGGCGATCACGACGACGGAGTTCCTTGCGGCCGACGTGGTGGCGAAGTCGGCGGCGTCGAGCAGGTCGACATGCCAGTCGAGCAGTCCGGCCATCTCGGCGAGCGTGACGGCCATCGGCGATCGCCCGACGATGACGAGGTGCGGCGAGGTGCTGGCTGGCTCGATGTAGATCTGCAGCGCGCCCTCGCTCTGGCACGACATCGGCACCGTCAGCACGCCGTTCGGCACGTGCATGCCCTCGAACTCGTCGGGCTGCCCGAGCCACACGAGGCGGGGCGAGCCCTCCTGGATGGCCCGCTGCGCCTCGCGGATGATGACCGGCTCGGCGCAGGCGCCGCCGATCCATCCGAACAGCTCGCCGTCGGCGGTGACGATCGCACGCGATCCGTGCTGTCCCGACGACGGTGCCTTGCGCCACACGACGGTGGCAAGCGCGAAGGCCTCGCCGGCGCGCGTGAGCTCGATGGCACGCTCCATCACGCTCCAGCCATCGAGCGGCGCGGTCACGACTGGTCGGTCCTCACCGGGGGCGCACCGCCGACATCGCGGCGGGTGGTGACGGCCTCGTAGACACGGTCGGGCATCAGCGGCATGTCGATGTTCCGCACGCCGAGGTGGCCGATGGCGTTCATGACCGCATTGACGAATGCGGCGGGGCCGCCCACGGTGGCGCACTCGCCGATGCCCTTGGCGCCGATGGGGTGGTGGGGGCACGGGGTGACCACTTCGTGCAGTTCGAAGCCGGGCGTCTCCCACGCGGTGGGGAGCAGGTAGTCCATGTAGTTCGAGCCGATGCAGTTGCCGTCGGCGTCGAAGGTGATGAACTGCATCGAGGCCATGGCGTAGGCCTCGGTGAGGCCGCCCATGATCTGGCCCTCGACCACCATGGGGTTGATGCGCACACCGCAGTCGTCGACGGCGACCATGCGCAGCACGTCCCATACGCCGGTCTCGGGATCGACCTCGACGGTGGCGATGTAGCAGGCGAAGGGCCACGTGAGGTTCGGCGGGTCGTAGTACGAGGTGTTCTCGAGGCCGGGCTCCATGCCGTCGGGCACGTTCGAGTAGGCGGCCATCGCGCACTCCTGGATGGAGACGCCGCGGTCGGGCGCGCTGCGCACGTAGAAGCGGCCGAGCTCCCACTCGATGTCCTCGTCGGACACCTCGAGCAGGTGGGCGGCGATCTTGCGTGCCTTGGCGCGGATCTTGCGCGACACCATGGCCACTGCGGCGCCGGCGACCGGCGTGGAGCGCGAGGCGTAGGTGCCCATGCCGAACGGTGCCGTGTCGGTGTCGCCCTCTTCGACGACGATGTCGTCGGCGGGGATGCCGAGTTCGTGGGCGACGATCTGCGCCCACGTGGTCTCGTGGCCCTGGCCCTGGGTCTTGGCGCCGGTGCGCAGGATGGCCTTGCCGGTCATGTGGACGCGCAGTTCGGCCGAGTCGAACATCTTGATGCCGAGGATGTCGTATTCGCGGCTGTTGCCGGCGCCGAGCGGCTCGGTCATGGTGGAGATGCCGATCCCGAGGAGGCGGCCACGCGATCGTGCCTCCTCCTGCTGCTTGAGGAAGTCCTTGTAGCCGATGGCCTCAAGGCCGACCTCGAGGCACTTGCCGTACTGGCCGGAGTCGGTGAGGAAGCCGAACGCAGTGCGGTGCGGGAAGTCGTCGTCGCGCACGAAGTTGACGCGCCGGAACTCGGCCTGGTCCATGCCGAGATCGTCGGCAGCGGCCTGCACCATGCGCTCCTGGAAGAACATGGCCTCGGTGACCCGGAACGAGCAGCGGTAGGCCACGCCGCCCGGTGCCTTGTTGGTGTAGGTGCCGGTGGCGGTGAGGTGCGCGGCCGGGATGTCGTAGCAGGCGAACGCCGAGTGCATCAGGCCGATCTTGAACTTGCTCGGCTGGGCATCGGCGAAGAAGGCACCGTGGTCGGAGATGGTGTGCATGCGCACGCCGAGGATCTTTCCGTCCTTGCGCAGCGCCATCTCGCCCTGCAGGTACACGTCGCGGCCGAATCCGGTGGAGATGAGGTTGCCGCTCTTGTCCTCGATCCACTTCACGGGCCGCTCGGTGAGGATCGATGCGAGGATCGAGATCACGTATCCCGGGTAGACGGGCACCTTGTTGCCGAATCCGCCACCGAGGTCGGGCGACACGATGCGGATCATGTGCTCGGGGAGCTCGGCGACCAGCGCCACGGCGGCACGGATGATGTGCGGCGCCTGGGTGGTCATGTACACGGTGAGCTTGCCGGTGGCGCGGTCGTAGTCGGCGATCGAGCCGCACGGCTCGAGCGGCGAGGGATGCGAGCGCGGGTAGTGCAGTTCGAGCTTCGAGACGACGTCGGCCTGCTCGAAGGCCCGGTCGGTGGCCGACTTGTCGCCCACCTCCCAGTCGAACACCTTGTTGTCGGCCTGGTTCGTCTTGTCGTCGCGGATCAACGGCGCAGAGGACGCCATTGCCTGCATCGGGTTGACGATCACTGGCAACGGCTCGTAGTCGACCATGATGGCCTCGCACGCATCCTTGGCGATGTACGGGTCGTCGGCGATGACGGCGGCGACCTCCTGGCCCTGGAAGCGCACCTTGTCGGTGGCGAGCACTGCCTGGGTGTCGTACGACAGGGTGGGCATCCACGCCAGGTTGCGAGTGGCGAGCATGTCGCCGGTGAGCACGAGGCGCACGCCCGGCATCGCCCACGCCCTGCTGGCGTCGATCGACTTGATGCGGGCGTGTGCGAGCGGGCTGCGCAGGATCTCCATGTGCAGCATGCCGGGCAGCACGATGTCGTCGACGTACTTGCCCTTCCCGCGGATGAAGCGGTTGTCCTCCACGCGGCGCCTGCTGGCGCCCATGCCGCCGATCTTGATCTCGTCGAGACTCATGGTGACCCCTCTCAGCCGTTCTGGCCGCGCAGCTTGTCGGCCGCCCACATGACGGCCTTCACGATGTTCTGGTAGCCCGTGCAGCGGCACAGGTTGCCCGACAGTGCCCACCGGATCTCGTCCTCGGTGGGATTCGGGTTCTCGTCGAGCAACGCCTTCGCTGCGAGCATCATGCCGGGGGTGCAGTAGCCGCACTGCAGGCCGTGCTCCTCCTTGAACCCCTCCTGGATGGGGTGCAGTTCGCTGGCGGTGGCGAGTCCTTCGACCGTCATCACGTCGTGGCCGTCGGCCTGCACTGCGAGCATCGTGCAGCTCTTCACGGGGCGACCGTCGTAGAGCACGGTGCAGGCGCCGCAGTTGGTGGTGTCGCAGCCGGTGTGCGTCCCGGTGAGGTTGAAGCCCTGGCGCAGCAGGTGGGCGAGCAGGAGGCGGGGCTCGACGTCGGCCATGCGCTGCTGGCCGTTCACGGTGATCGACACGCGTCGCACCGGGACGTTGCTCGGGGCGGGCGGGGTGACTTCCTCGTAGAGACTCGTCATGTCAGGCAGCCTTCTCTGTTGACTCGGCGATGCCCCGCAGGACACGCGCAGTGAACGTGTTGATGATGTGACGCTTGTAGGAGGCGCTGCCGCGGTGGTCGGTGCGCGGCTTGGCGGCGGCGGCAGCGGCCTCGGCGGCGCGCTGGATGGTGGCCTCTGACAGGGCGCTGCCGACGAGTGCCTCTCCGGCCTCGACGGCATGGACCGTGGTGGACCCGACGCCGGTGAGGGCCACGCCCGCACGACGGACGGTGCCGCCTGAGATGTCGACGGCCACTGCTACGGCGGCCGTGGCGAAGTCGCCGACGCGGCGCTCGAGCTTCAGGTAGCCGCCGTGGGCCACGCCGGTGGGCGCAGGCACGACGGCCTCGATGGCGATCTCGTCGTAGTCGAGCACGTTCTGGAACGGGCCGGTGACGAACTCGCGCACCTTGATGGTGCGCGTGCCCTTCGGGCCGCGGGCGACGATGTGGCCGTCGAGCGCCACCATGCAGGCGGCCCAGTCGCCCTGCGGGTCGCCGTGGCAGACCGAGCCGACGAAGGTGCCCCGGGTGCGCACGATCGGGTCGGCCACCAGCGGTGCGGCGGCAGCGATGGTGGGCTGCCGCGAGATGACCGTCGAGCGCTCGAGGTCTTCGTGGCGGCACAGGGCGCCGATGTGCAGTGCGCCGGCGTCGTCGAAGTGGTGGTAGCGGAGGCTGTCGATGTTGTTGATGTCGACGAGCATCTCGGGCGATGCGAAGCGCAGCTTCAGCATCGGCACCAGGCTCTGCCCGCCGGCGAGGATCTTGGCCTCGCCCTTGCCCTCGGTGAGGAGCGCGATGGCTTCCTCGACGGTGGCGGGGGCCTCGTAGCGGAATCGTGACGGGTACATGTTCCCTCGGTCCTCTCGGTGGGTGCCTAGCGGGGGCGGCCGGTGTCGGGTACGGCGGTGGGCAGCGACTCTGCGTCGGGGTCGGGCCGGGGCTCCTGGTGTGGCGGCCACGGACCTTGAACCGGCTGACCGGCCACCTTGAGGTAGTCGATGAGTTGCGGCCATGCCCACACGGTGGGGCTCTTGCCGGTCTTGGGCGAATGCTCGATGAGTTCGAACAGGCGCGGATTCCCTGCGCTGTGTCCACTCGACTCGACGGCCATGGGGCCTCCCCTCGGAACGCTGACGTGAAGAGGCGGACGGTACACCTGTGACCTCGGGCACGCCAGACCGAAGCGGAACTTTCGGAACAGGCCGGCTGAAGGCCACCGACCGGCCCGGGTTGGCGCTCACCCGGAGCCTGTACTCGATCGCCTGGCTGGACGTCGGCGAAGGATCAGAGCGTGCAGCGGTTGCGGACCGACAGCGATGCCGGGGTGATCTGCGTCCGGGTGAAGTCGGCGTTCACGAGATTGACGGTGACGTTGGTCTCGTCGGCACCGACCCACGCCGACTTCAACCCATTTCCGAGCCGCGACGACAGCACACCCCGAGAGTTCGTGACCGACGAATACGGGGTGCCGAAGGCGACGACCTCGTAACGCGTGTCTGGAACCCCCGAGCTGAGCTTGAACTCGACCACGCACGCGTAGAGCGTTCGGTTATTGCTGATCGACAGCGTGACACGTTCGGTACCGGTTGGGTCGACGGCGATGGCCGTCGTCGGTACTGCTGTCGAGGCAGCGAATGCCGCTGCGATGAATGCCGTTCTCGCCCTTGCCCTCATGTGCCGCCCCGATCCGCCTGCCGATGCTGCTGGTCGGGAATCGTACTCGCCGGTGCGGGCCGGGCCAGCCGGTCAGCGATTCGTCGCCGAGTGCGGCAGTCCGATGCGCACGCGCACGCCGTCGGAACAGCGGACGTGTGGGGTGCCGGTTGGCGCTGGCAGGCCGGCGGCGGCCACGAGCGACTCGTCGATCTCGACGAGCTCGGCGGTGCGCAGTGGCCATGGCCCGTGGTCGACGGGCGCATAGCGAACGCCTCGGCGGGTGGCGGAGTAGAGGCCCCACCGGGCCGTCAGGAAGACGTCGAGCTCGTCGACGTCGGCGGGAGCGATGGGATCGCCCAT
>JBJOMQ010000020.1:0-20366 GCA_046052275.1 Actinomycetota bacterium | reverse complement strand
GTCATCGTGCACCTCGCTGGTGCGACGACCCTGGTCGGGGTGACGGCATGGCTGTGGAGTGCCACCTCTGAACCGGACACCGAGCAGTCCGACCTGTCTGACGCTGGCCCAGGACACGCCACGGGATTAGCGCAGGACGCAGTGGAGTCGGCTCAGCGGTAGCGCTCGAGGGCCGCCACGCACCGGCGGAACTCGTGCACGGTGCCATGCACGATCTCGCCGACCGACTCGACGGCGTCGATCCGTCCTGCAACCTGGCCGGTGAGGGCGATCGAGGCCTCGAGGTCGCCGCCGAAGTAGAGATCCGTGATCCTGCCGAAGACCGACAGGTCAACTTGCTCGTCGCGTTCGAGGCGGGTCGTCAGCTCGGTGCGCAGCGCGCGCAGGCCCGGCCGGCTGAATCGATTGAGGAACACGGTGTCGGTCTCTGCGGCGTCGACGATCGCCTGCTTCCAGTTGCCGTGCACGGGCGACTCGGCGGCGCTCACCATGCGGGTGCCCATCTGCACCCCCTCAGCCCCGAGCGCGAAGGCTGCTGCCATCGAGATGCCGTCGGCGATGCCACCGGCAGCGACGATCGGCACGTCCACCCGCGATGCCACCAGCGGTAGCAGCACCATCGTGCTGACATCCCGAGGATTCTTGAACCCGCCGCCCTCGCCGCCTTCGACGACGAGCCCGTCGACGCCCGCGTCGACTGCCTTCATCGCTGCTGCGAGTGTCGGCACGACGTGGAACACGGTGAGCCCGGCAGCCTTCAGACGCGACGTGTACTTGGTGGGATCTCCGGCGGACGTGGTGACGAACCGCACGCCCTGCTCGATGACGAAATCGGCGATCGACGGGTCGCGCACGAACGCCTGGGCGATGTTGACGCCGAAGGGCTGGTCGGTGCGCCGTCGCATCTCGATGATCTCGCGGCGGACCGCGTCGAGCTCACCGCTCGACGTCTCGATGATCCCGAGGCCGCCGGCCGCCGACACCGCCGAGGCCAGCTGGCTGCGGGCGATCCAGCCCATTGGCGCCTGCACGATGGGATAGTCGACGCCGAGCAGCTCGCTGACCCGAGTGCGCAGCGGCGCGGGACGGTCGCTGGCTGCAGCGGTCACGTCGGCACCGTACTCGGCGCCCCGTGCTGTGCGCCGCGGACGGCAGCACGGCCCGTGACGGCGAGCCCGGCGAGCACGAGCGCAATCCCGGCAACGCCAGCGGGGCTGAGCCGTTCGCCGACGACGGCGATGCCGAGTGCTGCGGCCGTGATCGGCTCGAGCAGCGTGAGCGTGATCACGGTCGGAGCGGGCAGGCTGCGAAGCGCAATGCCGTACGACCAGTAGGCGACGCCGACAGTGAGCACGCCGAGATGGGCCACCACGAGCGGTCCCCAGCCCTGCAGCGCCCACCCACCCCCGTGCCATGCCAGTGCGGGTACGACGAGCACGGCACCCCCGGCGAAGACTGCCGCCATGCTCGTCGTGCTGGGCGTGCCGCTGTCGATCTGGCGGCGGCTCATCGTCGTGAACGTTGCCCATCCTGCGGCAGCGGCAAGTGCCAGCAGGATGCCGACGGCGTCGGCAGACGCTTCGTTGCCCGATGTGCCCCAGATGCCCAGCACCACGACCCCGGTGACAGCCACTGCCGTGCCCGCGAGCCAGTCCCGATCCGGGCGGTGCCGGGCGGCGAACGCACCCGCCGCCCCAGCGATGGCCGGACCCGAGCCGATCGTGGCAACGGTGCCCACGGCGACCCCGGTCCGCTCGACTGCCAGGAAATATCCGAGCTGAAACACTGCTACGCCGGCGGCGCCGACCGCCGTCGTGCCGACCGCCGGCCAGCGGTGCGGCGGCAGGGTGATGCCACGACGTCGAGTGCGGCGATCAGCGAGCACTGCCAGTGCCACGAGCGTGAGTGCGCCCACCAGCAGCCGCAATGCCCCCGCCGACCACGCATCGGCGCCAGGCGGCGCAGCGACCAGCACGGTGCCGGTGGTGCCGAACAGAGCCGCCGACAGCAGCACGGCGAATGTGCCAGACTTCGCCCCGTCGGTGCGGATCACCTGCGGCAGGGTAGTGCTGCAGTGCTCGGCCGACAGCGGGACCGGCGGTGGGACGCTGTGCTCGATCGACAGACAGTGAGCCCGGCAACGGGCCACCGACACGCACTACGTGGGGGAACCGAACTCGTGAAGCACCTGTCCCGACGGTTGGCCCTCGCGGTCCTCGGCTGCGCTGCAGCGGGCGCGTGCCTGCTGCCGGCCGGTTCGGCGCAGGCCGCCACGTGCGACGGCCCCGGCATCCGGGCCCTCGTCAACGACCAGTCGACCGGGAAGAAGGCTCCCCTCGAAGGCGTGAAGGTCACCGTGGCCGATGCGGCCGGCACGCCGCTCGGCGATGCCGTCACTGATGCCAAGGGCGTGGCCCTGATCTGCATTGCCGAGAAGGTCGACCTCACGGTGACGCTCGACACCAGCACGCTGCCCGAGGGCAAGGCGCTCGCCGAGGGAGACGAGACCCTCACCATCGTGGCCGCCAACTTCAAGACGAACATCAAGACGGTCTCGTACTTCACCGGCGAGGCGGTGCGAGCGACGGAGGGCTACTGGGACCGGCTCTTCGACGCCATCGTCAACGGCATCCGCCTCGGCATCGTCATCGCTATCTGCTCAGTGGGTCTGTCGCTCATCTTCGGCACCACGGGACTCACCAACTTCGCCCACGGCGAGCTGGTGACGTTCGGCGGCATCATCGCCTATGCGTTCTCGGTCGGCCTCGGCTGGCCGTTCCTGCCGTCGGCGCTCGCCACCGTGGTGCTCGGGGGACTCCTCGGACTCGC
The DNA here is from genome assembly GCA_046052275.1 of Actinomycetota bacterium. GTDB lineage: Bacteria > Actinomycetota > Acidimicrobiia > Acidimicrobiales > Ilumatobacteraceae > UBA668. The sequence continues at coordinate 17,537 of JBJOMQ010000020.1, read as the reverse complement.
CCTCGACTGGGGCATGTGGGCGAGGCTGCGACGCCGAGGAGTGGGACTCATCTCGCAGATGGTCGTCTCGGTGGGCCTGTCGATCGTCATGCTCAACGTGTTCTTCATGTACTTCGGCAACGCCACGAAGCGGTACACGGCATGGAACAAGCAGACCGCCTCGTCGTTCGGGCCGGTCGACATCACCCAGCGCGACCTCGTGGCCGGGATCGTGTCGCTCGTCGCACTCGTCGCCGTCGCGCTCACCCTCCAGAAGACCCGGCTCGGCAAGGCCACGAGAGCCGTCAGCGACAACCCCGAGCTAGCGAGCAGCACGGGCATCGACAGCCAGAAGATCATCCGCATCGTCTGGTTCCTGGGCGGATCGCTGGCCGCACTCGGCGGCGTGGTGCGCGGACTCGACGAGGGCGTCAAGGGCGACATGGGGGCCAACCTGCTGTTCCTCATGTTCGCCGGCATCACGCTGGGCGGCCTCGGATCTGCCTACGGAGCGCTCGTCGGAGGTTTCGTCATCGGCGTGTTCGTCGAGGTGTCGACGATGGGTATCCCGTTCCTGCCCGACATCCCGTGGTTCGAGTGGATCAGCAATGGCGTGCCGACCGAACTGAAGACGGTGCCCGCCTTGGCGATCCTGATCCTGATCCTTCTCTTCCGGCCGCAGGGCATCCTCGGCCGGAAGGAACGAGTGGGCTGAGGAGGCACCGATGGACTGGGGACTCATCCTCGAACTGACGCTGAAGGCATTCTTCGGCCTCGATGCAGTGGTGTTCATCATCGCCGCCCTCGGCCTGAACGTGCAGTTCGGCTATGCCGGACTGCTGAACTTCGGCCAAGCGGCGTTCATGGCTGCCGGCGCCTACGGCCTCGGCATGAGCGTCAACTACTGGGGCGTGTCGTGGTGGTGGGGCGTGGCCTTCGGCTTCGCATATGCGGCTGTGCTGGCCGTCATCGTCGGCGTGCCGACGCTGCGCCTTCGTGCCGACTATCTCGCCATCGTCACGATCGCCCTCGCCGAACTGGTGCGGCTGATCGTGCGGTCGGTGACACACAAGGAGAAGTTCGGCGGCACCGACGGCCTGAAGGGCTTCGCCGCCGGCTTCCAAGACCTCAGTCCAGTCGACGTTCCCGGCAATGCATACGGACTCGGACCGATGCAGACGTCGGGACTGATGCGGATCGCGCTGTTCGTCTTCTGGGTGCTGGTGGCGCTCGCTGTGGGCATTGCGATCGATCGGCTCAGGGGACGCCGTACCGGCAGGGCGGGCATCAACTGGGCGCTCGCCGCAGGGGCAGGCGCCGTGGTGTTCGCAGTGCTGATGGTCCTCTTCCCGCGGTTCGACTATCTCGGCACCGACCTGTGGGTGCTGATCGTCGGATGGGGGATCGTGGCCCTCTGCGCCGTGTATGTGTGGGCGCTGATGCGCAGCCCGTGGGGCCGCGTCCTCAAGGGCATCCGCGAAGACGAGGACGCCGTGCGCAGCCTCGGGAAGAACGTCTTCGGCTACAAGATGTCGGCGCTCGTGATCGGCGCTGTCATCGGCATGCTCGCCGGCATCATCAACGCCCTGCGCACCAGCAACGTGCAGCCCGACAACTTCAGCCGGGCACTCACCTTCTACGTGCTCACCGCCCTCGTCCTCGGTGGTGTCGCCACCGTGACCGGCAGCATCGTCGGTCCGATGGCCTACTGGGCGCTGCTCGCCTTCACCGACGTGTTCCTCTCGGAGGTGTCCGACGACACGGGCCGCCTCGCCGTCGGCGGCATCACCCTGCTCGAGAACGCCAGTGCCCGCGGCCAGTTCCGACTGGTGCTCGTGGGCGTCGGCCTGATCATGCTGATGGTGTTCCGGCCACAGGGGTTGTTCGGCAATCGCAAGGAGATGGCACTCGATGGGCGCTGACACCAGCCAGTACACGCAGCAGGCACGGGCAGCGCTCGCCACGGTGGCGCCCGAACCCGGTAGTCGCAAGCCCGACGCCATCCTCGTCGCTGATGCGATCCGGCGCCGGTTCGGCGGCATCGTCGCCGTCGACGTCGATCACGTCGAGGTGCAGCGACACTCGATCACGGCGCTCATCGGCCCCAACGGCGCCGGCAAGACCACGCTGTTCAACCTGCTCAGTGGCTTCGACGAGCCGAATGAGGGCACCTGGACATTCGAGGGACGCACGCTCGACAAGGTGGTCGCCCACCGCACCGCACAGCTCGGCATGGTGCGCACCTTCCAGCTCACCAAGAGCCTTACCAAGCTGTCGGTGATCGAGAACATGAAGCTCGGCGCCACGGGCCAGCGAGGCGAGCGCTGGTGGAACGGCATGCTGCCGTTCACCTGGAGGTCGCAGGAGGCGGCTATCGAAGCCAGGGCCGACGAGCTGCTGCAGCGGTTCAAGCTCGACCACATGCGCAACGAGTACGCCGGCACGCTGTCCGGCGGCCAGCGCAAGCTGCTCGAGATGGCCCGGGCACTGATGACCGGCCCCACCATGGTGATGCTCGACGAGCCGATGGCCGGCGTGAACCCTGCGCTGAAGCAGAGTCTCAACCAGCACATCCGCGGCCTGCGTGACGAGGGCATGACCGTGCTGTTCGTCGAGCACGACATGGACATGGTGCACGACATCAGCGACTGGGTGATCGTGATGGCCGAGGGCCGACTCATCGCCGAGGGCACGCCCGACCAGATCAGCCGCAACCAGGCCGTGATCGATGCCTATCTCGGTGCCCATCAGGGCAAGTCGCTGATGGAGGACGCATGACCGCAGAGACCTCACACGGCAAGGCCCACGGTGCCGGCACTGAGGTGCTGCGTGGCGACGAACTGGTCGCTGGCTACATCCCCGAGGTGAACATCCTCAATGGGTGCAATCTCGTGGTGAACGCCGGCGAGTTCGTCGGCATCATCGGGCCCAACGGGGCCGGCAAGAGCACATTCCTGAAGGCTGTGCTCGGCCAGTGCACCGTCCGCAGCGGCACGGTCACCTTCATGGGCGACGACATCACGGGAATGAAGGCCCACCAACTGGTGTCGCGGGGCGTGGGCTATGTGCCCCAGACCAAGAACGTCTTCCCAAGCCTCACGGTCACCGAGAACCTCGAGATGGGCTGCTTCCTTCGCCCGAAGGTGTTCAGGGAGCGGTTCGACTACGTCACCGGACTGTTCCCACGCCTGCTCGACCGTGCGACCACCAAGGCCGGTGCGCTGTCGGGCGGAGAGCGCCAGATGGTGGCGATGAGCCGGGCGCTGATGCTCGAGCCCACGCTGCTGCTGCTCGACGAGCCCTCGGCCGGCCTGTCGCCGATGCTGCAGGACGAGGTGTTCCTGAACTGCCGGGCCATCAACGACACCGGCGTGGCGATCCTGATGGTCGAGCAGAACGCCCGCCGATGCCTCCAGGTCGTCGACAGGGGCTACGTGCTCGACCAGGGCCGCAACGCCTACACCGGTACCGGCCGCGACCTGCTGAAGGATCCGGCCGTCATCGAGCTGTACCTCGGCACGCTCGCCAAGATGACGGGCGGCTGAGCCGCAGCCTCGCCCGTCGCAGCCCGCATCGCTGCGCCAGCACCACGACAGGCCCTCGTCAGCTGGCTGGGCGCGTGGTTGCACTGCAGCCCGGCCGCCCTCGTCACCGGTGCCGAAAACGGCGAACGCCCCGGGCCGAAGCCCGGGGCGTCCGTCAATGAGATGACGTGATGTCTGATCCCGAGGGATCAGGCGGCGTCGAAGGCCTCGCCGAGGGCGTTGCCCATGTTGCCGTCGCAGCCGTAGATCATCTTGGCCGACGGGCCGATGCCCAGCTCGACCATGGTCTTCAGGATGCGGGCGCCCTCGTCGAAGGTGATGAGGACGACTGCGTCCGGATCGGCAGCGGCAATCTCGCCGACCTCGGTGTCGAAGCTGGCGGCGGCCGGGTCGTAGATGGTCTTGCCGAGGACCTCGATGCCGGCCTCGGTGAGGGCGGCCTCGATGACGTCAGCAAGGCCGTTGCCGTAGGCATCGTCCAGGCCCATGATCCACACGCTCTGGTTGCCGTCGCCGACGACGAGGTCGGCGATGACGACACCCTGCAGGGTGTCCGGCGGAGCGTTGCGGAAGTAGAGGCCCTTGTCGGCGTAGGTCGACAGCACCGGCGAGGTGTTGGCGGGCGAGAAGAGCACCACGCCAGCAGCCGCGATCTTGTCGATCACGGTGAGCGCCACGCCCGACGAGGCGGGGCCGACGATGCCGTCGACGTTCTCGGCGAGGAAGCGGTCGGTGGTCTGGTTGGCGAGGTCGGTGCTGGTGTCGCCCGAGTCACCGGCCGAGTACACCATCTCCGCACCGAGGACGCCGCCAGCGGCGTTGATCTCGGCCACGGCCAGCTCAGCGCCGGCGAACATCGGGTTGCCGAGGAAGGCCAGCGAACCGGTCTGGGGCAGCAGGCCGCCGATGGTGAACGTGCCGTCACCGGCGCGGGCACCCTCGACTGCCGTCTCCGGCAGGACCGCCGACTCCGGCGACTCGGCCGACACGTTGGTGGTCAGCGAGTCGTCGATGCGGTTGTCGGCGCCGAACTGCAGGACGCCGTAGGTGCCGGCGAGGGGCTCGCCATTGCCGTTGAGGTCGTTCGGACCCGACACGCCGTCATAGTCGATGTCGGTGCCGGCGGCCAGCAGGTCGCGGCAGGACACGAAGTCGGTGCACTTCTCGCCACCGGTCGACACGTCGACGATGAAGCTGGCGTACTCGATGCCGTCGGTCTTGGCGGCCTCGGCAGCGAGGGCCATGATGACGACCGCGTCGTACGTCTCAGCGGCGTAGTTGAAGTCGGTCTGGCCGGCGCCCGAGGGCGTGGTCAGGATGCGGTCCTTGAACTCCTGAGCCAGCTCCGGCGGGAGGGGCGTGGTGCCCTTCATGCCGGCCAGCTCGCCGCCGCCGGCGGGAGCCGTGGTGTCGGCGCCGCCAGTGGTCTCGGTGGGCATGGTGGTCTCAGCAGCCGTGGTGTCGGATGCTTCCTTGTCGTCGCCGCAGGCAGCCGCGAAGAGCGACAGACCTACGAGCAGCGCGCCTGCCCGGCGCACACGGGTTCTCTGCATGGGATTCTCCCCCTAGGAGCCAAGGCGGCGGGATGCCGCCCTGATGTTGTCGAAGCCCTGAGTCTAGGGATCGCTGTCGCCGATGGGGCAGTCGAGGGGGCGAAATCGGGGTCCGGCGCACTACGTTCGCAGAGATGGGATCCCAGCCTGAGTCCAGTGCACCGGGTTCGCCAGGCGGCGAAGACTCGACGGTGGGCCGCACCGCTGCGGCGCCCATCGAAGTACGACTCGAGGTCGACGGGCATGTGGCAACCGTCACCCTCGACGCGCCGGGGCGCCTCAACACCATCTCGGCGGCCATGCTCGACCAGTTGTCAGATGCGCTGCTCACCGCCGACCGAGATCCCGCCGTGCGCTGCATCGTGCTCACCGGCGCAGGCCGGGCATTCTGCGCAGGCCTCGACATGGCGGCACAGATGAGCGCATCGCCGGGAGAACTCGGCGGGCTCTCTGACGGTGCCGGAGTGCCCGGCGAGATCGAGCTCCGGTCGACCCCGCCCATCGTGCTGCACCACCTCGACACGCCCACGATCTGCGCCCTCAACGGCGGGGCCGCCGGTTACGGGCTCGACATCGCTCTCGGGTGCGACATCCGCATCGCAGCCGCTTCGGCGAAGCTCAATCCGGGGTTTGCACGACGTGGCATCGTGCCCGAGAGCGGCGGCACATGGCTGCTGCCGCGCATGGTGGGCTACGCGCGGGCCGCCGAGATCGCCTTCACCGGCAGGGTGCTGACGGCCGACGAGGCGCTGCAACTCGGACTCGTGAACCATGTGTATCCGGATGCGGAGTTCGCTGAGGGCGTCCGCTCGATGGCGGCTGAGATCAGCGCCAATGCCCCGCTCGCCGTGCGAGCCATCAAGCGAATGATGAGGGCGGCCGAGACCGAGACGTTCGACCAGAACGTGCACCATGTCTTCCTGCAGCTGCTCACCCTGCTGCGCACCGCCGACTTCCGCGAGGGTGTGGCGGCGTATCTCGAGAAGCGCCCGCCCGAGTTCCGCGGCCGCTGAGCACCGGAGCCGGGCCCAGCGCACCGGTCAGCGCCCTGCAGCAGCCTTGGCGAGGCGGTCGCGCAGCGCATGACCGAGTCCGGCGGCGGGAGGCAGTGCTGCGATCACGGTGGCTGCACCCGCATCATCGGCGGCGCGCAGCTCTGCGTAGAGCGAACGTGCGTAGGCAACGAGATCGTCGCCGTGGTCGATGACGGGAGCAGCGGGGTGAAGCGCCCGCAGGCGCTGCATATCGGCTGCGGATGCCGCCAGCTCGAGCCGCGCGCGCGGCGCGTAGTGCGACGCCAGCATCCCGGGAGCGCGGCTGGGACCGGTCGGTGCTGACGCCAGCCCGATGCCCGACTCTGCGAGCAGCCGGTCGATCTGCTCGGTGGGTATCCCGCCAGGTCGCAGCACCTGCGGCGGATCGACGGTGCAGTCGACGATCGTGCTCTCGACGCCGACCGGACACGGCCCGCCATCGAGCACGACGTCGATCGAGTCGCCCAGGTCGTCGATGACGTGCGCAGCCGTGGTCGGGCTGACGTGGCCGAACCGGTTGGCCGACGGCGCCGCCAGCCCGCCTCCGAATCGCCGCAATAGTTCGGCGGTGAGGGGATGGGCGGGAACCCGCACGCCGACCGACGGGCGGCCGCCGGTGACCGCGTCGATCACGCGCCGGGCGCGGGGCACGAGCAGCGTGAGCGGCCCCGGCCAGCACGCGTCGGCGAGCACGGCGGCGGCCGGTGGCACCTCGGCGGCCCACTGGCTGAGCGCCGTGGCATCAGCGACGTGGACGATCAGCGGATGGTCGGCGGGGCGTCCCTTGGCGGTGAAGATGCGGCCGACAGCGGCCGCATTGTCGGCATCCGCAGCGATGCCGTAGACGGTCTCGGTGGGAATCGCCACCAGTCCGCCTGCGCGCAGCGCTGCGAGGGCAACCTCGACGTCGCCGGTGATGCGGGCTCGGGTCATCTGATCAGGGCTCGTCGATGAACTTCAGAGCGGCATCGATGAAGGCGAACGACTCGGGTGTCGCGAAGTGATCAGTGCGCCGCAGCACGGCGAGCCGGGCGTTTCCGAGTGCAGCAGCGAGCGCATCGCCCGGGCCGGCGAAGTCGGCGTCGCCGATGGCGACGAGCGTGCGGCAGGTGACACGGGCAAGGTCGTCGGGATCGAACTGCCGCCGCGGCCGGCGCATTACAGCGGCAAGTGCGGCGGGGTCGTTGCCGGGTTGGCGCGCATAGCGGGCGAAGACCTGCGCAGGCGTGTCGCCCTCGTCGGCATGGCCCTCGACCGCCCGTGCGATGCGCTCGCCGGCACCGTCGTCAGGCTCGAGCACGTTGCGGCCGATTCCGGCGAGCACGAGCCGCTCGAAGCATCCGGGTGACGCGATGGCGATGCCGAGCAGGGTCATCGCCCCGAGTGAGAACCCGATGGCATCGACCCTCGTCGCATCGGTGCCAGTGCCGGCCGTTGTCTCGATCGCGGCCACGACCCGCTCGCCGAGATCGAGGTACGCCTCGGGCTCGTGCGGCTTGGGCGCGTCGCCGTGCCCGAGGAGATCGACGCCGATGACGGGACGGCCCATGTCGGCCAGCAGGTCGACGACACCGCTACGGCGCCAGGTGGCCTCGAACGATCCGCCCCAGCCGTGTACGAGGACGACGGGGCGAGCACTGGGCACGGCCGTCACCGTACCGCTGCAGACCGGGAGTCGCCGTTGCCCATCCCCGCCGGGGTGGCAGTTGCCAGCGATAGATTTGGTCGGCCGTTCCGGCGGCCGCCCGCACGGGGCGGCGTTCGACGGCGAACAGGACGACCGATGCGATTCCTCACCGGCAATCCCCCCTACGACCTCACCTACAACGACGTGTTCATGGTGCCGTCGCTCAGCGCCGTGCCGTCGAGGCTCGACGTCGATCTCGCCACCCCCGACCGCCTCGGCACGACGATTCCGGTGGTCGTTGCCAACATGACCGCCGTGGCCGGCCGGCGAATGGCCGAGACCGTTGCACGGCGGGGTGGGCTCACCGTGCTGCCCCAGGACATCCCACTCGACGTGATCGAGACCGTCGTGTCGTATGTCAAGAGTCGTCACCTCGTCTACGACACCCCGATCACGCTGAGCGCCTCCAGCACGGTCGGCGACGGACTGTCGCTCATCCACAAGCGTGCCCACGGGGCCATCGTCGTCGTCGACGACGACGGCAGGCCTGAGGGCATCTTCACCGAGCACGACGCCGCCGGGTTCGACCGCTTCACACAGTTGAAGAACGTCATGAGCCGCGAACTCGTGGTCATCGCCGACGGCGCCTCACCGAGCGACATCTACGAGCGGCTCAGCGAACTGCGGCTGTCCGTGGCGCCAGTCGTCGACGCCGACGGTCGTCTCATCGGCTGCGCCACTCGGAAGGGGGCGCTGCGCAGCACCATCTACCGGCCGGCCGTCGACGCAGACGGGCGACTGCTCATCGCTGCAGCGGTGGGCATCAATGGCGATCCGGCGACGAAGGCGAAGGCGCTGCTCTCGTTCGGTGCCGACGTCCTCGTCATCGACACGGCGCACGGGCATCAGGTGCGCACGCTGCGTGCGATCGAGGAGGTCCGAGCCGTGGCGCCCGGCGTGCCGATCGTCGCCGGAAATGTCGTCACCGCCCAGGGGACGAGAGACCTCATCGCCGCCGGCGCCGACATCGTGAAAGTGGGCGTCGGACCTGGCGCGATGTGCACCACCCGCATGATGACGGGAGTCGGCAGGCCCCAGTTCAGCGCCGTGCTCGAGTGCGCTGAGGAAGCGCGACGGCACGGGCGCACCATCTGGGCCGACGGCGGCGTCCGCCACCCGCGCGATGTGGCGCTTGCGCTGGCCGCCGGCGCAGGAAGCGTGATGTTCGGCTCGTGGCTGGCGGGTACGTACGAGTCGGCCGCCGACACACTGCGCGATCCCGACGGCCGCCTCTACAAGGAGAGCTTCGGCATGGCCTCGAACCGGGCTGTGAAGAATCGCAGTCGCAGCGAGACACCGTTCGAGCGGGCGCGCAAGGAACTGTTCGAGGAGGGCATCAGCACCTCGCGTATGTACCTCGATGCCGACCGTCCAGGCGTCGAGGACATCATCGACGACATTGTCGCCGGCGTCCGTTCGGCGTGCACCTACGCCGGAGCCCGAACCATCGACGAGTTCCACGAGCGGGCCGTAGTGGGCGTGCAGAGCGCAGCCGGCTACAGCGAGGGCATGCCGGTCGGCACGAGCTGGTAGCACGGTGGCGGGGGAGACGGCTGCGGTGAGGGTGATCGCCATCGACGGTCCGGCGGGTGCCGGCAAGAGCACTATTGCCCGCGCCCTTGCTGCACGACTGGGCCTGCAGTACCTCGACACCGGAGCGATGTACCGCGCCGTCACCGTCGCTGCAGCCCGTCGCGGAGTCGAGCCCTCCGATGTCGATCGCATAGCGCTACTCGCACGCGAACTCGACATCGACGTGGTCGACGGGCGGGTGTGCGTCGACGGCATCGACGCCACCGACGCGATCCGATCGCCCGAGACCACGGCGGCAGTCAGTGCGGTGGCGGCGAACAGCGGAGTCCGTGCCGAACTGCGTGCCCGGCAGCGTGAGTGGGCGGTCGAACGCGGCGGCGGCGTGATCGAGGGCCGCGACATCGGTTCGGTGGTGTTTCCCGATGCCGACCTGAAGCTGTTCCTGACAGCGTCGCCGCGCACCCGCGCCGAGCGCCGAGTCGCAGAGTCGGGCGGTGACGTCGACGAGATCGAGCGGGCCATTGCCCGGCGCGACCACCTCGACAGCACCCGTGACGACAGTCCGCTCACGAAGGCGAGCGGCTCGGTCGTCGTCGACACGACTGGGCTCGGCATCGACGAGGTGCTCGAGCACATCATCGGACTGATGGAGGACCGATGACCAAGGTCGCCACCCGTCTCGCCGGCTCGTCGCTCACCGACCGGATCGTCTACCGAGCGGTGCGCAACCTCGTGACAGCGATCTGCCGCACCTGGTGCCGGATGACAGTCGATGGCCGGGGGAACATCCCGGCAACTGGCGTGTTCATCCTCGCGCCCACGCACCGCAGCATCATCGACACCCCGGTGTCGTCGGGCATCACCCGACGGAGGATGCGCTTCATGGGTGCCGACAAGTGGTGGAAGAATGCGGCGCTCGGCAGGGTGCTCACTGCGTGCGGCGGCTTCCCGGTGACGCGCGGGAGCGCCGACCGTGAAGCCCTCCGCCGCTGCATCGCATTGCTCGAGGGAGGCGAGCCGCTCGTGCTCTTTCCCGAGGGCGAGCGCAAGAGCGGCCCGGTGGTGCAACCCCTGTTCGACGGCGCCGCCTACATCGCGGCCAAGACCGGCGCGCCGATCATTCCAGTCGGGATCGGCGGCAGCGAGCGGGCGATGCGAAAGGGAGCCAAGGGCATCAGGCCGCACAAGATCCACGTCGTCGTCGGGAGGCCGCTGGCAGCACCATCAGGGGCTACCCCCGCAGAGCAGCGGGCCGACGTCCGCCGCGTCACCGCCGACCTTCACGCAGAGCTGCAGCGGCTGCTCGATGCGGCCGAGATCGCTGCATCTGGACGCCGTCAGCGGCGATCTGCGAAGTAGGCGGCGAGGCCTGTCGCCAGCCAGCACGGGTCGTGCGTTCCGCAGAGTTCGCGAGCCGAGTGCATGCTCAGCTGCGGGACGCCGACATCGACAGTGTCGATTCCGAGCCGTGTCGCCGTGATCGGCCCGATCGTCGAGCCGCAGGGCATGTTGTTGCGGCTGACGAACACCTGCCACGGCACGCCGGCGGCCTCGAAGCACGCCTGCAGTAGGGCCGAGGTCTTCGGCGACGTGGCGTACCGCTGGTTGTGGTTGAGCTTGATGGCCGGGCCGCGGTTGACGAGTGGGCGGTGTCCCGGCTCGTGGCGGTCTGCATAGTTCGGATGCACGCTGTGGGCGTTGTCGGCTGACACGCACGTACTCGACGCGAGCTGCGCGAGAAAGGCGCGTCGGTCGGCGCCGGCGGCGAGAGCCAGCCGCTCGGCGACATGCTCGAGCAGCGGCCCAGCGGCGCCCGTGGCGCTCTCCGAGCCGACCTCCTCGTGATCGAAGAGCGCGATCACTGCGATGCCGGGCTCGGCATCAGCGCTGGCATCGTGTGCGGCGAGGAGCGCCGTCGTTGCCGCCCAGCACGACACCTGGTTGTCGAGCCGACCCGACGCGAGCAGGTCGCCCGCCGGGCCGATGAGCGACGAGGGCGTGACATCGAACAGCGAGAGGTCCCAGGCTGCGATGTCGTCGGGCTCCACGCCGAGGTCGGCAGCGAGCCACGCCCCGAAGTCGGCCGGTGCGCCACCGGCTCCCCACACCGGGGTCATGTGCTGCTGTGGGTCGAGCACGAGCCCGCGGTCGTTGACCCCGCGGTCGAGGTGGATCGCCAGCTGCGGCACGCGAGCGACGGGGCCGTCGATGCGGACGAGGTGCTCGGTGCGGTCGCGCAACACGACGGATCCCGCGATTCCGAGGTCGCGGTCGAGCCACGAATTGAGCAGCACACCCCCGTACACCTCCACGGCGAGTTGCTGCCATCCTGCTGCAGCAGTGTCGGGTCGAGGCTTGAGCCGCAGGCACGGGGAGTCGGTGTGCGCGCCCACGACTCGAAGTGGCGGCAGCCGGGTGCCGTTGTCGGCTGATCCGCCGACATGTGTCCAGGCGACGAGCGAGGCGCCGCGGTGCACGAACCCACTTGTCGGCGCACCGGGCCAAGCCTGTTCGGCGGGTAGTTCGCGGAAGCCGGCACTCGCCAGGCGCCCCGCTGCATTCGCCGCGGCGTGCCACGGAGACGGCGAGGCGTCGAGAAAGCGGCGCAAGTCGTCAAGCTGACCCGGAACGGGCGTCGTCGGTGACTGCTGGCTGCTCATGGGGTGCTCCGTTGCTCGTAGCCGCGTGCGCATCCGCGGTTGCGTCGTGTCCGTGCGGCGACGGTGCTCGGCACGCCGGAGCTCATGGCTGCTGCATGAGGCCGATCGGCAAACCGGTGCCGCGAAGGTGCGCAGTCTCGTTGACGGTCACGATACTGCGATGGCCGCGACGCGAGGCAGCGACGCGGTGGATGCTCGTGTAGTTGGGATAGAAGAAGTCGCGGCCGACGGGCAACTCGAGCACATGCGCGAGGTAGGCATTGACGACGCCGCCGTGGCACGTCACTGCGATCCTGCGTCCGGGGTTGGCGTCGATCAGGGCTTCCACTGCATCGACGACCCGCGCCCGGAACGATGCAGGAGTCTCGTCGCCCATCGGAGCCCTCCCGGCGACGATGTCGTGCCAGCGTGGATCGCCCGCCGCCTTCAGCTCTTCGAGCGGCACGTACTCGCTGCTCTTCCTGTCCCACTCGGCGACGTCGTCGACAACCGTCACTCCGAGGCCGGCACGGCGCGAGATCGGCTCGGCCGTCTCGAGGGCACGGCGCATCGGGCTCGAGAACAGCGCGTCGATCGGCTCATCAGCGAGATAGTCAGCAAGGCGCTGCGCCTGTTCGCGCCCGGCAGGAGCGAGCTCGGGATCGGCGATACCCTCTGCAAGTTCGCGACGGACCGGGAGTGCGTGGCGGATCAGCAGCAGTTCCATCTGCCCCATCTCAGCACCTCTCCGCAATCACATCGGCATCGCCATCGGCTCGACCGGCCGGCATCCCCTGATGCCGGCCCGAGAGCCTCTCGACACTGAGGCCCCCACCATGGACACCCGCACCAAGATCGTCGCCACGCTCGGCCCCGCGAGCGAGCAGCCCGAGGTCCTCGAGGCACTCATCGGCGCCGGTGTCGACGTCGTGCGACTGAACCTGAGCCACGGCGATCTCGAGAGTCACCTCGCCCGTCTCGCCGCCGTGCGGTCGGCAGGGGAGCGACGTGGACGTGTGGTGGCCGTGCTGGCAGATCTCCCCGGTCCGAAGGTGCGCGCCGGCCAGTTCCCCGAGGGCGGCATCGTGCTGCGCGAGGGCGACGAAGTCAGTCTCATGGGCGTCGGCGCAGACGAACTCGCGTCGTCGCCGAGCAGTCGCGAGGTCGTCACCGTCGGATATCCGGCGCTGCTCGACGACCTGCATGCTGGCGACCGCGTCGTCATCGGCGACGGAGCGATCACCCTCGAGGCAGTCGGCGCGAGCGGCGGAGCGATGGCGATGCGGGTGCGCACCGGCGGGCGCGTGCAGGGGCGCCCCGGCGTGCACCTGCCGTCAGGACGACTCCGGCTCACTGCCCCGACCGAGGACGACATCGTGATGGCGCGCCGCATGGCCGACGCCGGCGTCGACTTCCTCGCCGTCTCATTCGTGCGCTCGGCGGACGACCTGAACCGCGTTCGAGCCGCGATCGCACCGCACCGCACCCGGATCGTGGCGAAGATCGAGACGATGCACGCCGTGGCCGACCTCGAGGCAATCGTGGCCGGAGCAGATGCTGTCATGGTCGCCCGCGGCGACCTCGGCATCGAGTATCCGCTCGAAGAGGTGCCGCACCTGCAGAAGCGGATCATCCGCTTCTGCGTTGAGGCTGGTGTGCCGGTCATCACGGCGACGCAGATGATGGAAAGCATGATCTCTGCGCCGTCGCCGACTCGTGCAGAGGTGAGTGATGTCGCCAATGCAGTGTTCGACGGCACCGATGCGTTGATGCTGTCGGCGGAGACGGCAGTCGGCGTCGATCCGGTCGAGGTCGTGCGAGCGATGGTGCGCGTCGCTGGCCGTGCCGAGCAGGAGGCTGGCTATGCCCAGTGGGGTGCCCGCCTCGGCCGCCTGCAGCGCACCTCTGTGACGGGACCCGACCGGATTGCGATGGCCATCACCCATGCGGCGGCGATGGCGGCCGGTGAGGCCGATGCGGCTGCGATCCTGTGCTGCTCGAGGTCGGGTCGCACCGTGCGCGCGATGGCGCGGTTCAGGCCGCTTGCGGCACTCGTCGGGCTCTCGCCTGATCCCGCGACGGTGCGGGCGCTGGCGCTGTCGTGGGGCGTCACGCCGCTGAGTGTCGAGGAGTACCAGACCACCGACGAGCTGGTGTGGTTCGCTGTCGAGCGCTCGGTGCAGACCGGTCTCGTCGCATCGGGTGACACTGTGCTGGTGCTCGCTGGTGCACCCGACCGCGGCAGTGGCTCGAGCACCGACGTGCTGCGAGTCGTCAGGGTCGCATGACGGCGCATCGCTCCGATGGACATGTGCCCTGGTACGCCGAGACGGGCGACGCCAGCGGCCCGCTCGTCGTGCTCGTGCACGGCACGATGGACCGCGCAGCAGGGATGCTGCAGATGGCGCGGCACCTCGAGGACAGGTCAGGTGCGCGGTACTGCATCCTCCGCTACGACCGCCGTGGCTACGGGCGCTCGCCACATGCCGGCCCGTTCGACATGGGACACCAGGTGGACGACCTGATGACTCTGATCGACGGACGACGAGCGGTGATCTTCGGCCACAGCTACGGCGGCAACGTCGCGCTGGCGGCGGCAGCACGCCATCCGGCGAGCGTCGCAGGTGTCGGCGTCTACGAGAGTCCGATGTCGTGGGAGCCGTGGTGGCCGTCGAGCGGGGCTGCGAGTCGGGCGCTCGCTGCGGTCGAGGACCCTGCCGTGGCCGCCGAGGCATTCATGCGTCGGCTCGTCGGCAACGCCAGATGGGAGGCGCTGCCCGAGCGGACACGCCAGATCCGTCTCTCAGAGGGTCCCACCATGCTGGGCGAACTGGGCGACCTGCGCGCGAGTCGGCCCTGGCTGCCCGACGACATCGCCGTACCGCTCGTCACCGGCTGCGGCCAACTGGCGCGGCCGCATCACCGCCGGGGTATGTCGGAGTTGGCCGACGCCGTGCCGGGCGCTGTGTTCGTCGAACTGCCAGGGTGCGGCCACGATGCGCCGACCGCTGCGCCGGCCCTGCTCGTCGAGCAGATGCTGCTGCCGCTGCTCGAGCGCTGCGCCTGGTAGCGGCACCCAGCCCGTCGGGCGCCCATGCCGGTACTCGACAGTTGCGTCAGTCGACGGTGACGTCGGTGCCGAAGAACGAGCACACGACCTGCTGGCCCGACCCGGCGACGCGGTCCTTGGCCTTGGCGGCGCAGTCCTGCAGGTTGGCGCGTTGCGACCACATCGCCACTGCGAGCGCCACCATCAGCACGGCCATTACGAGCTTGGTGACGATCTTCTTGACGAGCACGGCCGATGCCACCGACATCGCCAGGAAGGCGAGGCCGAGACCCAGCGCGATGTCCTTCGCTGTGTCGAGGGAGAGGCCGAGGAGAGCTGGCGACGTCTGCACGTGACCACGATAGGCATCCACGCGGGCAGTGATGGCGTCATCGGGTTGCGCCAGGACCGATCGAGACGGGGGAGCATCCACGTTGCAGCGAGTGTCGGGTCGTAGATTCCGCGAGGTCGGCCCGGATGTCGAGGCCGACTAGTGACGCCATCTCTGCTGCCCGCCACGGTGGTCAGCCATCTCAGGAAGGGGAGTCGATACCCATGAACGTCGTGCTCATCATCGGACGCGTGCTGTTCGTCCTCGTGCTGCTCAACAGCGGCATCATGCATCTCACCAAGTCCGAGGGCATGGTCGGCTATGCCACGCACAAGAAGGTGCCGATGCCGAAGCTGTCGGTGCTCGTGTCGGGCCTGATCATGGTGCTTGGCTCGCTGTCGGTCATCCTCGGCGTCTACGCCGACCTCGGCGCATTGGTGCTCGCAGTGCTGCTGCTCGCAATGGCCGTCAAGATGCACGACTTCTGGGCTGCTGACGAGCAGTCGAAGCAGATGGAGACGATCCAGTTCTTCAAGAACCTCTCGATGGCTGGTGCTGCCCTCGTGATGTTCGCCGCCATCGCTGCATCCGACGTTGACGCCGACGTCATCGGGCCGATGCTGACCGGCGGTCTGTTCGGCGGCTGAGTCCGGTCACGTCGCCCCACCGGCGCAGCCCGGGGCGACACCTGCATGCGTACGCCATATGGTGAGGTCATGTCCGACCATGCCGTGAACCTCACCCCGCAGGGCCCGCCGCGCACCGTGCTGCCCGACGAGTCGCCTGCCGTACGACACGCACTGGCGCAGGCGATGCAGGCGCCCGACATCGAGCGACGCCCGATGGTGGCGTCGGTCGTTGCTGCCAATCCACGCTCACTGGAGGCCTGGCGCGCGCTCGGCGACCTCGGAAGAGACACGATCGAGCGCTACGCCGCCTACCGGGTCGGCTACCACCGCGGGCTCGATGCGCTGCGTGCCAGCGGGTGGCGCGGCTCGGGCTACGTGCGCTGGGCCGATCCGTCGAACCGTGGCTTCCTCGGCTGCCTTCGCGGCCTCGGGCAGATGGCGGCAGCGATCGGTGAGGCCGACGAGGCAGAGCGGATCGACCTGTTCCTGCGACAGCTCGATCCCGCGGGCGAGGCTGCCGGCGGGTGAGACCGTCGCCGTTCGCAGGGACCGATGACATCGATGGGTGACGTCGTCGGTGCGGTGCTGTGCGGCGGTGCCAGTCGTCGTATGGGAAACCCGAAGCCGGGCGTGCGGTGGTGCGGCACGCCGATGGCGAGCCTCGTTGCCGGTGCCCTGACGAGCGGGGGATGCGTCGACGTCGTCGCCGTCGGCGGAGATCCATCGGTCGTCGAACCGCTCGGCCTGCGCCTGGTCGCCGACGAGTTGCCCGGCGAAGGACCACTTCCGGCCGTCGCAGTGGCACTGAGGCATGCACGCGGTGCGCCGGTGTTCGTGGTGTCGTGCGACGTGCCGCAGCTGACGCCGACCACAGTGGGGCGCCTGCTTGCCGGGGCCGGGCGCGCACACGCCGTGACGGTTGCGACGACCGACCGCATCGAGCCGCTGTGCGCCGTGTGGCACCCGACGGCACTGCCGATCGTGGCCGGCGTCGTCGCGGCGGGAGGGCGCTCGATTCGCGACGTGATCCGTCGCCTCGATGCGTGCCTCGTGGCGGTGCCGCCTGCCGACCTGCGCAACGTCAACACGCCCGACGACCTCGCCGACTAGGTTGCTGACCCATGTCATATCGCGAGATCACGGTCGACGAACTCGAGGCGCTCGTTGGCGACGGTGTGCGTATCGTCGACGTCCGTGAGGCCGACGAATACATGGGCGGGCACGTGCCCGGTGCCGTGCACGTGCCGCTCAGCACAGTTGCTGATCGTGTCACTGAGATCGGCGCGATGGGCACCGTGTACCTCATCTGCCACAGCGGTGGCCGCAGCGCACACGCCTGCGACTTCCTCTCGCGTCAGGGCATCGACGCGGTCAACGTCGTCGGCGGCACGATGGCGTGGGCGCTGAGCGGCCGGACGGTCGTTGCCGGGGACTCGCCGACGTGACCTTCCGCTGGATCGACAGCACGGCAGAGGTCGCCGACGTCGTGCAGCGGCTCGCCGGCGAGGGGCGATACGCACTCGACACGGAGTTCCACCGCGAGCGCACCTACTTCCCG
>JBJOMQ010000019.1:0-20437 GCA_046052275.1 Actinomycetota bacterium | reverse complement strand
TGCATCCCCCTGCACGCACGCGCCTGCCCTGACGGCGGCGCCGGTCGATGCTAGCGGCCGCGTTCTCGCCATGCCGGAACGCCTGTACCGGCAATTCCCGCTGCCACGTCAGCCGGGACTGTCGCCCGGATGGCGGACCTCCCACGGAGCCACCCAGTCGCCCTCGACGCGTAGCGAGACGCCCGCATCGTCCTCGATCAGTCGACACACCGACATCTCGCCCGCATCGTCGCCATACCGGGCGGCGGCCTCGCGGAATCGATCGTGGGTGGCGGTGGTGAGCTCGCTGCGAATGCCCGTCTCGTCGACGAGCTGCTGCACGAGGGCAAGGTCCTTCACGCATAGCGCCAGCCGGAACGACGGGTCGTAATGTCCGGCGAGGATGCTCGGCACGTCGTGCTGCATGACGAAGCTGTCGGCAGCACCTCCTTTCATCACGTCCCACCACACGTCGGGATCGAGGCCGGCCTTCTTCGCCGCCACCATCGCCTCGCCGATCGCTGCGGCATGGATGAACCAGAGCTGGTTGTTCACCAGCTTGGCCACGTAACCGTTGCCGTATCCGCCCACGCGGCGGACCACACCCATTGCGGCCAGCACCGGCCCGGCGCGGTCGACGTCAGCGTCGTCGCCTCCGACGAACAGGATCATGTCGCCGCGGATGCACGAGTCGATCGAGCCGGTCACCGGTGCGTCGACCGGATGGCCGCCAGCATCGCGGACGAGACCGCCGAGCCGCCGCATCAGGGCCGGGGCGCTGGTGGTGAGGTCGATCCACGTCCGCCCGCGCATGTCGCCGGCCAGCAGACCCGCCGGTCCGGTGACAACCTGCTCGATCTCCTTCGGGCCGAACACCATCGTGCAGACAACCTCGACGGCGTCGACCATCTCGCCCGGCGACTGCACCCGCACTGCCCCGTGGTCGACCAGCTCCTGCCCGGCATCCGGGCGGATGTCGTACACCCACAGCTCGTGGCCGGCGCGCTGGATGTTGCGCGCCGCGGCGCGTCCCATGTTGCCCAGTCCGATGAACCCGACTCTCACGGCCCCTCCCACCTGATCTGGCAGATCTCTGCGCTTCGCCCTTCGAAGTTCCAGACGCGACCGAAGGCCCGCACCCGGCCCACCAGCGCCTGGGCCACCGTGACCTCGGATCCCATCCAGTACTGGGTGTTCATGATGGCCACCTCCTCGCCTGCACGCGATCCCTCGATGGGCGCCACTGCACCCTTGATGGCGCGACCCACCGACAGCGACCGCGTCTGGCCGTCGGTGGTGAACTCGACCGGTGCGCGCTCGGCACCGAGGTAGGTGCCTACGAGGATCGCAAACAGTCCGCTCGTGCCGCGGGCGCCGCCACGGAGGATGGTTTCGAGTGCCGCGAACTGCTCGTCGCTGGCTCGTTCGTCGATCCACAGGGCGAGCGTCCAGTTGCCGCGCTCCATCTTCCCGGGGATGTCGAGCAGCATCCCCACGTTCAGTCCCGATAGGTCGACGTCGCCGCTCTGGCCGCGATCGATACGGATGCCGGCCCATGCCTGGCAGTAGCCCTCGGTTGGCGAATGCTTGCCGAGCGACACGACGCACGGGCAGAACACCGTGCAGTTGCAGTTGAGGATCAGTTCGCCCTCGAGTCGCCACGGCGCGATCACGGCCGAACCTGATGCTGCAGAAATTGCCATCTTGTTCGAGCCTCCTCAGCCGTGCGGTGGTTCCGCTGTCGCGACGGTCATGCGATCGCCAGCACTGCCGCAGCGGCACCCGACCCGACGAGCACCAACCCGAGCGGCACCCGCACGCGCTCGCCGACCGACGGCAGCTTCTCGATCACCATCACCACCGTAGCAACCGCCATGAACGGCACCGAGTGGATGCCGCCGACCAGCGCCAGCGCCATCAGCGCCCAGCAGCAGCCCACGCAGGTGACTGCGTGCGACAGTCCCATCTGCCACGAGCCCGCCAGGCCCGGCTTCCATCTCGACATGAGGAAGGTGATCGGCCGGGTGCATCCGGTGAGGCAGCGAGCCTTGAGGCGCGTGAACTGATAGGCGCCGGCGGCAGCGAGCGCTGCGGCGACCAGGAGCCGAGCGCTCGTCGACCCGGACCCGCCCGCCAGGCCGGTGGCGGCGAGCAGCGCCTGGACTGTGGCGAACCCTGCAGAAACCGCAGTCCACACCACCGCATACGCGGCGAGGAACGACCACCACTCCGGCGACGGCGTTGCGTTCCAGCGTCGAGCTCCCAGGCCTGGCTGGCTCGACGCCTGCGCCGCCACGACATCCGCGAGCGAGCGCAGCATGGGCACTGCCGTGGGCAGCATCATCGCGAGCGACATCGCCGACCATGCGCCAATGGCAGATGCCGACGGGAGAGCGCCCGATCCCACGTGGGCGCCATGCGCGTCGGCACCGTGGCCGTCGAGCACGCGCATCGTCTGAACCGACGCCGCCAGCGCAGCGATCCAGAGCACGGCGGCGATGCCGACATCGACGAGCGGGCCGCTCCACAGGCGCCGGCGTGTCGCGCCGGTGACCTCGCTCGCTGTGGACGGCTGCACGCCCGCAACATAGTGAGCATCGGCGGGCGCGCCGCTCACAGCGCTCGCTCAAGTCGGACGCCTGTCACGCCGAAGACGTTCGGCCGCGCCACGCACGTGGGGTAGCATTCTCATCACTAACAGTGGTAACACCTCCGGCCGCTGCCGGGAAAGGAACCGACGCAATGCGTCTTCGAGCCGCCCTCTTCGCCCTCGCTCCGCTCGCCGCGTCGGGCGCCATCGTGCTGGCACCAGCATCGATGCCGCTCGCATCTGCCGTCGGGGCACCTGCTGCGGCGAAGCTCGCCCCGCACGTCGCAGATGTCGTGCTCGTCGGATTCCATCCCAGCGCGACCGGCCTCGACCGGGCCGCCGCGCGTCGATCGGTGAACGCCGTGGCAGCAGAGCAGCTCAGCCCGCTCGCCCGCGACGCCGAGAAGATCACGCTGCCCAAGGGCCTCGGCGTCGAGAAGGCGATCGCCGTGCTCTCCCGCGCCAAGGGAGTCCGCTTCGCCGAGCCCGACTACATCGTGACGACGCAGGTCACCTCGAACGATCCGTCGTTCACCAACGGCACGCTGTGGGGCATGTACGGCGATGCCTCGTCACCGGCCAACCAGTTCGGGAGCCAGGCCGCCGAGGCATGGGCCGGCGACTACATCGGCTCGAGCAGCGTCGCCATCGGCGTCATCGATGAGGGCATCCAGGTGACGCATCCCGACCTCGTCGACAACATCTGGACGAACCCCATCGAGTCGGCAGGCCGTCCGGGCATCGACGACGACGGCAACGGCTACGTCGACGACATCAACGGCTGGGACTTCGTCTCCAACGACCCGAGCGTCTACGACGGCGGCAGCGGCGGCTCGGCAGACACCCACGGCACGCACGTGTCGGGCACCATCGGCGGCGTCGGCGGCAACGGCATCGGCGTAGCCGGCGTTGCCTGGGACGTCACCCTGATCTCCGGCAAGTTCCTCGGCTCGGGCGGCGGTTCCACATCGAACGCCGTTCGCGCGGTCGACTACATGACCGACCTGAAGAGCCGCCACAACCTCAACATCGTCGCCACCAGCAACTCGTGGGGCGGCGGCGGCTATACGCAGGCGCTTGCTGACGCGATCATCCGCGGCGGCAACAGCAACATCCTCTTCGTTGCCGCAGCCGGCAACTCCACCAGCAACAACGACACCACCGCCAGCTATCCCTCGAACTACAACTGCGCCACCGCCACGCGGACGTGGGACTGCGTCGTGGCCGTTGCGGCTATCGCCAGCAACGGCTCGATTGCCTCGTTCTCCAGCTATGGCGCCACCACCGTCGACCTCGGTGCCCCAGGCGTCAGCGTGTACTCCACGCTGCCGTTCAACAGCTACGGCTCGTACAGCGGTACCTCAATGGCGACACCGCACGTGAGCGGTGCTGTGGCGCTCTGCGCAGCGATGAACCCTGCCCTCACGGGCAGCGACCTGCGCGGCATCCTGCTCTCGACCACGCAGCCCACCACGTCGCTCGCCGGCAAGGTCGTCAACTCTGGGCGTCTCGACGTGAGCTCGATGGTGCCGCTGTGCACCGGCAGCGCCTCGCCGATCACCGGCAATCCGTCGAATCTCGCCGCCGCCGCCGACGGTGCCACGCGCATGCGCCTCACCTGGACCGACGGCGTCAGCAACGAGTTCACCTGGACCATCCAGCGCGCCCCGTCGACGACCGGCACCTGCGGCACCTTCGCCACGGTCGCCACCGCCGGTGCCAACGCCACCTCGTTCACCGACTCCGGGCTCAGCGGTGCCACCACGTACTGCTACCGGGTGCGAGCAAGCGGGCTCGGCGGCGCTACCACCAACTGGAGCAACGAGGCGTCCGGCACCACCGACACGCCGCCGCCGCCGTATGTCTGCAGCCCGACCACCTACTCGTGGCTCGACCCCACCGTGGGAGGCACACTTCGCTCGCTGAGCGACGATTCATCGGTGGCAGTGACGCTGCCCTTCGCCGTCACCTGGTACGGCAGCAACGAGACGACCGTCGGTGTCTCCTCGAACGGATTCGTACGCTTCGGCACGGGTGCCGCCACATCCTTCACCAACAGCCCGATCCCCAGCAGCGGCGACCCGAACAACATGGCGGCTGCCTGGCACGCCGACCTCAATCCCGGCACCGGCGGCTCCGTGTACACCTCGGTGCGCGGCACCTCACCGAACCGACTCTTCGTCGCCTCGTGGGTCGACATCAACCCGTACGGCACGACCGGCAATCCGGTCACGTTCCAGATCGTCATCGACGAAGCCACTGACGCCGTCACGTTCCAGTACCTCGACGCCAGTGCAGCCGCTGGCAGCAACGGCTCGGCAGCAACGGTGGGCGTCGAGAACAGCGACGGCAGCGCCGGCACGCAGATCAGCTACAACAGCGCATCGATCAGCAGCGGAACCGCCTATCGCTGCAGCAACTCGACGGGTCCGGCCCCGGTGGCGATCACCACCGTCAGCCTTGCCGCCGGCACCACCAGCTCGGTGTACAGCCAGACACTCACGTCGACGGGCGGCACGGGTGCGCACACGTGGTCGCACACGTCGGGCTCGCTCCCCAACGGCCTCAGCCTGAGCACGAGCGGGGTGCTCAGCGGCACGCCGTCGGCCACCGGGTCGTTCACGTTCGAGGTGACCGCCACCGACACCGCATCGGAGTCGGCATCGAAGTCGTTCACGGTCAGTGTCGCCAACCCGGTCAGCGTCACTACCTCGAGTCTCCCCAGCGGCGTCACTGGCACCGCCTACAGCCAGTCGATGGCCGCCACCGGCGGAA
This sequence comes from Actinomycetota bacterium, assembly GCA_046052275.1. Classification (GTDB taxonomy): domain Bacteria; phylum Actinomycetota; class Acidimicrobiia; order Acidimicrobiales; family Ilumatobacteraceae; genus UBA668. The sequence goes on along the minus strand of JBJOMQ010000019.1, from coordinate 15,093 downwards.
CGGGCACGTTCACCTGGTCGCGGACGGCCGGCACCCTGCCCACCGGCCTCACCCTGAGCGGTGCCGGGCTCCTCAGCGGCACGCCCACGGCAGCCGGCACGTTCTCGTTCACGGTCACCGCCACCGACGGTGCAGGACGCACCGGCTCGAAGGCGATGACGATGACGGTCGGCGCAGCACCGGGCGCATTCGGCAAGTCGGGACCCAAGAACCTCGCGACCCGCACCAAGACGTCGCTGTCACTCTCGTGGGCCGCATCGACGGGCGCAACGTCGTACTGGTACTGCCTGACGCGCACGGCGCCAACCGCAAACCAGACCACCTGTGCCGGCTCGACGTGGGTGTCGGCAGGCACGCTGCGGAGCGTTACCGTCAGCGGACTGCTCGCCGGCACCACCTACTACTGGCAGGTGCGAGCCGACAACTCAATCGGCTCGACGTACGCCAACTCCAACACGTGGTGGCGATTCACCACGGCGTGAGTCAGCCTCGGCGGCCCCGCCGGGCGGGCCGTGCGACCAGCGACAGCCGATAGGCGAACCGATAGGTGCCGGCACGCAGCCGGTACTGGCTGAGCACATCCGGGCCGCAGCTCGCAGTGCCCAGCCCTCGGTGCGCAGCATCAAGGTGCACGACGAGGTCGTCCGCGGGGACGAGGTCGACCTCGTTGCGTGCCGCCATCAGGTCCTCCACCGAGTGCCGAGTCACCGACATGTGCAGCGGCGCTGCGCCAAGGCTGTCGATCCGCAGGGTTTCGCCCGTGTCGGCGCAGGCGAGCTCCATCCATCGCACGTCGCATCGCAGGCCGAACTCCTGCGGTACGAGATACGGGTTCTCATCGGGCGGCACGCTCCAGACCCCTGCCATCGCCGACCTGTTGCGGTCGGGATAGTTCTCGTGCGGACCGCGCCCGAACCATCGACGGCCAGCAAAGCGCGACGGCAGCGCGAACCTGACGCCGACCCTGGCAATATCGGCGAGACCGGCGGGCACCTCTACCCGGTGCCGGTAGACGGCCGACATGGCTCCCCCGCCATCGGGCTCACAGTGCCTGGTGTGCCGCACCAGCGACGCTGCCGGCAGCGTCTCGACGCCCGACTCGCGCCACGCGCGCAGTGCCTGGCCGCCGATTCCAAGCCGCTCCGACAGGTCGGGCATCAGCTTGTAGCCATCGTTGTCGATCGCTGCGCGACGAATGCAGAGTTCCAACGGCCGAGACAGCACACCCTCCAGCGGGGAGCGAGTTGTGGCACGGCGACGCGCCGGCGCCGGCACCGGCGTGCCAGTTCGCAGCACCACCTGATCCCATGCGACGACGTGACCTGCTGGAGCGAACCACGTCGCGCGTCGCGTGCTGATGCGAACCGTGAGATGAGCCTCACCGCCAGCAGCCGGCACCTTGCACGGCAGCGGCACTGACGCCGACGAGTGCGGAGCGACCTCAGGCACCTCGAGGCGGCCTCGCTGCATCACATCCCCGTCGATGAGGAGCTCCCAGTCGAACCGATAGCCATCGAGTCCCGTGAACGACTGCCGATTGGCGACGACGAGGCGCCGGCCGCCGTGGTCGGAGCGGTGCACCGTCACCGGCCGGTACGCCCAGGCAACCTCGCGCATCGCCGGGTGCGGTTCGCCGTCGGATGACACCAGTCCGTCGGCCACGAAGTTCCCGTCGTTGGGCGCATCGCCGAAGTCGCCGCCCACCGCCAGTCGCGTGCTGCCGTCGGGACGTTGCTGGCGAAGTCCGTGGTCCTTCCACTCCCAGATGAAGCCACCCTGCAGGCCCGGGGTGGAGGTGATCACATCCCAGTAGTCGGCCAGCGAGCCGTTCGAATTGCCCATTGCATGGCTGTACTCGCACATGATGAGCGGGCGACGACCGGTGCCGCGCTCGCCGTAGCGACGGATGGCATCGATCGTCGGATACATCGGGCAGACCGTGTCGGTGACGCGCATCCCGCCCTCGTCCCAGTGCGGCGGATACGTCGCGCGCGACCCCGTGCCGAGCGGAGGGGCCGATGAGCGGTCGCCCGACAGCGGCCTCGACGATGCAGGGTCTCCGTGGGCGACGGCCCCCTCGTAGTGGAGCGGACGCGACGGATCGGTGCTGCGGATCCACGCGGCAAGCGCATCGTGGTTCGTCCCATAGCCGGTCTCATTGCCGAGGCTCCACTGGATGATGCAGGGGTGATTGCGATCGCGCTGCACCATGCGGCTACCGCGCTCGACGAACGCACTGCGGTAGGCGGGGTCGTCGCAGATCGACGTGTTGTAGGCGTGACCCTCGATGTTGGCCTCGTCGACGACGTACATGCCCAGCTCATCGCACAGGTCGTAGAAGGCCGAGTCGTTCGGGTAGTGCGACGTACGCACGGCGGTGATGTTGTGTGCGCGCATCAGCTGCAGGTCGGCGCGCATGTCGTCGACGCTCACCGCCGAGCCGCGGTCAGGGTGGTGGTCGTGCCGGTTGACGCCGAAGATCCAGATCGGCTGTCCGTTCAACAGCAGCTGCCGGTCACGCACCTCGATACGCCGCAGACCGACCCGGTGCTCTGTCGTCTCGACCACGTCGCCGGCCGGGCTGACGAGCTCGCACGTGACGAGGTATCGATCCGGGCGCTCAGCCGACCAGGGTCGGGCCGATGGAACCGACCACTCGGCGCAGGCGATGTGACCCGAGAACACGTAGGCCGCATCGTGGCGGTGGGGCACGGCCACGGCGCGGACTGCTCCAACCGTGCGGCCTGACGGCGCCGAGAGCGTCGCCCTCACCGTCCAGCCGCGCTGCGCGTGGCCCGTGAAGCCCACCTCGGCAGCAAGTCGCACTGCGCCCGTGCCCGAGCTCGGGTCGAAGTCGGTGTCGATCCGCACGTCGGCCACGTGCACCTCGGGCCTGGCCTCGACGTGGACGCTGCGGTGGAGCCCCGCCATCCACCACTGGTCCTGGTCCTCGAGATACGAGCCTGCCGAATAGCGGATCACCACGATGGCAATCTGCGCGTCGGCACCCGCTTCGGCCATGTCGGAGATGTCGTACTCGCTCGGCAGGCGGCTGTCGGTGCCGTATCCAGCGAAGCGACCGTTCACGTAGACGGCGTGCACGCTCTCGGCACCGCCGACGTGCAGCACGATGCGGTGGTGACGCCACTCGCGCGGAATGCGCACCGACCGCCGGTAGACGCCGGTCGTCAGACGGTCGGGCAGCATCGGCGGCGGCCCGCCGAAGGGCATCTGGATGTTGGTGTAGTGCGGCAGGTCGTCGAGTCCGCCCGTGTCCTGCATCGTCCAGTTCCCCGGCACCTCCACGGTGTGCGATCCCGTCGAGCCGGCGAGTGCCGATTCGGGCACCTCGTCGGGGTGACCGAACAGTTCGAAGGCCCACTCGCCGTCGAGCGACCGGTGGAGACTGCGCTCGATCGGCACATGCATCGGCAGGCGCCTGATGGCAATGATCGCCGGGTCGGCCCATGGCCGCAGCGTGCCGATCTCGGGCAGCATCAGCGACCGCTCCCCTGCCGACGTCGCACCGTACGACGACGTGACGCGCCCCCGATCCGCAGTGCGCCACGGCACGGCACTGGCGGGCACGGCATGAGCGGATTCGGTGCTGCTACCACGGTGCTCAGGCTTGACACGATTGCACACGCTCTGGTGCCCCTTCGACATGGCACCATTGCAGCGGCACCCGCCGACCCGCCCTCCCTACGATGCCCGCCGCGCCGCCCGACCCGCTTCCCGAGACGGCAGACGTCCGTGTCGATCCCCACCTCGGCACGCGAGTGCACGTGGTCGGCTCTCGCCAGGGACGCCCCAACCTTCCCGCCGACGGGTGCCCATTCTGCGTCGGCGGCCTCGAGGCTCCCGAGCCATACGACGTTCGGGTGATCCCCAACCGCTGGCCGGCGATGCACCCCGACCGCTGTGAGGTGGTGCTGTACACCTCGGTTCACGATGCGTCGCTCTGGCAGCTCGGCGCCGACGGAGTTCGCCGTGTCGTCGACACGTGGGCCGAGCGCACCACCGCACTCGGAGCCCGCCCCGACGTCGAGTACGTCCTGTGCTTCGAGAACCGCGGACCTGACGTCGGTGCCACGATCTCGCATCCCCATGGACAGATCTACGCCTACGACCACGTGCCCGAGCGCCCCCGCCGACTCCTCGATGCTGGCTGGCAGCCCGACATGCGATGCGATCCGCACGGCCGAGACACGACGGAACTCCCGTCACGGTTCGTCAGCGAGCACGGCGACTGGTTCGCCTATGTGCCCGATGCGGCCGTGTATCCGGTGGCAGTCACGCTCGCCCCACGGCGTCGCGTCGCCGACCTGCCCTCGCTGCCACCGGATGGACGGGACGATCTGGCGGCCCTGCTCATCGACGTGCTGCGGCGACTCGACCGGATCTTCGACCGGCCGCTCCCCTACATGATGTGGGTCAACCAGCAGCCCACGGACGGCCTGTCGTGGCCGACGTCATGGCTGAGCATCGACGTCGTCTCCCCCTGGCGCGCTGCCGGCGTCCCGCGGTACATCGCCGCCGCTGAAGTCGCCTGCGGTGAGTACTTCAACCCGGTTGCACCCGAGAGCCTCGCCAGTGTTCTTCGCGAAGGTCGATGAGCGCGCTCAGGGACGACGGACGAGATCAAGGTGGAGGATGACCGTTCGCACCAGCTGGAACACGAGCGCCTCTGCGAGCATGATGCATGAGCTGAAGACAGCGAGCCCCGGCAAGCGGTGATACGCCGCTATCGCAAGCAGCACCGCGTAGACAGCAATTGCGACGCCGAGCGTCACAGCATTCAGTCGCCGAAGGGCGATCGTGCTCTTCGAGGCTCGCTCGACGAGCGGTGATCCAGACACGCCGATGACCCTAGCCAGCGGGACGCCCACGCACGGGGCGTCACTCTGCCCGCAGTACCGGTTCGTGGAGCTGAGGGGAATTGAACCCCTGACCTCTTCCATGCCATGGAAGCGCTCTGCCAACTGAGCTACAGCCCCGAACGAAGGCAGGACGATACCAGCGGTCGACGACACGCCAAAACCCCGCCGGGAGACCCGACGACCGTCGCTCTCAGAGCGTGCGGCGTGACCGAAGGCGGCGGCGCAGTGGGCCGACACCGATCCGCATCGCCAGGGTGATGAGTGCTGACGACAGCAGCACCCTGGCTTCTACCGGCAGGGCCTCGAGCACCGGCGAGATGAACAGTGCTGCGAGGAACGCCACCGGGTACACCCACAGCACGTCGGTGACGATGCGGCTCCACAGCGACCGCTTGGGCTCGGCTCGCTCCGACAGTTCGAACCAGTCATCGACGCCCACCGTGCGCTGCACACGCTCGGACAGCACGAGGGGTGCCACGACAGCGGTGAGCCTGGCCCGGTCGTCAGACTTCTCCCAGCCGCGCAGGTGCACGCCGTCGATGAAGCGAAACACGATCTGGTACTCGCCGCCGTCGGGACCGGGGTGCAGCACGCCGGCACCGAGGCAGCCGGGGAACTGCCGGATCGTCGACACCGCCTCGTCGCACCACCGCAGGTACTGCGCCTCGGTACCCGGCCTGATCCGGCGGGCGACGGTCACGGTGACGGGATCGGGCGCCACCTTCTGCAGCTGCGAGGTGTCGAACGGCGCAGAGAGCGGGATGGCCACGGCGGGAGAGACGTCGGCGGCAGCGGGATGGTTCCCGTCCGCGCTGTCGCCCCACACGACGCTGCCGTCGTCAGTCATCCCACGGCACCTTCGGCACGTCCCGATAGAGGCGCTCGATCTCGTAGTACATGCGGATCTCCTCGGCGAAGACGTGCACCACCACATCGCCGTAGTCGACGAGCACCCACAGCTGCTCGGCGAGCCCCTCGGTGCGCAGCGGCGACCGCCCGGTGGCGTCGCGAACCGCCTCCTCGACGGCATCGACCACGGTGCGCACAAGGCGCCGATTGCTGGCGCTCGTGATGACGAAGTAGTCGGTGATTCCCAGCACGCTTGCCACGTCGAGCACGAGTGTCCGCTCGGCCTTCTTGTCCTCGGCCGCCCTCGCCGCCACCTTCGCCAGTTCTCGAGCCTCTGCCGACCGCTCCTCGACCGACATCAGGTGCTCTCCGCCACCGGGGTCGTCGGCGGCAGCGCCTCGGACGAGGTGAGGAAGTCGAGGCCGAGGCGCAGTACGACATCGACGCCGGCGATCCTCACCCCCGGCTCCGCGTATGTCGTCTCGCCGAACACCACCGACGCATCCTCGGCGCGATCCTTCGACTTCGAGTCGTACAGCTCCAGCACTGTCGCCTGCGAGACAGGTACCGACGATGCGATGTACACCGACTGCACGTTCTCGCTGAAGTACAGCAGCACCGAGATGGCGTAGCGGACGCGCTCGTCGTAGCCCGGCGGGGCCTCGATGCGGTACACGAGCCCCGGCGCCGGGGCTGAGGTCGAGTTCGGCGCGATCGAGGCAAAGATCAGCACGGCGTCGACGCGGTCGACCAGTGTCACGTCGTCACCCTCGGGGTTCAGCGCCGCCTCGAGTGGCACGGTTGCAATGCCACGTGCCGCAACCGGCCCTGCAACCAGCCGCGCGAAGGCATCGGCCACGCTGTTCACCGCAGCGTCGGGCATCACCTGGCCGGTGCCCTCGCCGACCGAGGTTGCGAGTGCCGACCACACGCCCTCCACGGTCGCCCTGCGATTCACCTCGGGCTCACCCTCGACGCGGGCATTCAGCACGTCGACGAGCTCGCCCACGTTCAGTTCGGTGGGTCCGCGGGGATGCAGCACCTCGACCTCGCCGTCGATCGTCGTGGCCACGTCGTTCGGCAGGTCGACTGCCACCGACCCCACCGGTGCCAGCACCACCGCAGCAGCAGGAGCATTCGCGACTTCCCACACGTCGAGCGTCAGCGACAGCACGCCCTCTACTGCCTCGGCAAGTGCCTCTGCACCCGACGTGTCGTACACCTCGGCAAGCGGTACACGGGTCTCGCCGATTGCGAACGTGGTATCGCACGAGACCGGCACGCTCACGATGCTGCCGCCGATCCGCCCCTCGGATTCAGGCGTCAGCACGAAGACGGTCACGGTCGACAGCTGGTTGCGCTCGTCAACCGTGGCCAGCATCGCCACCGTCGTCGGCGCCAACTCGACCAGCTGCTGCTCGACCTTCGTCGCCCCCTCGTAGCTGCGCAGTGCGTTGATTCCTGCCAGTCCGAGCATCCCCACGACCACGATGGCGGTCGCCGTGACGCATCCCATGATCGTCATCAGCCGTCGCTGCGTCGACTGGAGCGAGGTCATGGCGCCCCCATGTAGAGGCCGCGCTCTCGGATGACCGCCAGCACCGGCTCGGTCACGAGGTAGTCGAGGGGGCGGCCGTCGCGGCAGCGGGCACGGAGGTCGGTGCTCGACACCTCGAGCCGGGGCACCTCGACGTGCAGCCACTCGAACCCGCCGGGCAGTTCGACCGGAGCCCCCGGCCGGTCGACGACCACGAGTTGCGAGCGTGCCGCAACATCGTCGTGTCGCTCCCACGAGCGGAACCCCGCAGCGGCATCGTCGCCAACGATGGTGAAGAGTTCGGCGTCCGGATGCTCTACTGCCAAGGCAGCGAGCGTATCGGCGGTGAAACTCGGCCCGCCGCGGTCGATCTCGGTGCGACCGGCTGCCAGTCCCGGCACCTCGGCGACGGCCGCCTCGACCATCGCCAGGCGGGCGGCAGCGGGTGTCACCGGACGGGCCCCGCTCTTCTGCCACGGGTCATTGGCCACCATCAGCAGCACCAGGTCGAGCGACAGGGCGTGGCGCACGTTCACGGCGGTCACGAGATGGCCGACGTGCGGCGGGTCGAAGGTGCCGCCGAACACGCCGAGGCGACGGATCCGGCCCCGTGCCGGGGAGTTGGCGGGGGACTGCACGGGCTACGAGTGTACGCCCCGGGTGCGGCTGGCTCTGGGGCGGCGCACCACGGCGTGGTCGACCGCTCACGCGCCCGCAGACTGCGTCCGTCATGGCCGGGGGCCGACCGACTCGTACGCCAGGCCGTCAGGCCCGCCAGCGCGCTTCTACCGGCACCCCGAGGAAATTCCTCTCACGCCTTCCATTCCCTTGACCGATGTAGTACCGTAGACCGTCCCCCCAACCACAGCCGGATCCCCCCGGTCCGGAGCCCGGGCGCACCACCTGCGTGGCAGCGCGCGGCCCGGCGACTACCCAGCAATCCAGCGGCCTGCCATGTGCCCAGTGCCACACGCCCGGCCGGAACAACACGACGCCACGAGAAGTTGAGAGAACTGACATGAACGACTCCATTGGTCTCTACCTGAACGACATCGGCAAGGTGTCGCTGCTCACCGCCGAGGAGGAGCGCGAGCTCTCCCGCATCATCGAGGCCGGCCGCGAGGCCGCCGAGAAGCTGGCGAACGGCGAGCGCGGCGCAGCCCTCAAAGCCGCTGTGGCCCGCGCCGCCGAGGCGAAGGACCGCTTCATCCGCTCCAACCTGCGCCTCGTCGTCTCCATCGCCCGCCGCTATCCGCTGCCCCAGGGCATGGACCTGCTCGACCTCATCCAGGAGGGCAACCTCGGCCTCGAGCACGCCGTCGACAAGTTCGACTGGCGGCGCGGCTTCAAGTTCTCCACCTATGCCACCTTCTGGATCCGCCAGGCCATCGGCCGCGCCCTCGACCAGAAGGCCAGCCTCATCCGCATCCCCGGCGACCGCTCGGCGAGCCTCCGAGCAGCCCTTCGGCAGGCCAGCGGCGACGGCGAGACGCTCGACGTCCAGAACGCCGAGCTGCACCGCCTCACCACTCCGGTGTCGCTCGACAAGACGATCGGCGACGACGGCGACGCCACCCTCGGCGACCTGATGTCGAACGGCGACGGTACGCCCGAGGACGCCGTGATGGCCATGGTCGACAGCGACCTGCTCGACGAACTGCTCGGCACGCTCGACAAGCGCGCCCGCTACGCAGTCGAGGCTCGGTTCGGCCTGCTCGACGGCGAGCGCAAGAGCTTCCGCGAGGTCGGCGAGAACCTCGGCGTCACCGCCGAGGCAGCCCGCCGTCTCGTCAGCCGCGCCGTTGCCGGCCTGCGCGAAGACGCCGTGCGCATCCTCGCCGTCTGACCGCACCAACGCCGGCGTTGTCCGGCTGCCATACCAGCACTGCAGCGAGCCGCCCCGCCGGGCGGCTCGCTCGCGTGTGGCACCGCAGTGGCCACCCGGGGAAACGCCAAATGGCGGCCGTTAGGCTTCCGAGCGTGGCAAAGGCCTGGACACCGAGCAGCTGGACGACGTTCCCGGCGCTGCAGCAGCCCGAGTGGCCGGACCAGGGCGACCTCGAGCGTGCGCTCAAGCAGGTCGCATCGTTCCCGCCGCTCGTCTTCGCCGGCGAGGCGCGCTCGCTGCAGTCATCGCTCGCCCAGGTCGCCGCCGGCAACGCGTTCCTGCTGCAGGCAGGTGACTGCGCCGAGAGCTTCGAGGAGTTCTCGGCCAACAACATCCGCGAGAAGCTGCGCGTCATCCTCCAGATGGCAGTCGTGCTCACCTACTCGCTGGGCGTGCCGGTGGTGAAGGTCGGACGGATCGCCGGCCAGTTCGCCAAGCCGCGCAGCAGCAACGTCGAACGCGTCGGCGATGTCGACCTCCCGAGCTTTCGCGGGCACATCGTCAACGGCGACGCCCCGTCGGCGGCGGCCAGGGTGCCCGATCCAGATCGGCTCGTGCAGGCCTACCACCAGTCGGCCGCGACGCTGAACCTCCTGCGGGCATTCACCAAGGGCGGCTTCGCCGACCTCAGCCGTGTGCACGCATGGACACAGGAGTTCGTCGCCAGCAGCCCCGAGGGTCAGCGCTACGAGCAGATCGCGAGTGAGATCGACCGCGCCCTGCGATTCATGCGCGCCTGCGGTGTCGACACCGAGGTCACCCACGACCTCCACTCCACCGACGTCTACACCAGTCACGAGGCACTGCTGCTCGGCTACGAGGAGGCGCTCACCCGGCAGGACTCGCTCACCGGCGGGTGGTACGACTGCTCGGCCCACATGCTCTGGATCGGCGAGCGCACCCGCCAGCTCGACGGGGCACACATCGAGTTCCTCCGCGGCGTCGGCAACCCGATCGGCTGCAAGGTCGGCGCCACCACCGACGCCGCCTACGTGCTCGAGCTCTGCGAGCGCCTCAACCCGGCGCGCCTGCCCGGCCGCCTCACGCTCATCAGCCGAATGGGAGCCGACCGGGTGGAGAGCGGCCTGCGGCCGCTGCTGCGCGCCGTTCGAGACGCTGGCCATCCCGTCGTCTGGGCCTGCGACCCAATGCACGGGAACACGATCACCAGCGCGGGAGGCCGCAAGACGCGCACGTTCGACTCGATCTGTGCCGAGATCGACGGATACGTCCGCGCCCATCAGGCCGAGGGCACCTGGCCGGGTGGCATCCACGTCGAGCTCACCGGCGAGAACGTCACCGAATGCATCGGCGGAGCCGACAACATCTCCGAGGTCCAGCTCGACGAGGCCTACCAGACGGTATGCGACCCTCGGCTGAACGGGCGCCAGAGCCTCGACCTCGCCTTCCACGTCGCCGAGCTGCTCCGCACCGCGGGCTTCGCCTGAGGCCGGCGTGCGAGTGGCCGGGCACCAGCGCGAGCGAGTCGCCGACGCACTCTCGCTGACCCGGCGCTGGCAGGTCGACACGGTGGCGGCCGCTGTCGTGCTGCCTGATGGCTCCACCGTGGCGCTCGGCCCCACCGCCCGGCAATTCCGGCTGGCATCGATCTCGAAGATGCTCGTCGGATGGGCGGCACTCGTCGCCGCCGAGGAGGGCACGATCGGCCTCGACACGCCGATCAACTCCATCGGCAGCGTCGACCTCGCCGGCGCGACGTGTCGGCACCTCCTCGCCCATGCGAGCGGTCTCGCGTTCGATACCGCCGACCGGCTGGCAGCCCCCGGCACTCGCCGCATCTACAGCAACACGGGCGTCGAGTTGCTGGCATCGCATCTCGCCGACGCCGCGGGAATGCCCTTTGGCGACTACCTCCGCGAGGCGGTGCTCGAGCCGCTCGGCATGGCGAACACCGCCCTCGGCGGCTCGCCGGCAAAAGACATCACCGGCACTGTCGACGACCTCGTGCGCTTCGTCGGCGAACTGCAGCATCCCGTACTCGTGTCGGCCGATTCTGCGCTCGACTTCCGGTCCGTGCAGTTCGCAGGACTCGCCGGTGTGCTGCCCGGTATCGGACGGTTCGACGACTGCGCATGGGGCCTCGGCGCCGAGGTCCGCGGCAACAAGCAGCCGCACTGGACCGGCACGCGCAACAGTCCGTCCACGTATGGGCACTTCGGTGGCGCCGGTACCCTCCTGTGGGTGGATCCTGCGGCTGCGACGGCGTGCATTGCGCTCACCGACCGCCCCTTCGACGAGTGGGCGAGCGACGCACTCGTGCTCTGGCCGGCACTTGCCGACGCAGTGCTGAGTTCGGTCGTCGCTGTCGACGAGGCGACGACGGCGACGGGCGCCGACCAGTCGTCCCCAACGGCAGTCGCTGCACGCGCAACGGCGCAACGTCGCGCATCCGATGCTGCGAACCAGTCGGTGACGGCATGACATCGCTGTCACCCGGCGACCGCGTGCGCTACGAGGCCACCGGCGACGACGGCTTCCCGATCGTCCGCTACGGATTCGTCGGCGGCGTCGCTGGTAGCGACGGGCCTGTCGTCGTCATGCTCGACGGTGAACTCGGGGGCGATGTCGTAAATCTCGACGAACTCAGGCCCGTGGCCGTCACCACCATCGAGCTCGCGCTCAGCGGCATCGACCTCGTCGACAATCCCGAGTACCGGTGCGGCCTGCTCGAGCTGTGGTGTGCCGAGGCCGACACGGCTGGCCTCGACATCGACGCAGTGATGCCCGTTCACGGCGAGTGCGACTGCAGCGGTACCGCATGGGTGCTCGCCGAACTGCACGCCGGCGAGTGGTGCTATGCGCTGCGCGCCGTCAGGTGTCCCGACGAGCCCGACGTCGTGCGGGTGCGAGCGGATCTGCTCGCACCGCCGTCGTGGTAGCCGATCGCGTCGCAGCGCCTGCCAATCCGCCCGGCTGGAATGCCATCCTCCTGGCGACTGCGACGATCGGCGTGTCGAACAGCGTGGTGTTCGCGCTGCTCGGCAATCTCCAGGACGAGTACGGATTCAGCGACCTCGGTCTCGGGCTGATTGCAGGTGCCGGATTCGTCGTCGGGCTCATCGGCCAGATCCTGTTCGCCCCGTTCGCCGACAAGGGGCACTCGAAGCTGCTCCTTCTGCTTGGGTTGGCGGCGGCGGTGGCCGGCAGCATCTCATTCGCGCTGTCGTCGTCGCTCATCGCACTCATCCTCTCGCGCTGCCTCACCGGCGCCTCCACATCGCTCTACCTGCCCTCCGTCAGGGCGATTGCGATCTCCGTCGACCGCGACAATGTCGCCCGCCGGCTCGGCGTGCTCGGCGCTGCGGAACTGGGAGGTTTCGTGATCGGCCCCATGCTCGGCGGCCTTCTCGTCGGCCCGTTCGGCATCAGGGTCCCGTTCCTCGTCAACGGCATCGCTGCCCTGATCGGGCTGGCGCTGCTCATCCCCCGCCAGCTGCCCGAGCCACCGCGCACCGACCGCCACCAGCTCGGGTTCGACCTGCTGCGGCTTCCCCAGGTGCGTACCGGCGTGCTGCTCAGCATGGCGGCGTTCGCACCGGTCGGGTTCTACGACGCCGTGCTCGACAGGTTCCTGACCGACCTCGGTGCGACCGAACTCGTGGTCGGCCTCTCGTTCCTGCTGTTCGGCCTGCCGTTCGCGCTGCTCGCACCCACGGGCGGCCGCCTCGTCGACCGGATCGGCGCCGTACCTGCCAGCGTCATCGCGATGGTGCTGGTGACACCGCTCGTCCTCAGCTACGGCTTCATCTCGGTACCGATCGTGATCGCACTGCTGAGCGGCGTCGAGGGGTGCATTCAGGCGCTCGGCGTTCCTGCCGTCCAATCGGCCGTGGCACAGGCAGCGCCGGAGGGACGCGCCGCAGCAGCGCAGGGCCTTGCCGGCGCGGGCAACCTCACCATGGGCGCGATCACCGCCTTCTCTGCAGGACCCATCTACGGCAACCTCGGCCCCGAATGGATGTTCTGCATCGCCGCTGCAGTGAGCGCCGTGCTCACGGTGCTCGCCATGCTGCAGCGCAAGAGCCGCAGCACTGCGACCTGACTGCCGGGCCGTGGCCCGGTCTCAGCTGAGGCGCTCGACCACCATGGCGAGGCCCTGTCCGCCGCCGACGCACATGCTCTCGAGTCCCCAGGTCTTCTCCTCCCACTGGAGCCCGTTGATCAGCGTCGCCATGATGCGCGCTCCCGTCATGCCGAACGGGTGACCGAGCGCGATCGCACCGCCGTGCACGTTGAGCTGGCGGTCGATGTCGATGCCGAGGTGCTTCGCCGACGGGATGACCTGCGCTGCAAATGCCTCGTTGATCTCGACGAGGTCGATCTGGTCGATGGTGCGGCCGGCTCGCCGCAGTGCCTGACGGCATGCCTCGATGGGTCCGAGTCCCATGATCTCCGGGCTGAGCGCGCTGACACCAGAGCTCACCACGCGTGCGAGCGGCGTGATGCCGAGCTGCGCGGCCTTCGTGTCGCTCATCACCAGCACCGCAGCAGCCCCGTCGTTCAGCGGGCACGCATTGCCGGCCGTGATGCTGCCGTCGGGCCGGAAGACCGGCTTCAACTGGCTCACTGCCTCGTAGTTCGTGCCCGGGCGGGGGCCATCGTCGGTCGACACCACTGTCCCGTCGGGCAGCGTCACCGGCGTGATCTCGCGTGCGAAGAAGCCGTTCTCGATGTGCTCACACGCCAGGTTCTGGCTGCGCACGCCGAATCGGTCCATCTCCTCACGGGTGACACCTTCCTGCTCGACCACGTTCTCGGCGGTCTGGCCCATCGCGATGTACATGTCGGGAAGCCCGGTCGGCGGAGTCCAGGTCGGCTGGCCGCCCTGGGCGCGCAGCTTGGTGCGCTCGCCCGGCTCCTTGAACCGGGGATTCGGCGCCGTGTCGCTCGCACCGCTGGCGTAACGGCTCACGGTCTCGACGCCCCCGGCGATGAAGACGTCGCCCTCGCCCGACTTGATCGCATGCGCTGCCATCCGGATCGTCTGCAGGCTGCTCGAGCAGTAGCGGTTCACCGTCACGCCCGGTACGTCGCCGAGTCCGGCGAGGGTCGAGATGACGCGGGCAATGTTGAAGCCACCCTCACCGGCCGGCTGGCCGATGCCCCACAGGATGTCCTCGATGTCGGCACCGCGCACCTGCGGCACCTTGGCCATGAGCGCGGCGATGATCTGGGCGCTGAGGTCGTCGGGGCGCATGCTCACCAGCGAGCCCTTGTTGGCGCGCCCGATCGGGCTGCGCGCTGTTGCGACGATGACTGCTTCGGGCATCACGGACTCCTCGTGGTCGTGGGGATCCCCGGATCCCCCGGCGGATCGTAACGAGGCGCTCGGACTGCCGAAGACTCAGAGCCTCCTCCGACGGCGGGCTCCGGAGCGCCCGTTGGTACTGTCGTGGTCATGACGCCTGCGCACGTTGAACTCGGCAGCTTCCACCTGTCAGACCCCGAGTTCTGGCGGGGCCCACGCGAGATGCGCGAGGGCGCCTTCAAGGCTCTGCGCGACCAGCAGCCCATGAGCTTCTGGGACGAGTGGCAGTTCGAGAACAGCCCGTTCCCGAAGGGTCCCGGATATTGGGCCCTCACGCGGCACGACGACATCTGGCACGTCAGCCGCAACCCGCAGGTGTTCTGCAGTGGGAAAGGCACCAATATCGGCGACCTGCCGCCCGAGATCACCGAGTTCTTCGGCTCGATGATCAACATGGACGATCCCCGCCACTTCCGGCTGCGCTCGATCGTGTCGAAGGGCTTCACCCCGAAGGAGATCTCGCGGGTCGAGGAGTACGTGAAGACCAAGGCGGCTGCCGTCGTCGACCGCCTCATCGAGCGGTTCCCCGACCGGCAATGCGACTTCGTGCAGGAGGTCGCTGCGCCCATGCCACTGCAGATCATCTGCGAGATGATGGGCATCCCAGCTG
>JBJOMQ010000018.1:0-20710 GCA_046052275.1 Actinomycetota bacterium | reverse complement strand
GGGCCATGGAAATCGGTGCTCGTACGCGAGGTCTCGGCGCTCGGCACGCCGCCGGTGTATGCGGTCTGGGCCCGAGCCGATGCCGAGGTGTGCCCGGCATCGACAGGCGACCCGGTGGCAAACGGCTGGACGCTCGTCACCTCGTCGAAGGCAACGAGTGCCGAGGTGCGCACGCAGGTGGATCCCTACGCGGCCACCTCCACATACGCGCAGTTGCCTGCTGTCTGCGAGCCCGGCGGGACCGTTCGCTCGTACCGCGGCTCGATCCGCGCCGTGAACGACGTCAACGGCGCCAACCGCACGGTGAACGTTGTCCGCCTCGAGCACTATGCGCGGTCGGTGGTCGCCAAGGAGATGTCGCCCGGGTGGGCCTATGCGGGACCGAATCCCGACAACACCCAGTACGACCGGGGCATCGAGGCGCTCAAGGCACAGGCGGTGGCGGTGCGCAGCTATGCGCTGGCATCGAATCACGCCGCCTATGCCAAGACGTGCGACTCGACAACGTGCCAGGCGTACATGGGCGCCGCGACCCGCACCGCGGCGCTGGGCACCACGTTCACGGCAGTCGAGCATGTCGCAGTTGATGCCGCCGTGGTCGCAACGGCAGGCGGCGTGCGACTGCTGTCGACCGGCGCGGTCGCGCCCACGTACTTCTCGGCCTCGAACGGTGGCTACACGCGTCCGGGATTCGGGTCCTCGCAGGTGTACCCGGCGGTTGCCGACACTGGCGACGACACGTCGTTGAACCCGAACTACCGATGGTCGGCGTCGCTGAGCCTGTCGGCGATCGGCGACCGATATGGCTTCACTGAGGTGACGGGCGTCGTCATCACGGCGAACACGGGACCGGCGAGCGATCCGTTCAACGGGTGGGTAACGACGGTGCGCATCGACGGCGTCCGCGTCGACGGCTCGGTCGGCTATGCGGTGACGTCGGGCGACTCGTTCCGGTCGCACTGGGGACTCAAGTCGAGCCGCTTCCGCATCGTCGATCCGAACACCCCCGATCCGTGCGGTACTCGTGTGGCGCCGCCGGTGGGGGCGGCGCTCGGGCCGGCAGCGGCGGCGCTGTTCCAGCCGGCGACACCGGTACGGCTCATCGACACGCGCGATGGCACCGGCACCGCGTCCGATCCGCTCGGCGCCGGCTGCACGCTCGTGGTCGATCCGAACCTGCCGGCTGATGCGACGTCGGTGGTGCTGAACGTCACTGCGGTGCGGCCGGCGACCAGCGCCCCGGTCACCGTCTATGCGTGCGGCACGCCGCGTCCGGCGATCTCGAACCTTCAGGCGGTGGCGGGACGGATCGTGGCCTCGACGGCGGTCGTGCGACTTGGTGCCGACGGGACAGCGTGTATCTATGCGCCTCAGTCGATGGAGCTCGTGGTCGACCTCTTCGGCCACTACTCGCCGACATCCGGGTCGAAGTACCAGCCGATCACCACGCTGCGTCTCTTCGACTCGCGCAGCGGCGCAAAGGTCGCCCAGGGCACGACGCTGCGTGTGAAGGCAGTTCGAACAGGCGGGGCGCCTGCCGGCGCAGTGGCCGGTGCCTTCACCCTGCACTCCAGCGATGCCTCCGCCAATGGCTTCGTGACGGTGTTTCCGTGCACGACCACGCGGCCCGCAACCAGCTCGCTCAATGCGACGGCTGGCATCAACATCACCAACCATCTGCAGGTGGCGCTCAATGCCACCGGCGAGGTCTGCATCTATGTCTCGTCAGCGATGCACATCACGCTCGACATGAGCGGCTGGTTCGGGTCGGCAGCGACGACGTCGTACGTTGCCGTGACGCCGTATCGCGCCGTCGACTCGCGCAGCGGTATCGGGCTGACGGGTGGCCTCACTGCCGGCGCCAACCGCCCCGTCACACTGGCCCCATCGGACGTGCTGCCCGCTGCGGCGACTGTGCGCGCCGTGCTGGCCAACGTGACGTCGACGCAGGCCTCGTCGTCGGGCTTCATCACCGTGCATCCGTGCCTCTCGCCCGTGCCGTCGGTGTCGATGGTCCGGTTCATCGCCGGCGTGAACGCAGCAACGATGGTGGCAGGAGCGGACGATTCGTCGGGACGCTGGTGTCTCTACTCGAACCAGTTCACCCACGTCATCATCGACGTATCGGGCTACTGGGCCTGACGGTCCGACCGGCGCGACGCACAGGGAACCTGAATCCCGGCGCGCTGGCCGATGTCACCCAGTGCGTCGGTCAGTGCGCGCAGTGCCGGGGCGGCGGCCCGCTCGAGTTCGCGTCGGCGGACCTGCAGTCGCTGGAACCCGAGCACGCTGAATCCCACCGCGATGTAGCCGAGCTCGCGAGCGGCGTGGGAGATCGACTGCGCTGACGGCACGGCGTCACGGTAGTTGCGCGTTGTCGGCGCGGCAACGCGGAGGTGACGGTCGGCACTCGGGGCCGACCGCTAACGTCTCCACATCGTGGACGCCGCCACCGCTCCCTCCGTGCCGGGCGTCGTGGCCGTGATGGTGGTGCACGAGCCTGCTGAGTGGTTCGACGAGGTGCTGGCCGGCCTTGCGGCACAGGACTACCCCAATCTGAAGTGCCTATTCCTCGTCGCGGGCACGCCGTCAGACCTGCCGTCGAGGATCCGCGCTGCGGTGCCCGGGGCATTCGTGCGCGGCGTCGAGGGCAATCCCGGGTTCGGGCAGGCGGCCAATGCCGTACTCGAGCTCGTGCAGGGCGCACACGGGCTGTTCTGCTTCCTGCACGACGACGTCGCGCTCGAGCCGTCGTCGATCCGTCTCCTCGTCGAGGAGATGTACCGGTCGAATGCCGGCATCGTCGGCCCGAAGCTCGTCGAGTGGGAACAGCCGACGGTGCTGCAGCACGTCGGGTATGCAGTCGATCGGTTCGGCGAGGTCGACCCGATCGTCGAGCCCGGTGAGGTCGACCAAGAGCAGCATGACGCAGTGCGCGACGTCTTCGCAGTGCCATCTGCCTGCCTGATGGCGCGAGCCGACCTCTTCCGTTCGATCGGCGGGTTCTCCGTCGATGTCGAGTACGACGGCGACGACGTCGACCTCTGCTGGAGGGCGCACCTCAGCGGGGCCCGCGTCGTGGTCGTCCCGTCGGCGCGGGCGCGCCATCGCGAGCGACTCTCCCAGCGGCGCGATGCCCCCACAGAGGGCCGCGCAGCACGTGACCGCATCTTCACCGTGCTGTCGCTCACAGGCTCGCGCCGGATCGGCACGGTCCTGCCGCAACTTGCGGTGGTGACGTTGCTCGAGGCGGCGATGTCGCTGTTGACCGGCCGCCTGCGACGAGCGAGCGCGCTGCTGTCGGCCCTGCTCGGGGCGGTCCCTCGGCTGCCCGCCATCCTCGCCCGCCGTCGCGAGGTGGCGCCGTTGCGCACCGTTCCGGAGCTCGAGGTCGCCAGCCTGCAGCTGCGAGGCAGTGCACGGCTTGCAGCGACGCTGCGCGGCCGAGTCCACAGGTCGGTCGATCCCGATGCTGCGAACGAGCGGCGGTGGCGCGAGCGCGCAGGAAGTGCGCCGGTGGTGGCGTGGGCAACGGTCCTGCTCGTGCTCGTCCTCGGCAGCAGAGACCTGATTGCGAAGGGGGTGCCGCGATTCGGCGAGTTCCTCGCGTTCGGCGACAGTCCGACCGACCTGTGGTCGCAGTTCGCCTCGAGCTGGTCCGACCACGGACTCGGTGGAGCGACACCGAATCCCACGGGTCTCGGGCTCATCGCCGTGGCCAGCGCGGCGACGCTGTTCAACATGGGCCTGCTCCACACGCTGTGCATCGCCGGCCTGTACCTGGCCGGTGTATGGGGCGCGTACCGGCTCGGCTCGATGTTCCCGTCGCCGCGGGCTCGGCTCGTGATGCTCGCCGTCTATGCGGCTGTGCCGCTGCCGGCGCAGCTGCTGTCGGCGGGGCAGTGGACGGCACTCATGGTGTACGCAACGGTGCCGTGGTCGGTGCACCTGCTTCGCCGGCTCAGCGGTCTCGACCCCTATGTCGCTGCCGATGGCGATGCTGATGGCGTGGCGCGGCCCGGGCGCCGGCGCCGTGTGCGTGCCGTCGCGCAGCTCTCGATCCTCCTCGCCGTGGTGTCGGCTATGGCGCCCGTGGTGGCGCTTGTTGTGATGCTGCTGGGCGTCGTGATCGGCGTCGTGACGATCGGCGTGGGGACTCGGCCGCGCGCCGGCCTTGCGTGGATCGGAGGCTCGGCCCTCGCGATTGCCGTCGCATTCGTCATGAACCTCCCGTGGTCGTTGAGCCTGTTCGGACGCGGCGGATGGCACGCAGTTGTAGGTGTGCCCGCCGACGGTGCTCCAGGCCTCGGACTGCGCCGCCTCGCGTCATTCGACGTCGGCGACGGCTCGTTGGCGATCCTCGCTGTCGCATTGCACCTGCCGGTGCTCGCCGCACCGCTGGTTGCCCGATCGTGGCGTTTCGCATGGGCAGCGCGTAGTGCGGCGGTCGCTGCGGTGTTCGGCGCGCTGGCGGTACTCGTCGATCGAGGTGCGATCCCGATTGCGATGCCCTCGGTCGGCGTGCTGCTGGCACCGGTGGCGCTCGCTGCCGCCGTGAGCGCTGCATGCCTTGCAGCATCGTTCGAGACCGACGTGCTGGGTGGTTCGTTCGGCTGGCGCCAGCCGGTGGGACTGCTCAGTGCCGCCGCTGTGGCGGTGGGGGTCGTGCCAGGTGTCGTCGCAGCGGGTGACGGCGCATGGAACATGCCGCGTCGCACGCTGGTCTCCGTGCTCGGCGAGTTCGCCGTCAACCCGCCTTCGGGCGATTACCGGATCCTCTGGGTCGGCGATCCACGTGTGCTCCCGGTGGCATCGTGGGAGTACTCGCCCGGCATCGGCTATGCCATCACCGACGACGACCCGATCACCGTCGCCGACCGCTGGCCAGGGCGCCCCACGGGAGCAGAGCGCGAGGTTGCCGCCGCACTGCGCAGGATCGCCGACGGCGACACACTGCGCGGCGGGCGACTGCTCGCACCGTTTGCCATCCGGTACGTGGTGGTTCCAGTTGCCGACGGATTCAACGGCACGCTCGATGCGCCCGTGCCGCCGCCGGTAGGCCTTGCCGAGGTGCTCGACGACCAGCTCGATCTCGCCTCGCCGCTCACCAGTCCGCCGAACTACCTGGTGTTCGAGAACAGCGCCTATGCACCGGTCCGCGCCGTGCTGACCCCCTCCGGCGCCGAGGCCAGCGCGCTGGCTGGCGACGAGGCGGGCACGCGTGTCGACCTGTTCGGGGCGGTGCCCTTCGCGGCCGGCGGGCGACTGCGCGGTCCGGTCAGCGGCGAGTTGCCGGCGGGCACGCTGCACGTGGCGGTCCCCTTCGACGAGCGGTGGTCGCTCGAGGTCTCCGGCACAGAGGTCGAACCACGCCGGTCGTTCGGATCGGGAATGGCGTGGGATGTTGGCGCTGGCGGAACCGCCACGCTGCAGTACGACGCCAGCCTGCTGCGCTCGCTATGGCTTGTTGTGTGGACGCTGCTCTGGGCGATGCTCGGCATCGCCGCATCGAGAGCCGAGACAGGCAGGTGGCTGGCATTCCTCACTCGCGACGAGGAAACCGAGGAGGCGCCGACCGAGCTCGCCGCTGACGAGGCCGCAGCGCTCCGCGGCGCCTTCGGGGCAGCAGCGGCACCGCCGGTCACCGACCTGTCGTGGGACGACGATGACGAAGAGGCCGACGGCGACGGAGTGCCGACATGAAGCGCCTGACGATTCGCCGCCGCTCGGTAGTGCTCGTCGCCGTCGTGCTGTTGCCGGCGATCGGTGGCGTCGCCGCCCTGGCCACTCGCGGCGGTGGAGCCGCCGAACTGCCGATGTTCGCCGCGCCAGCGGCTCCGTCGCCGCCGTATGTGCCGGCACGCGACCTGCTGAGTGCCACGTGGTTCTGCGCAGGGGTGCCGATGGTCGACCGAGGCGTGGGCGACCGCGGTCTTGGCGGGGTCGTGGTCGTGGCGAATCCGGGCGACACCCCGCTCAATGCGCTCGTGACGGTGTTCACCACCGAGGAGGGCGTGCTGCCGATCGAGCAGGAGGTGCAGGTCGAGGCACGTTCGACCGCTGAGCTGAATCTCGCAACTGTGCAGCCCGACGGCGACTACGTGGCAGCGATGGTGGAGATCGCTGGAGGCGGTGGATTCGTCGAGCAGCGCGCCGACCATGCCGACGGCAGTGCGGTGAGCCCGTGCTCGAACTCGACATCCGACGAGTGGTTTCTCGCCGACAACTACACGCTGAACGACAGCAACGAAGACCTCATCATCGTCAATCCATACCCCGACATCGCCATCGTCGACGTCACCTTCGCCAGCCGCGACGCGCGTCGATCGCCGCAGGAACTCCAGGGCATGCCGGTGCAGGGACGGTCCATCCGCGTGGTGTCAGAGGAGTTCATGCCCAAAGACGAGGCCATCCTCGCCGCCGACGTCAGGGCATCGCGCGGGCGCATCGTGGTGGCGCGAGCACAGCGATACGTCGGAGAGCGCCGCGGCTTCTCACTCACACTGGCGGCCCCCGCTGCGTCGCCCGAGTGGTGGTTCGCCGATGGCGAGAAGTCCGACGCGGTGGCCTTCGAGCGCTACAGCATCTACAACCCCGGGGATCGAGATGTCACCGTCGACGTCGCCGTGCTCGGTATCACCGATGCGCCGAACGACTTCGTGCCGATCCGCTCAGACGTCGTGCCGGCCGGCCAGGTGGTCTCGTTCACGACGAAGGAATTCGAGAACATGCCCGAGGGCCGTCACTACCTCACGTTCAGCACGCAGAGTGAGGCGGGAATCGTGGTGGAGCGCGGCATCACTCGTGCCGTCGGCGATACGGGTGTGGTGACCGCCGTCTCGCTCGGCGCCCCGCAGGTGTTCCTCGGATACATGCGCTGGAGCATGGCCATCGGCACGTCCGAGCCGGTGACGCAGATGCTCATCGTCGCCAATCTCGACTTTGTCGACGGCACCGTCACCGTGAAGTCGATTGGCCCGGGCGGCGAGCAGCCGATCCCGGGTCTTGAGGGGATCGAGTTGCCGGCATCGGGTGTGATCGCCATCGACATCCCCGACGACGTGGCCGCCCTCGGACTGCCGCTGATCGTCGAGTCGACCAACCGGATCATCGTCGAGCGGTCACTGCCTCGGGCATCGGACCGACTCGGTCGTAGCGGCTCGCTCGCCCTGCCGGGCTGACCGGCGCGAAGATGCGCCCATGATGCAGCTGGTCGTCGCCGTGGCGGTTGTCGTGGGCTCCGTCGGAGTCGGCCTCGTCCTGCAGCGCCGACGTTCGGTGGCGGCACCGACGCAGCCGAGGGCAGCGGTGCCGGTGCAGGTCGACCGAGCCGACTTCGCGCCCGGCAGCCCGTGGGCCGTCATCGTCTTCTCGTCGGCCTCATGCCACACCTGCGCCGACGTGGTGCGCAAGGCGCAGGTGCTGCAGAGTGCAGACGTGGCTGTCGTCGACGTCGAATTCGGCTCGTCGCGGGCGCTGCACGCCAAGTACGACATCCAGGCGGTGCCGATCGTGGTGGTGGCCGACGCCGAGGGCGTGGTGCATGCAGGCTTCGCCGGGCCCGTGACGGCAACCGATCTGTGGGCAGCAGTCGCCGAGGCGCGCACGCCGGGATCGCTGCCGGCCGACCGGAGCTGCGCGCCCGACTAGGCGGGTGTCGAGGCGGGTGCCTCGCCCATCTGCTCCTGGACGATGCGCGCCACGTCGGCGCCGTCGATGGTCTCGCGCTCGAGCAGTGCCTCGGCGACGGCGTCGAGCGCGCCACGGTGACGGGTGAGCATCTCGGTGGCCCGCTGCTCCTGCTCGTGGAGGATGCGGGAGATCTCGCCGTCGATGAGGCGGGCGGTGTCGTCGCTGTACTCGCGGCCCTGGGTCATGAGGTCCTCACCGAGGAACACCTGCTGCTGGCTGTGCCATGCCATCGGCCCGACGGCTGCGCTCATGCCCCATTCGCGCACCATGCGCCGAGCGATGCTGGTGGCCTGCTCGAGGTCGTTGGCCGCACCCGAGTTGAGATGTCCGAAGACGATCTTCTCGGCGACGCGGCCGCCCATGGCGCGGCAGATGACGTCCTCGAAGTAGTCCTTCGAGTAGGTGTGCCGCTCCTCGGGCAGGCTCCATGTGACGCCGAGGGCCATGCCCCGAGGCAGGATCGTCACCTTGTGCAGCGGGTCGGCGTTCGGCAGCACCACGGTGAGGATGGCGTGGCCGCCCTCGTGGATGGCAGTGGCGCGGCGCTCTTCGGCAGTGAGCACGAGGCTCTCGCGCCGGGCACCCATGACGACGCGGTCTCGGGCGTTCTCGAAGTCGATGCGCTCTACCTGCTTGCTGCCGCGGCGCACGGCGAAGAGCGCCGCCTCGTTGACGAGATTGGCCAGGTCGGCACCGCTCATGCCGGGTGTCGCACGCGCCATGGTCTCGAGGTCGACGTCAGCGCCCATGCGCTTGTCGCGGCTGTGCACCTTCAGGATCGCGTGGCGCTCCTCGAACTCGGGTAGCGGCACCACGATCTGGCGGTCGAAGCGGCCGGGGCGCAGCAGCGCCGGGTCGAGGATGTCGGGACGGTTGGTGGCGGCGAGGATGACGATGCCCTCGCTCGTCTCGAAGCCATCCATCTCGGCGAGCATCTGATTGAGCGTCTGCTCGCGCTCGTCGTGACCGCCGCCGAGGCCTGCGCCGCGCTTGCGGCCGATCGAGTCGATCTCGTCGATGAAGATGATGGCCCGGCCGAGCTTGCGCGCCTGCTGGAAGAGATCGCGGACGCGGCTTGCCCCGACTCCGACGAACATCTCCATGAAGTCAGAGCCGGTGACGCTGAGGAAGCCGACCCCAGCCTCGCCGGCGACGGCCCTCGCCAGCAGCGTCTTGCCCGTACCGGGCGGCCCAACGAGCAGGATTCCCTTCGGGACGCGAGCGCCGATCTCGCGGAAGCGCTCGGGCATCTTCAAGAAGTCGACGACCTCGGTGATCTCGAGCTTCACGCCCTCGTAGCCGGCGATGTCGGCGAACGTGGTGGAGGGCTTGTCGGCGGAGTAGGCCTTGGCGCGGCTGCGGCCGATCGACATGACGTTGCCCATCTGGCCGGAGGCCCGCCGGTTCATCCAGACGAGGAAGCCGATGATGAGCGCGAACGGCAGGAGGAGGCTGAGGAGGCTGAGGAGCCAGTTGCTCGGCGGGGTCGAGCTGCTCCAGTCGACGCCGTGCGTGTCGAGCAGGGCGCGCTCGCTCTCGTCGGGGAAGTTGTCGCGGACGGTGGTGGTGAACCGCTTGCCATCGGCGAGTTCGCCCTCGATGGTGTTCGACCCGTTGGTGAGGGTGAACTCCTTGACGAGGTCGTTCTCCACCGACGCGATGAACTCGGTGTAGCTCAGCTCGTTGGCGTCGGGGCTCGGCCACAGTTGGTTGACGGCGATGGTGCCGAGCAGGACGGCCAGCACGACGGGCACCGCCCAGCGCGGCCAGCCCGACGAACGTCGGCCACCGGGCTGCTGCCCGCGCCCGGGGGGAGGCGGGGGAGGAGGCGGGGGAAGGTTGCTCATGCGCTGGATTCTACGGTGGGGGTGCAACGGCGCGCCCCTCGTGCGCCGGGCCAATGGCATCCACCACCGGTCGCGCGGGGTGTCGTACCGTTTTGCTCATGAGCCGTCAGTGTTCCCGCACCGGGTGTGCCCTGCCCGCCACCGCCACGCTCTCGTACCAGTACGCGAGGTCGGTCGCATGGCTGGAAGACCTGGCGAGCGACCGCGATCCGCACAGCTACGACCTGTGCGAGCGCCACACCGGCCGGCTGTCGGTGCCCAATGGGTGGCGGCTCGAAGACCGGCGCACTCGCCGCGAGCTCGTCGCCGCCGGGTCCCGGCTGCTCGCCGGCTGACCCGCACCATGACGGGGGCGCACCACAGCGCTGCGCCAGTTGCCGTCCCGCTGGGCGAGGCTGTCACGGGGTGGCTCGCAGCATGGGTCGGCAGCGGACTGTTCGCCACGGCACTGCTGCTGGCGGCAGATTCCACTGAAGGCACCACGCCGACGCTGCTGGCGCTCTCGGCCGGCATCCAGTGGGCGGCACTGTTGGCGGTCACGGTGTACCTCGTGCGGCGACACGGGTCGGGCCGTATCGCCGCCGACCTCGGATTGCGGGTGCGGCCCCTCGACCTGCTCGGCATCCCGGCCGGCGTGGTGGCTCAGCTCGGCCTGGTGCCCTTGGTGTACGTCCCGCTGCGTGCGGTCTGGCCGGAGACCTTCGACGCCGACGAGATCGAGCGCCGCGCCCGCGAGCTGTGGGAGTCGGCGAGCGGCAGCGGGGCGGTGCTGCTGGTGCTGGTCGTGGTCGTCGGCGCCCCGCTGGTGGAGGAGATCGTCTATCGGGGCCTGCTGCAGCGGTCGCTGGCGGGACGCTTCGGCCGGAGCGCAGCGTGGGTTCTCGGCGCCGCCCTCTTCGCCGGGATCCACCTGCAGGCAGTCGAGCTGCCCGGCCTGCTCGTTGCCGGGCTCGTGTTCGGTGCCGGACTGCTGCTCACCGGCAGGCTGGGAGCCAGCGTGCTCGCACACGTGGCCTTCAACGCCGCCGGGCTCGCGCTGGTTGCGCGCTGACATGCAGCTCATGACTGGGCGGGCAGGACCGTCCGTGGAACAATGCCCCACGCCATGAGCCTCCCGACCGACGCCGAACCCGCCGACGCGCCTGCGCAGGTCCCGTGGCCGCTGCGGCGGCCGAGGGCGTGGCTCGATCGACCGTGGACCA
Source organism: Actinomycetota bacterium (assembly GCA_046052275.1). Taxonomy (GTDB): domain Bacteria; phylum Actinomycetota; class Acidimicrobiia; order Acidimicrobiales; family Ilumatobacteraceae; genus UBA668. Next base: position 9,969 of record JBJOMQ010000018.1, on the reverse strand, counting down.
CTGAGCGCCTCGTGCAGTACTTCACGGCGCTCGTCATCCTCCTCGGCAGCACCGTGGTGCTGCTGAAGGTGGTGCACATCGACCTGGTGCTGCAGAACAACACTCCCACCGGCGGCGACATGGGCGCGCACGTGATGGGCCCCGCGTACCTGCGCGATCACCTCCTGCCCAACTTCCAGCTGAGTGGCTGGAGCAACTACTGGTACAACGGGCTGCCCATCTACCGGTTCTACATGCTGCCGCCAGCCCTGCTCATCGTGGCGCTCAACCTGCTGCTGCCGTACGGCATCGCCTTCAAGCTGGTGGTGGTCTCGGGGATTCTCGCCATGCCGTGGTGCTGCTGGGCATTCGGCCGACTGGCGAGGTTCCGGTACCCGATGCCCGAGCTGATGGCGCTCGCCGGGCTGCTGTTCCTCTTCGATGAGAGCTTCAGCATCTACGGCGGCAACATCAAGAGCACGATGGCAGGCGAGTTCTCGTTCTCCATCGCGCTGTCGCTCGGCATCCTCGGCCTCGGCCTGTTCGCCAACGGGCTCGAGACAGGCCGCTATCGAGTGCGTGCTGCGATCGTCATCGCCGTGGCGATGCTGTCGCACGGCCTCGTGCTGCTGGTGTGGCCGTTCCTGCTGGTGCTGATGTGGGCGATCTGGATGGATCGCACGCGGTTCAAGTACGGCATCACCACCCTCGGCACGGCGGCGTTGCTGGTGATGTTCTGGTTCCTGCCGTTCGCCAGCACCACTCACTACATGACCGACATGAAGTACGGATTCCGTCCGTCGGGTGCCGACGACAGCTTCTGGGACATGTTCTTCCCGTGGCCGGCCTTCTTCGACCTGCTGGTGAGCGGCTTCGCCATTATCGGGTTCGTCGCCAGCATCGTGCGGCGTCACCTGAACGGCGCATTCCTGGGCGTCGCATGCATCGGGCTGATGGGGGCCACCTACCTCGCCCGCGACAGCCTGCCGGTGATCGGACTGCTCTGGAACCCGCGGCTGCTGCCGTTCCTGTACGTGCTGCGCCTGCTGCTGATGATGGTGGGTATCGCCGAGACGGCGAACTTCATCGTCAGGGCCGCCACGCTGCGCGAGCCGTCCGGCCGCACCTTGCTCAACACCGGCATCGCCACCGCCGTGGTGGTGACGCTCGTGGTCACCGTGGTGCAGTTGTTCTCGTTCCGCGAGATGCCGGGTGCCGACACCGTCACGAAGAACGGCAAGGCCGTGTACTCGTGGGGAATCGGCAACTGGGACATCGTCTCGCTCACGCCCACGTCCAGCGACGCGCTCGCCGACGGATGGACGCGCTACAACTTCCTCGGTTATGAGGGCCGCCCGGCCTACGGCGAGTACCGCTCGCTCGTGCTGGCGATGTCGGAACTCGGCGACACCCGAGGATGCGGGCGTGCGCTCTGGGAGAACAACTCCGAGAACGGGGCATACGGCACCACCATGGCGCTGATGCTGTTGCCGCACTGGACCGATGGATGTATCGGCAGCTCGGAGGGACTGTTCTTCGAGGCGTCGGGATCAACGCCTTACCACTTCCTCACCGCAGCCGCGATGAGCAAGAACAGCAGCAATCCGGTCCGCGAGCTGCGCTACGTCGACAACGACGCCTCAGTCGGCGTGCCGATGCTGCAGAAGATGGGCATCAAGTACCTCATGGTGTTCACCGCCGACGCGCGACGCGAGGCCGACGAGAACGACGATCTGACGCTCGTCGACGAGGTTGGCCCCTGGCGCATCTACGAGGTGGCAGACAGCGATCTCGTCGTGCCACTCGGCGTCGAGCCGGTGGTGGTGAATGAGCGCAGTGGCGATCAGCGTGAGCGCTCGCTCGAACTTGGCTCGAGCTGGTTCCAGAACTCCGAGGAGTGGGCGGCGCTGCCGGCGTTCGACGGACCTGCCGACTGGGATCGCATCGATGCCATCGTCGATGCGAGTCGGATGAGCCTCGATCCGAAGCGGGTCGAGGTGCTGGTTCCCGGACAGATGATCCAGCCGCAGACACTGCCCGAGGTCGAAGTGTCGAACGTCGTGATCGGGGATCAGTCGGTCGACTTCGACGTATCGCAGCCGGGCGTGCCGGTACTGGTGAAGATCAGCTACTTCCCCAACTGGCGCGTCGAAGGAGCAGAGGGGCCATTCCGCGTGGCGCCGAATTTCATGGTGGTGGTGCCGACGTCGTCGTCGGTGCGCATGGAGTACGGCATGAGCACGATCGACTGGTTCGCCTACCTGCTCACGCTGATCGGCCTCGGCCTGCTGGTGCTGTGGCGGGTACAGGGCGACGTGGCACACGCCACGCCGCACCCCTTCGTCCCAGTCGACTTGCCCTGGTCAGACGGTGGCAACGACAGCGATGACCAGGAGGTCGACGACGCGGTCAGCGCGGACGAGCCGATTGTCCTGCCGCCGAGGGCTGTCGACGCCGATAGCGTCTAGGCCTGCATGCCATCGACCCAGCGGCGGGCACTCGACGACATCGTCAAGGCGTATGACGTCAGGGGCACCGTTCCCGACCAGTTCAGCGCCGACATCGCCCACGCGCTCGGCGTCGGGTTCGCCCTGTTCGCCGATGCGCCGTGCGTGCTCGTGGGACGCGACATGCGTTCGTCCGGAGCCGAATTGGTTGAGGCATTCGTGCAGGGTGTCGTCGAGCAGGGCGTCGACGTCGTCGACCTGGGGCTGGCGAGCACCGACCTCGTCTACTTCGCAGCGGGGCGGCTCGATGCCCCAGGGGCGATGTTCACGGCCTCGCACAATCCGGCGCAGTACAACGGCGTGAAGTTCTGCCTCTCGGGCGCTCGGCCGGTGGGTATCGACTCCGGCCTCGGCGACGTGAAGGCGACCGCTGATGCCGTGCTCGACGGCCGCGGTCCTGCCGACCCGGGTCGTCGCGGCACCGTCACGGCTCGCAATCTGCTCTCCGACTTCGCCGACCACGTGGTGTCGTTCATCGACCCTGCCGCGATCCGGCCGTTGCGGGTCGTCGCCGACACCGCCAACGGCATGGGGGGACTGGTGGTGCCGGCGGTCTTCGAGCGCCTGCCGCAGGTGACGCTCGAGGTGATGTACGGCGAGCTCGACGGGACTTTTCCGAACCATCCGGCCGACCCGCTGCAGCCGGCCAACCAGCGCGATCTTCAGGCTCGAGTCGTCGCCGGCGGCTTCGATGTGGGCCTGGCCTTCGACGGCGACGCCGACCGCGTGTTCGTCGTCGACGAGACTGGCCGCGGTCTCAACGGCTCGGTCACCACGGCCCTGCTCGCCGCCGGCGTCCTGCGCAGCCACCCGGGTGCCACGGTGCTGCACAACCTCATCTGCTCTCGTGCGGTGCCCGAGGTGATCCGCGAACTCGGTGGCGTGCCGGTGCGAACGAAGGTGGGGCACAGCTACATCAAGCAGGAGATGCTCGCCACGGGAGCAGTATTCGGCGGCGAGCACAGCGCCCACTACTACTTCCGCGACAACTACCGGGCCGACAGCGGTCTCATCGCCAGCATGCTGGTGCTGGCCGAGATGAGCCGGTCGGACATGCCGCTCTCGGCGCTGCGCGTGCCGTTCGAACGCTATTCGTCGAGCGGTGAGATCAATACGGCAGTCGACGACGTCGACTCGGTCATCGACCGTATGGCGGCGGAGTTCGCCGGAGCCGAGCAGGACCGCCTCGACGGCCTCACTGTCGACTGCGGCGACTGGTGGTTCAACCTGCGTCCCTCGAACACCGAGCCGCTCCTGCGGCTCAACCTCGAGGCGTCAACCCGCGACGAGTGCGATCAACGGGTGGCTCAGGTGCTCGGACTGGTGACGAGTCGGTGAACGCGCTCGCGAACAAGACACTGGAGGTCTGCTGATGGCACTCGATCCGCGACTGCTTGCCGTGCTGGCGTGTCCAGTCGACAAGGGAATCCTCTACTACTTGGGCGATGACGAGGGTCTCTACAACCCCCGACTCCGTCGTCTCTATCCCATTCGCGACGGCATTCCCGTGATGCTGCCCGACGAGGCCGTCACGGCGGACGACACCACGGCGGCGCGCTTCGACGAGCGCATTGCGTCGGGCAGTGTCCGCGCCACCGGCGCAGGCTGACGCTCTCGAGCGTCGGGCAATGGCCCTTCGCTACCGGGCGCCGCTGGTACTGTCGCCACGTGATGCGGACCGCTGACTCGCGCCCCCGTCGGCTCCGGGCAGGCCTCGCAGGCCTTGTGGCAGCCCTGGCTGCCGCTGCCGCCGTCAGCACGGCGGTTCCGTCGCCGGTCGGCGCCGCCACGTGCGTGATGTGCGCCGGCGGGGAGTACCACCCGCTGTCGACGCCCGTTCGCATCTTCGACTCCCGTCCGGCGTCGGCATCAAATCCGACTGCACCCATCAACGACGTCGCACCGTTGGGGCCCAAGCCCATCAATCTCACCACGGGTGGCACCGTGCAGCGGTTCAACGTGCAGCTGCTCGGCCTTCGCCCCAACGGCACCGAGGACCCTGCGTTCGAGAACCCGTGGATCGGGCCGTTCAAGGCGACAGCCGCCGACGTGCTGGCAGTGGTGCTGAACATCGCCGTCGTGCAGCCCGGCTCGCGCGGCTACCTGTCTGCGTGGCCCGCTGGCACGACGCCGCTCACGCCAAGCTCGACTCTGAACTTCGACGCTGGACAGACCACATCCAACATGGCACTGGCGCGGCCCGGCACTGACGGGCAGTTCGTCATCGACCTTCGCGGCAGTGTGGCATCAACTGCGCACCTCATCATCGACGTGCAGGGCTGGTACTCGACCAGCCTCTACCTCGGAGAAGACGGCATCGAGAGCACTGACGAACGCGGCGGTCGCACGATCACCGTGTCGCCGGGCCGCATCCTTGACACGCGGCCCACGAACGTGGGTCCGGGCAGTGTCACCGAGCTCGTCATCCGCGGTGCATCCACCATCGATGCCACGCCGCTCGAGATCGTGCCCGACAGGCCCACGGTGAAGGCCGTCGTGCTGAATGTCGCGGTCGACCGACCGACTGCGAATACCTACGTCACGGTGGTTCCTGAGGCGCCAGCCGGTCCGCCTCCTACCTCGACCGTGAACGTGTCGGCGGGAGCGACCCGGAGTTCGATGGCCGTCGTCCGCATCGCCGACGACGGCAAGATCCGCATCTACAACAACGCCGGCACGACACGCATCGTCGTCGACGTGCTCGGCTACATCGAAGACGTGCCCGATGAGACGAGAGTCGGCCGGGTTGTGCCGATCAGTTCGCCGTTCAGGGCATTCGACACCCGTCGCGTCGAGTTCGGTCGGGTGCCGCTCGGACCCGGTCAGAGCGAGGAATGGAGCTTCGCCGCATTCGCTGCCAGCGTGAACGTCGCCGGTGTCAGCGTCGGCAACCAGTCGGGTTTCATCGCGAATCTCACGAATGCGAGCCTGGTGCGCCAGTACCCGACGGTTCCCGTACGGAGCAATTTGCGCGTCTATCCGAGTGTCGGTACCAGCACCGCGCCACTTGTCTCGCACCTCAACTCCGCCGAGGGTTCCGCCATCGCCAACCTCACTGTTGTCAGCTATGGCACGTCGGAGCGGGTGTGGGTGCTCAACGCGGCGGGCTATGCGCACTATCTCGTCGATATCGCAGCCGTCATCCTCGCCGACTAGGTCTCTACACTCGCCCCTCTCGCACAACCGGAGCCACTACATGTCCATTGCCACGCGCCACGACTACCGAGTCGCCGACCTGTCGCTTGCGCCGTTCGGGCGCAAGGAGATCCACCTCGCCGAGCATGAGATGCCGGGCTTGCGAGCGCTGCGAAAGGAGTTCGGGCCGCTGAAGCCGCTGAAGGGGGCGAGGATCTCGGGCAGCCTGCACATGACCATCCAGACGGCAGTGCTCATCGAGACCCTGGTCGAGCTCGGTGCCGAGGTCCGGTGGGCGAGCTGCAACATCTTCTCCACGCAGGATCACGCAGCGGCCGCCGTCGTGGTGGGTCCCACCGGGACGCCCGACGATCCGCAGGGCGTGCCGGTTTTCGCCTGGAAGGGCGAGACGCTCGAGGAGTACTGGTGGTGCACCGAGCAGATGATGTCGTGGCCTGCCGGCACCAACGGTGAGGATGGGCCGAACATGATCCTCGACGACGGCGGAGACGCCACGCTGCTGCTGCACAAGGGCGTCGAGTTCGAGCGGTCGGGCGAGGTGCCCGACCCCACGACTGCCTCGAACGCCGAGTTCGCCATCGTGCTCGGACTGCTGCAGCGCACCCTGCGCACCGATCCCACGAAGTGGACGCGCATGGCGGCGGCCATCAAGGGCGTCACCGAGGAGACCACGACCGGTGTGATGCGCCTCTACAAGATGCACGAGCGCGGCGAGCTGCTCTTCCCGGCCATCAACGTGAACGACTCGGTCACCAAGAGCAAGTTCGACAACCTCTACGGCTGCCGGCACTCGCTGATCGACGCCATCTGCCGCGCCACCGACGTGATGCTCGCCGGCAAGGTGGCGGTGGTATGCGGCTACGGCGATGTCGGCAAGGGGTGTGCGCAGGCGCTGCGGGGCCAGGGCTGCCGTGTGGTCGTCACCGAGATCGACCCGATCAACGCCCTGCAGGCGGCGATGGAGGGCTATCAGGTCACGACGCTCGACGACGTAGCGCCCTCGGCCGACATCTTCGTGTCAGCCACCGGCAACGACCACATCATCACGGTCGAGCACATGATGCGCATGAAGCACAACGCCATCGTGTGCAACATCGGCCACTTCGACAGCGAGATCGACATGGCCGGACTCGCCCGCTCCGGAGCTACCCGCGACGAGCTGAAGCCGGGTACCGACCTGTGGACCTTCGACGATGGCCACGCGGTGATCGTGCTCGCCGAGGGCCGGCTCGTGAACCTCGGCTGTGCCACCGGGCATCCAAGCTTTGTGATGAGCTGCTCGTTCAGCAACCAGGTGATCGCCCAGATCGAGTTGTTCGGGAACACCGACAAGTACCCCACGGGCGTGTACGTGCTGCCCAAGAAGCTCGACGAGAAGGTGGCGTCGCTGCACCTCGAGGCACTGGGCGTGAAGCTGACGAAGCTCACCGACGAGCAGGCCGACTACCTGGGCGTCGACCCGAGCGGTCCCTTCAAGCCGTCGCACTACCGGTACTGAGCGCTGCCTCGGCGGCGCCGAGATCTGGCAGTCGCAGGCGCGGCAGGAAGAACTGCACCACCGGTCCGATGCCGAACGTGAAGACGGCGGTGCCGATGCCGATGGTGCCGCCGAGTGCCCATCCGGCGAGCAGAACGGTGATCTCGATGGCGGTGCGCGCCAGCCTGACGCTGATACCTCGCTGGGCGAGGCCGAGCATCAGCCCGTCGCGTGGGCCGGCCCCGAGTCCGGCGCCGATGTAGGCCGCAGAGCCGAATCCGACCGACGCCAACCCGGCGACCATGTAGGCGATCCTGAGGATCATGTGCTCGGGCTGGGGGAGGATCGGCTCGAGGATGAGCACGACGAGGCCGATCTCGATGGCGTTCAGCAGCGTGCCCCAGCCGAGGCGCTGACGCAGTGGGAGCCACAGCAGCAGCACGAACACGCCGGTGATCTCGATCACGATGCCGGTGGGAATGCCGCTGAGGTCAGAGAGTCCGAGGTGCAGTGCGTCCCATGGGGCAACGCCAAGGCGGGCGGCGATGAACAGCGTGATCCCGAGGCCGAACATGGCGAGGCCGCCGACACAGCGGGCGAACCGCTCGGGACGACGGTCGGAGGGGAGTGGCAGCAGGATCCGCCGGAGCACCGGTCGACCCTATAGCCCGCTCCCCGCAGCCATGTGGCACCCCTCTGGTAGCCGTATGGCCATGTGGAACTGGCTTGCTCCCTCGCAGTGTGCGGCATGCGGAATTCGCGGCGGTGCGGTGTGCGCTGCGTGCCGTCGGTCGATGCTCGCTGCCCCGCTGCCCACTGCGTCGAGCGGCGTGATGGCTGCGCTTCCGTTCTCCGGCATCACCCGCACGCTGCTGCTGGCGCTCAAGTACCGAAATCGTCGCGAGGTAGCCGATGTGCTGGCCCGGGTGGCCCTGCACCGCACCTTGCCCGGCCACGTCGACCTCGTCACCTGGTCGCCCACGTCGCCCGAACGCATCCGCCGCCGGGGCTTCGACCAGTCGTACCTGCTCGCCACTGCGATCGCCCGCGAACTGGGCGTGCCGTGCCGTCGCCTGCTCTACAGGCGCCACGGGCCTGCCCAGACGGGACGGCGGCGGGCCGAGCGCATGGCGCCGGCGCATCGCTACCGCGGCGCCTCGGCACCGACGGGCCGGCGGCCACGACCCGGACTGCGGGTGCTGCTGGTCGACGACGTGGTCACGACAGGGGCCACGCTGCTCGATGCGAGGGCGGCGCTCGAGGAGGCGGGCGTTGACGAGGTGGTGGCGCTGGCGATCGCAGCCACTCCTGCGGGAGGACCCCGCCGGTAGGCTGGCGCCCTCATGAGACTCCTGGATCGCATCCTCCGGGCCGGTGAGGGCAAGAAGCTGAAGGCCCTCGAGGGTCTGGTGCCCGACATCAACGCCCTCGAGGCGCAGACGAAGGCCCTCTCCGACGAGGCCCTGCGCGGCAAGACCGCCGAGTTCAAGGGCCGCCTCGAGCGGGGGGAGTCGCTCGAGGACCTGCTGATCGAGGCCTTCGCTGTCACCCGCGAGGCGGCCGTGCGCGTGCTCGGCCAGCGTCACTTCGACGTGCAGCTCATGGGCGGCGCCGCCCTCCACTTCGGCTGGGTCGCCGAGATGAAGACGGGCGAGGGCAAGACCCTGGTCAGCACGCTTCCCGCCTACCTGAACGGGCTCACCGGCAACGGCGTGCACCTCGTCACCGTCAACGACTACCTCGCCCGTTTCCACGCCGAGTGGATGGGCCGCCTGCACAACTGGCTGGGCCTCGAGGTCGGCCTCATCATCCCGGGCTTCAAGGAGCAGCCAGCCGAGAAGCGGCGCCAGTACGCCGCCGACATCACGTACGGCACCAACAATGAGTTCGGGTTCGACTACCTGCGCGACAACATGGCCGGACGGCGTGATGACAAGGTGCAGCGGGGCCACAACTTCGCCATCGTCGACGAGGTCGACAGCATCCTCATCGACGAGGCCCGTACTCCGCTCATCATCTCGGGCCGGGTCGCAGATGCGGCCAAGCTCTACTACCGATTCGCCAGCATCGTCCGATCGCTGCAGCGCGACGTCGACTACGAGGTCGAGGAAGACAAGCGGGTGGTCGTACCGCTCGAGGCCGGTATCGAGAAGGTGGAGGTGGCGCTCGGCGTCGACAACCTGTACGACGAGGTGCAGCAGAACCTCGTGCACCAGCTGCAGGTGGCGCTGAAGGCAAAGGAGCTGTACAAGCGCGACAAGGACTACATCGTCGCCGGCGGCGAGGTGAAGATCGTCGACGAGTTCACCGGGCGAATCCTCGAGGGGCGCCGTTGGAGCGAGGGCATCCACCAGGCTGTCGAGGCCAAGGAAGGGGTGAAGATCAAGGAGGAGAACCAGACCCTCGCGACGATCACCCTGCAGAACTACTTCCGCATGTACGACAAGCTCGCCGGCATGACCGGCACAGCATCGACCGAGGCTGCCGAACTGGCCAACACCTACGAACTGCAGGTGGTGCCGATTCCCACCAACAAGCCCGTGCAGCGTCTCGATCAGGCCGACCTCATCTACAAGGCAGAGGTCGCCAAGTTCAACGCCGTAGTCACCGACATCATCGAGCGCCACGAGAAGGGCCAGCCGGTGCTGGTCGGCACCATCAGTGTCGAGAAGAGCGAGTACCTGTCGCGACAGCTGCAGAAGATGGGCATCCAGCACGAGGTGCTCAATGCCAAGCAGCACACGCGCGAGGCGCAGATCGTTGCGCAGGCTGGACGACTCGGCTCGGTGACGGTGGCCACCAACATGGCCGGCCGCGGTGTCGACATCCTCCTCGGCGGCAATCCCGAGG
>JBJOMQ010000017.1:0-20943 GCA_046052275.1 Actinomycetota bacterium | reverse complement strand
CTCCTGGCGGTGTACAGCGTGCTGACGATGCTCTTCTACGGCCTCGGACAGTTCGCGCTGACGGCGTTCGATGCGCGGCTGCTGGCTGGCATTGCCGTGGCGGCCATCGTCACGTCGGTTGCCGTGGTGCCCGTTGCCCTGTCGGAGGAGGCGGTAGCGCCGACCGTCGACCGCCACGACCAGGTGTCGCTGCGCGAGCTCGCCAAGGTGGTCCCCACCGGCATCGTGTCGTGCCTGCTCATTGGCATCGCGCACGGCGCGATCGCCGGCATGTCGGCGGTGTACGCAACCCGCGTCGGCATGTCGGCGGCGATGATCGGGCTGTTCGTGGCGCTGCCCAGTCTCGGCGGAGTGATCCTGTCGTGGCCCGTCTCGGCGGCAAGTGACGACATCGACCGACGCGCGGTGGGCGTCGCGGCCGCAGGCGGTGCGATGGCGGTGGCGCTGCTGCTGCTGCTCGGCCCCCCGACCCACCCGGTGGCGCTGATCCTCATCACCCTGCTGGGCGGCCTCAGCTATCCGCTCTATTCGATTGCCGCCGCCTATACCAACGACTGGGTCGAGCCCGAGCACGTCAACGCAGCGGCCTCACAGCTGGTGAGGCTCTACGGCATCGGGGCAGTGATCGGCCCGTTCGTCGCCGCCGGGGCGATGATCGCCTTCGAGCCGGTGGGCTTCCTGTGGTCGCTCGCCGGCATGCACCTGGTGATCGCCCTGTTCTTCCTGTACCGGATCTTCGCCTGGCGCTCGCCGCTCGCAAAGCGTCCATGGGACGAGGTGTCGCTGCCCGCTCGGGCGTTCTTCGTGCCGGCAACCATCATCTCGATGGGGCGTCGAGCGCGTCGCCGACTGGGCTGAACCGGCCGACAACCGCCATCGATACCGCGCGGATCAGGAGAGCCTGGCGAGCATCTTGCGCTGCCAGTCGGCGGTGTCCTTGATGTTGTTGAACGTGAAGAGGTGGACACCCTCGATGTTGAGCTCGTCGGCCACCTTGCCGAGCGGCGTGAGCAGCTTCATCGGGTCGTAGCCGCCGGGCTTGAGGAACTTGCCCAGCACGCCGCGATTCTTCTGGACGTAGCGCATCGATGATCCGATGCCGAGCCGCATTCCCATCGTGAAGAGCTTGGCGCGGTCGATCACACCCGGCACGCCGATGTGCAGCGGCAGCTCGAACCCGGCGGCACGTTCGCCTGCCGCCCACTTCTTCCATGCCGGCACGTCGAAGTGCATCTGGGTGCTCGCGAAGCCGGGCACCCCCGCTTCCTTGAGCAGTGCCTGCTTGGCGTGCAGCGCCTCGTGGACGACAGCGGTGGGGATCAGGGCGTGGCCGTCGGGGTATGACGTCACGCCGATTCGCTGCAGGCCGTGGTCGCAGCCGAGGAAGTCGCGCAGGAAGGCGACAGCGCCGTCGTACTTGCCGGCGGGCACCTCGGGGTCGCCGCCGACGAGGAACATCTCCTTGATGCCGTTGCTGCGGCAGAACGCGGCGAGCTCGCGAACCTTCTGCTCGTCCTCGGTGAGGCGGGCCGAGAAGTGCGGAACCGCCATGTAGCCGAGGTCGAGGATCCGGCGGGTGAGGTCGAGCGTGACCTGCTGGCCCTTGGCGGCGCTGCAGGTGACGCTGACCGACGATCCTGTCGGAATGTGCTCGAGCTGGCCCTCGAGGTTCTTCAGCGGGATGACCTCGTAGCGGGCGTCGGCAATGAGCGACCGGGTGGTGGTGGGCTTCCGGTTCGTGCTCGGAGCCGAGTGGGTCTGGGCATTCGTCGTGTCCATCGGTGTGGTGTCCATTCCTCGTGATGCGGTGGTGGTGAAGAGCGTGTGCTCAGGCGAACTCATCGGGCAGTGCGGCCTTGCGACGGGCGACGAACTCGCGCATCTCCTCGTCGACGGCTTCGTCGAGTGCAGGCGGCTCGTACTCGGCGAGACGGCGCTTCCAGAGGGCGTTCGCTCGCTGTGCCGCGTCGAGGCCGCCCTCCTCCGACCACTGCTCGAAGCTCGAGTTGTCGGCGGTGTCGCTGCGGTAGAAGGCCGTCTCGAAGTTGCGAAGCGTGTGCTCGGTGCCGAGGAAGTGGGTGCCGGGCGGGTTGGTGCGCAGAGCATCCATCGCCAGGCCGTTGTCGGTGGTGTCGAGTCCGCGTGCGAAGGTGTGCATCATTCCGAGCTGGTCGCAGTCGAGGATGAACTTCTCGTAGCCGATTGCGAGGCCGCCCTCGAGCCAGCCTGCGGCGTGGAGCACGAAGTTGACGCCGCCGAGGATGGTCGGCTGCAGCGTGTTGGCGCTCTCGTAGGCGGCCTGGGCGTCCGGGAGCTTCGATGAGGTGAGCGAGCCGCCCGAGCGGAACGGCACGCCCAGCCGGCGGGCGAGTGCCGCCACGGTGTAGAGCACGAGTGCGGGCTCAGGAGTGCCGAAGGTGGGGGCCCCGGTCTGCATGCTCATGCTGCTGGCGAACGAGCCGAAGACCACGGGTGCGCCGGGGCGGCAGAGCTGCACGAACGTCATCCCGGCGAGTGCCTCGGCAAGGGTCTGCACCGCCACGCCGGCGCTCGTGGACGGCGCCATGGCGCCAGCGAGGATGAACGGCGTGATGATGGTCGCCTGGTTGTTCTCGGCGTAGCACTGCGCAGCGGCGAGCATCGTGCCGTCCCACACCAGTGGCGACGAGGCGTTGATGAGGCTCGTCATCACGGTGCGGTCGTTGAGGTCGCCGCCGAAGCCGATGCGGGCCAGTTCGACGCTGTCAGCGGCACGGGATCCAGCGGTGACCGACCCCATGAATGGCTTGTCGCTGTACTTCAGGTGCGAGTACACCATGTCGAGGTGGCGCTTGCTCACCGGGATGTCGACCGGCTCGCACACTGTGCCGCCTGAATGGTGCAGCCACGGCGACATGTACGCCAGCTTCACGAAGTTCTGGAAGTCGGTGATGGTCGCATAGCGGCGTCCGCTGTCGAGGTCGTGCACGAACGGGGAGCCGTAGTTGGGCGCGAACACGGTGCTGTCGCCGCCGATGACGACGTTGTGCTCGGGATTGCGGGCGTGCTGCACGTACGACGAGGGCGCATTCTTCGAAACGATCTCGCGGCACATCCCTCGCGGGAATCGCACGCGCGTGCCGTCGACAATTGCCCCCGCACGCTGGAAGACGGGCAGCGCCTCGGGGTAATCGCGGATCTCCACGCCGACTTCCTCGAGCACGCTGTCGGCTGCGTACTCGATGGCTGCAAGAGCCTCCTCGGAGAGGATCTCGAACGGCTTCATCGTGCGAGTGATGAAGGGCACCCGTTCGACGACACTCGCTGCGCGCATGGCGGCGCGCCCTGCACGGCCCCCGGATCGACGGCCTGACAGCTGGTCGGTCATGACTCCTCCTTCTCGGTCCGGGCACGACGGCGCCGGCCGCCGCGCTCGGTGCTGCCCGACGATGCAGTGCGCTCGGGGAGCGAGACCGCCGCCGACAGGTGGGTGGATGGTGCTGACGCATGGGGAAAGGCCATGGCGGCCACGAACTGCGACTGGAACTCGGGCTCCGTCGCAGTCTCGATCTTGGTGACGCTGCGCACGGCGGCCTCCATCTCGCGACGGGCGGTCATCGACAGCAGGGCGCGCACGGCGCCGGCGCCCGCAGCATTGCCCACCGAGCGCACTCGGTCGACCGGGCAGTCGGGGACGAGTCCCAGCACCAGCGCATACACGGGATCGATGTGGCTGCCGAAGGCCCCTGCGAGGCGGATGTCGTGCACCTCGGTGACGCCTGCGTGCACGTAGAGCAGCTCGATGCCGGCGCGCAGCGCGGCCTTGGCAAGCTGGATGGCGCGGACGTCGTTCTGGGTGATGGCGAGACGTACGCCACCGGCCTCGTGCAGCACGTACGAGAAGGTTCGCCCATCTGCGACGATTCGACTCGTTCGCTCGGCGAGTGAGCCCTGGATGACGCCATCGGTGTCGATGATGCCGGCGAGGTACATCTCGGCGATGACCTCGATGATGCCCGAGCCGCAGACACCGGAGATGTCGAGTTCGGCAACCGAGTCGGCGAACTCGGGCTCGTTGCTCCAGTGCTCGGAGCCGATCACCTTGAACCGCGGCTCCAGCGTGTCGCGGTCGATGCGCACGCGCTCGATCGCTCCGGCGGTGGCGCGCTGGCCGCAGCTCAGCTGGGCTCCCTCGAACGCGGGGCCGGTGGGCGAGCTGGCGGCGAACTGCCGGTCGGCGCTGCCGAGCACGATCTCGGCGTTGGTGCCGACATCGACGACCAGCTGCATGTCGGCCGAGCGATGCGGCCCCTCGTTCAGGATCACGGCTGCAGTGTCGGCGCCAACGTGGCCGGCGATGCACGGTGCCAGGTAGACGAGCGCATTGGGGCATCGCAGGTCGAACTCGTGGGCGCGCACCGAGATCGCGTCGGCAGTGGCCAGGGTGAAGGGCGCCTGGCCGAGCGGCGTCGGATCGATTCCTGCCACGACGTGGTGCATGATCGGATTGCCGACGAGCACGATGTCGAGCACGTCGTCGTGGTTAGCGCCAGCCTCGTCGCAGAGCTCGTCGATCAGGTCGTTCAGCGCGCTGCGGACCGACTCGGTGAGCTGCCGGTCGCCGCCCGGGTTCATCATCACGTAGGAGACGCGGCTCATCAGGTCGTCACCGAAGCGGATCTGCGGGTTCATCCGACCTGCCGACGACAGGACCTCGCCAGTGGTGAGGTCGCAGAGGTGGCCGGCGATGGTGGTGCTCCCGATGTCGACGGCGACACCGACAGCTCGCTCTGCGTATCCCGGCCACACTGCGACCACAGCGTCGCCTCGGACCGCGACTGTGGCGGCGCGTTGCTCGCCTGCGAATGCGTGGTGCACGCGCTGCAAGACCCCGAGGTCGAGATGGGTGACCGTGCGGCCGAACTCGACGCGCAGGGCGTCGATGAGGAGGTCGCTCATCGACGCCGCGTCGCCGAGCACGCTCTTGGGCAGTTCGAGGTAGCACAGTGCGATAGCCGGATCGAGCACGACATCGGCGATGTCGAGGCGCTTTCGCACGACTGGGCGGTGCACTTGGCTCTCGGGCGGCACGTCGAGCACCACGTCGCGGTCGATCGTCGCACAGCAGCCGAGTCGGCGGTCGGGCTTCATCCCGCGCCGTGTGTCGTAGGCGCGTTCGGTATCGCCGAACGGGCTCAGTGACTCGGCGTCGTTGTCGATGGCCCACTTCGGGAACGAGCCGTCGCTGAACGCCACCTGGCAGCGTCCGCAGATGCCGCGTCCGCCACACACCGAGTCGAGGTCGACGCCGAGGTCGCGCGCCGCCTGCAGCACCGTGGTGCCGGGGGCGACCTCTCCGTTGAGGCCCGACGGGGTGAAGACGACTCGGGGCACGTCGGCGCTACTGGGCTCGGCGGCGGCCGCCGGTGCGGCGCTCGCGGGCACCGCCGTCGGCCTCGGGGTCGCGGTTGGCGCGGATCCAGGCCATGCAGTCCTGGTCGTTGCCCGACAGCACGTCAGCGGCCATCACCATGTTCTTCACCTCGTCATGCAGCGGGTTCATGATCGCCGAGGTCATGCCGTTCGAGATCGCCATGGCAAGGAACGTGCCGGTGATGTGGTTGCGGTTGGGGAGGCCGAAGCTGACGTTGCTGGCCCCACACGTGGTGTTCACCTTCAACTCCGAGCGAAGTCGGCGCAGCAGGCTGAACACCTGCCTGCCCGCCGTTCCCATCGCTCCGATCGGCATGACGAGGGGATCGACGACGACGTCGCTGGCGGGGATTCCGTGGTCGGCGGCGCGGTTGACGATCTTCCGGGCTACCTCGAAGCGCACGTCGGGGTCTTCACTGATGCCCGTCTCGTCGTTGCTGATGGCGACGACAGCGGCGCCGTACTTTGCGACGAGCGGCAGTACGCGCTCCATCACCTCGTCCTCGCCGGTGACTGAGTTCACGAGTGCCTTGCCCTTGTACACCGACAGCCCCGCCTCGAGGGCGGCGATGATGGACGAGTCGATCGACAGCGGCACGTCGGTGATCGACTGGACCAGCTGCACGGCGCGAGCAAGTAGCGCCGGCTCGTCGGCGAGCGGGATGCCGGCGTTGACATCGAGCATGTGCGCTCCGGCCGCGACCTGTGCGAGCGCATCGGACTCGACGCGGCTGAAGTCGCCGTTCTTCATCTCCTCGGCGAGCATCTTGCGACCGGTCGGGTTGATCCGCTCGCCGATCATCACGAATGGGCGCTCGAAACCGATGACCACCTCCCTGGTGGCCGAGCTGATGACGGTGTCGGTCATAGTGACTTCTCCTGTTCGGGTGAGGCGGGGTCCCAGCCCCCGTTGTCGACGAGCACGTGCAGGCGCTCATTGGTGAACTCGCGCTCGATGCTCGCCGCCGTCGATTCGACGCATTCGACGAGATTGCCGCTGACCGGGTGGCTGGCGCGCCGCCACTCGCCCACGTACTCCTGGGCGGTCTTCTTTCCGGCCACCATTGCCGCCCGGTCGATCGCCTTCTGGAAGCGGTGGGGAAGCATCACCTGATGCTTGGCCTCGCCGTCGCGTCCGTTGATCTGGGCTGGGATGTCGCGCCACATGATGACGACGATTTCGCTGGAGGGCCGACGGGGCATCAGGCAACCTTTCCGATGGCGGCGCGGAACTGATGGAGGCCGACCGGGTGGTGCTCGAATTCGAGCCCCAACAGCTGGGCGGCGCGTTCGCCGGCGGCGACGACGGTGTCGAGCGATGACCCGTCTGCCTGCGAGAGCAGCACGACGCGCGTGTAATGGCCGAAGTAGGCATCGCGCAGCTGCGGATGCCGATCGAGTCCGAGCCCCTGCCAGACCAGCGCGTCGAAGTGCTTGGCCAGGAAGTCCGTGAGGTAGAAGGTGCCGGGCTGCTCGTCGTGGAGGCGGGCGAAGGTCGCCGAGCCGGCGAAGAACTCGTAGCAGTGCGATCCGGGCAGGCGGCGCAGGTTGGGCCTGCGCTCGACGAGGCGGTCGAGGCCGCCGCCGGTGCCGCAGTCGGCGTACGCCACGAGCACCGGGCGAATGCCGTCGGGGTCGTGCTGCGCGAGCATCTCTTCGAGGGCGGGGACGATGCCGTCGGGTCGGTTGTGAAGGTTGGCCGGCAGGTAGTGCACGTCGACGGTGTCGGCGAGTCCGTCAGCGTCGAGCACGGCGCGCAGTTCAGCGACGAGCGCGCCGCACGCAAGCACCAGTGGCCGGTTCATCGCCGTCGCTCAGGCGACAGAGGGTCCCGGCGGCTCGGCCATGCCGCGGCGAGCCGACACGAGCTGCTTGGCCGTCTCGGCGGCGATCGCAGCGTCGCGGCAGTACGCGTCGGCACCGATCGCCTGGCCGAACTCCTCGTTGAGAGGCGCTCCGCCCACCATGACGACGTACTTGTCGCGGAGTCCGCGCTCCTGGAGCGTGTCGATGACCACCTTCATGTACGGCATGGTGGTGGTGAGCAGGGCAGACATTCCGAGGATGTCGGGCTTGTGCTCGTCGAGCGCAGCGAGGAACTTGTCGGCGTCGGTGTTGATGCCGAGGTCGATCACCTCGAAGCCGGCACCCTCGAGCATCATTGCGACGAGGTTCTTGCCGATGTCGTGAATGTCGCCCTTCACGGTGCCGATGACAACCTTGCCGATCGGCTCGGCGCCCGTCTCGGCGAGCAGGGGGCGGAGGATTTCCATCCCGGCCTTCATGGCGTTGGCCGACAGCAGCACCTCGGGCACGAAGAGGATCCCGTCGCGGAAGTCGATGCCCACGATGCGCATTCCCTCGACGAGGGCGTCGTTGAGCACCTTGTCGGGGCCCCAGCCGCGGTCGAGCAGGATCAGCGTGCCCTCGGCGATCTCGGGGGCCAGGCCGTCGTAGAGGTCCTCGTGCATCTGCGTGACGAGCTCGTCGTCGGGCAGCGAGGCCAGGTCCAGATCGTCGTCACTCATGGGCACCCCTTTTCCACGATGTGGAACTAGTCCGTATGGTGGAATCGTAGCAGTGCGGCGTGCCCGCTGTCATGCTCCGGCGCACATCCCCAGTCGGCCGGCGAGCCGGTCAGCCGGCGATGGCGGCGATGCGCGCCCCGTAGCCGGCCGACGACATCAGCGATGCGCAGCGCTCGAAGCGGCCCACCGCGTAGGCCCAGAAGTCGTCGGCCGGATTGCCGTTCGCATGCTGCAGCACGCCCCACAGCGTCCAGAGCAGGTCGCACATCGCCTTGTAGGCGACCATCCGCCCGTACTCGTCGGGCGGGGGCGTGCCCCCGAAGTAGGCCTCGAGCAGGGCGTCGTCCTGGGCGGCATCGAAGCCTCCCTCCACCGAGAGGTCGCCGAGGTCCCACATCGGGTCGTTGTTGCCCGAGTACTCGTAGTCGATCACGTACATCCGTTCGCCGGTGTCGAGGAAGTTCTCGCAGAGCGGATCGCAGTGCGATGGCACGAGCGGGCGCCGGCGCGCCTCGAGCGCAGCCCGAGTGGCATCGGCGCTGCGCTGCAGCTGGTCGTAGCCATCCGGCAGGGCGGCACCCTTCTCGGCGAGCAGCCTCCGATAGTCGTCGATCATGCCGAAGAGGTCGAAGTCGGTAGCGAACGGCGCCGACGTGGTGTGCAGGGCACGGAACGCCCGGCCGGCGCGACGCACGGCCTCGATGTCGCGGAAGCGTTCGGCGCTCATCGTTGCGGCTCCGTCGACGAACCGAGTGACCATCAGCCCGTCGGACGGGTCGAAGAAGAGCACCTCGGCATTCACGCCGGCAGCGGCTGCGGCACGTGCTGCGTGCTCCTCGGTGCGGCGGTTGATGTACTCGCTCGTGCCAGCACCCGGGATTCGCAGCACCACTCGGCCAGCGGGTCCGTCGACGAGGTAGTTGACGTTCGTGAGTCCGGCGAGGCGTGAGGTCGGCGCGTCAGCGGGCAGTCCGGCCCGGGCCAGCGCGCCGGCGAGGTTGGGATCGCTCATGGCCTCATTCTTGCCGCTGCCCACTGCGCGACGCGCCGCCGCCTACGACTTGAGCCGTGAGTTCGACGGGTCGTGGAGGGGGCGGCGGTGGCGGACAGCGGGAATCGCCTCGCCGTAGACCTCGATCACCCAGCCGTCGTCGGGCACCGTGTCGAGCAGGCCGGTGGGGATGTAGCCGTACGCAACCGGCTTGCCGACCGTGTGTCCGAAGTTGGCGCTGGTGGTGAAGCCCACGACCGAGCCGTCTCCGCCGGCGACCATGATCGCCTCGCCGCTCACGGGGTATGCCATCCGCTCGAGCGTGAACGTGCACAGGCGCCGCGCAGGGCCCTTCTCGCGAAGGGTTGCGAGCGCGTCTCGGCCGATGAACTCGCGCTTGCCGAGGTCGACTCGCCATCCGAGGCCCGCCTCCCACGGCGAGGTGTCCGGCGTGATGTCGGTGCTCCAGTAGAGATAGCCCTTCTCCATCCGCAGCGTGTCGATGGCGCGGTAGCCGGCATTGACGATGCCGAGGTCGCTCCCGGCATCGAGCAGCACGTCGTACACGTGCGCCGCGTACTCGGTGGGGATGTGCAGCTCCCAGCCGAGCTCGCCGTGGTAGCCGATCCGCAGCGCCAGCACGGGGGCCGACCCAATGGTGAGCATCCGCCCGGTGGCATGGGGGAATGCCGCGCTGCCGATGTCGTCCTCGGCGACGCGGCCGAGGACGGTACGGCTGAGCGGGCCGCAGAGGTTGATGACGGCCCTCGCTGACGTGACATCGCGCACCACCACGCCCTCGGCCGGCGCATGCGACTCGACCCAGCCCATGTCGTGGGCGCCGAAGGCGGCGCCGGTGACGACATACCAGGCATCCCGTGCCGTGCGGGTGAGCGTGAGGTCGCACTCGATGCCGCCGCGTTCGTTGCAGAACTGGGTGTACACGGCGGCGCCGACTGGGGTGTCCATGTCGCACACGCTGAGCCGCTGGACGGTCTCGAGTGCCCGCGGGCCGGTGATCTCGAACTTGGCGAACGAGGTCTGGTCGACGAGCGCCACGCCATTGCGGATGGCGCGCGCCTCGGCGCCAACGTGCGGGAACCAGTTCGGCTCGTCGAACGACGGACGGTCGACGGGTTCGATTCCCTCAGGGGCGAACCAGTTCGGACGTTCCCAACCGCCGCGCGAGCCGAAGACAGCCCGCTGCGCGGCGAGACGGCCGTGGAGCGGGCTGGTGCGGATGCCGCGAGCCGTCATCTTCTCCGAGCCCGGCGCGGCGAGCTTGTAGTGATGCGCGTACAGCTCGACCATCCGCGTGCCCATGTAGTGGCGCGTCGTGTGGTGGAACGAGAAGCGCCGCACGTCGAGAGGCCACAGGTCGAGCGATGGACGTCCCTCGAGCATCCATTCGGCCATCATCTTTCCGGCGCCACCGCCGGCAGCGATGCCGTACAGGAATCCGGTGGCGACGAAATAGTTGTCGAGCTCGGGAACGCGGCCCATCACGAAGTCGGCGTCAGCCGAGTAGGGGATCGGCCCGTTGACGAGCTTGCGGATGCCGGCCTGCTCGAGGCACGGCGTCCGCTTCGTGGCGAGCTCGCCGAGCTGCGCGAAGCGGTCGAAGTTCTCGTCGAAGAGCTGCCGTCGGAAGGGCCATGGGATGCCGTCGGTGCCGAACGGGATCGTGTCGGGCTCGTAGCCGCCCACGAGCAGCCCGGGGCCGTCGGGCTTGTAGTAGACGAGATGATCGGGGTCGCGCATCGTTGGCATGCGTCCCAGTTCGACAGGCGTGTAGCCCTCAATGGGGCCGCTCAGCAGATACTGGTGTTCGACGGCGAGCGCCGGCACTCGGGCGCCTGCGATGCGGCCGACCTCGAGGCCCCACATGCCGGCCGCATTGACCACCATGTCGCACTCGATGGTGCCGGCCTCACCGGCGCGCTCGTGGGTGCCCTCCCAGTGGATCGTGGTGCAGCGCCGGCCGTCGACAGTGATCCGCGCGGCGCGTGTGAACTCGGCGATGCGGGCTCCCCGGTTGCGGGCGCCGCGGGCGATCGCCATCGTCACGGATGCCGGGTCGATGTACCCGTCGGTGGGGAGGAACGCCGCAGCGAGCACGTCGGTCGTGCTCATCAGCGGGAAGAGTTCTTGGGCCCTGTCGGGGGAGATCACCTCCATCGGCAGTCCGAAGCTCTTCGCCATTGTGGCAAGTCGGCGGAGTTCCTTCACGCGCTCGGGTGAGCACGCGAGGCGAAGGCTTCCGGTCTCGTGCCAGTCGACGGCCTGGCCGGTCTCGGCTTCGAGACCGCGGTACATCTCGACCGACTGCTCGAGCATGCGCGTGGTGTTGCGCGACGAGCGCAGCTGGCCGACGAGGCCGGCTGCGTGCCATGTCGCGCCGTCGGTGAGCTGGTGCTGCTCGAGCAGCACGACGTCGGTCTCGCCCATCTTGGTGAGCCAGTAGGCGATGCTGCAGCCGAGGATGCCGCCGCCGATGATGACGATGCGAGCCCGGTCGGGCCTGCCGCCCGTTGCTGCGGGGCTGCTGGACGTTGCGCTCATGTCAGGACTTCACCCTCGAGTTGGTCGGATCGTGGAATGGGCGCAGCGATACCTCGGCAGGCACGCGTTCGCCGGCGACCTCGAGTTCGTAGGAGCCGGCGAGCACCCATGCCGGGTCGACCCCGCCCTGCTCGAGCGAACGGCGGATGTAGCCGTAGCCGAGCGAGCGCTGCACGGTGTAGCCGAAGCCGCCGCTGGTGAGCCAGCCGACGCGTTCGCCGTCGCGGAAGATCGTCTCGCGGCCGAGCAGCACCACACTGGGATCGACAGCGAACCCGGCGAGCAGCTTGCGAAGCCCCGTGGCTGACTGCTGCACGAGTGCGGAGCGGCCCCTGAAGTCGATGTCCGACGTCAGCTTCACCGCCCAGCGCAGGCCAGCCTCGAGGGGGGTGTGGTCGGGTCCGATGTCGCTGCCCCACGCGCGGTAGCCCTTCTCGAGCCGCGTGCTCTCGATGCACCGGTAGCCGGCGTTGACGAGGCCGAGCGGCTCGCCGGCGGCAACGAGCGCGTCGTAGACGCGGGGCGCATACTCGACGGCGAAGTGGAGTTCCCAGCCGAGCTCGCCCATGTAGGTGATCCGAAGTGCGCGCACCGGGCAGCCGGCGATTCCGACGGTGCGCCACGTGCCGAACGGGAACGAGTCGTTGTCGAGCGCCGGCGAGTCCGCACTCGACACAGCCGAGAGGATGCTGCGCGATTGCGGGCCCATCAACGACAGCACGGCCCAGGCCGAGGTGACGTCGACGACCTGGGCATTGCTGCCGCTGGGAATGCCTCGCTGGATCCAGTCGAGGTCGTGGGTGGCGAACCCGGTGCCGGTGACCACATAGAACTCGTCGTCGGCGATGCGCGCCACGGTGAGATCGCACTGGATTCCGCCGCGGTCGTCGAGCATCTGGGTGTAGGTGAGCGATCCGACGGGCTTGCGGACGTCGTTGGCACACAGCCAGTCGAGGGCGGCGCCGGCATCGGGGCCCTTCACCGTGTACTTGGCAAAGCTCGACTGGTCGATCACCACGGCCGCCTCGCGGCAGGCCCGATGCTCGCGGCCAACGGCAGTGAACCAGTTCTGGCGTCCGAATGAGTAGGTGTCGCGGGGCTCCTCGCCGAGCGATGCATCGGCGAACCAGTTGGGGCGCTCCCACCCGAGCTTCTCGCCGAAGCAGGCCCCTCGGCTGGTGAGCCGCTCGTAGAGCGGAGAGGTGCGCGCCGGCCGTCCGCTGCGGTGCTCCTCGAATGGCCACGCCATCGTGTAGTGCTTGGCGTAGGCCTCGAGGGTGCGTGTGCGAGTCCAGTCGGTGTCGCGGTGAGGACGGCCGAAGCGGCGGAGGTCGACCACCCACAGGTCGTAGGGGGGCGCGCCGTCGTGCACCCACTCGGCGAGCGCCTGGCCGGCGCCGCCGCCAGCAGCGATGCCGAAGGCGTTGAAGCCGGCGCCGACGAACACATTCCGCACCTCGGGGGCCTCTCCGAGGATGAAGTTGCCGTCGGGCGTGAAGCTCTCGGGTCCGTTGATGAGCTGGCGGATGCCGGTGCTCGCAAGTGCCGGGACGCGCCCGATGGCGAGCTCCATGGTGGGCGCGAAGTGCTCCCAGTTGCTGTCGAGCAGCTGGAACTGGAACGGACGTGGAATGCCCCGCACTGCCCAGGGGATCGGGTTGGGCTCGTAGCCGCCCATCACGAGGCCGCCGACCTCTTCCTTGTAGTAGGTGAGCCGGTCGGGATCGCGGAGCGTGGGCAGCGTGCGCGGCACCTCCGGGCTGAACGGCTCGGTGATGACGTACTGGTGCTCGACGGAGACGAGCGGCACGCTGACCCCGATGGAGGCAGCGAGTTCGCGCGTCCACTGTCCGCAGCACAGCACCACCTTCTCGCATTCGATGCGGCCTCGGTCGGTGACGACAGCACGAACCGCGCCGTCGGAGACCTCGATCGACAGCACCTCGGTCTGCTCGCTGATCGTGGCGCCCCGCATCCGCGCGCCCTTGGCGAGGGCCATCGTGATGTCGCTCGGGCTTGCCTGGCCGTCGGTGGGCAAGAAGGCGGCGCCGACGACGTCGTGCACCTCCATGATCGGCCACAGTTCCTGCGCCTCCCGGGGTGAGAGCAGGTGCATCTCGAGGCCGAAGCTCTTCGCAGTGGTGGCCTGACGCCTCACCTCGGTCCACCGTTCTTCATTGCACGCGAGGCGCAGGCCGCCGTTCATCTTCCAGCCGGTCGCCTGGCCGGTCTCAGCTTCGAGACGGCGATAGAGGTCGACGGAGTTGCCGAGCAACTGGGTGATGTTGGCGCTCGTGCGCAACTGCCCGACGAGGCCTGCGGCGTGGAACGTGCTGCCCGACGTGAGCATGTGCCGCTCGATGAGCACGGTGTCGGTCCAGCCGAGTGCGGCGAGGTGATACGCGGTGGAGCACCCGACGATGCCGCCGCCGATGACGACAGCGCGGGCTGACGAGGGGAGATCGGTCACCCGGCGATTGTCGCGCACGCAGTGACGGCGTCCGATATGCGTCGCAGGGACGTCCCCAGCCCGTCGAAGGGCCGGTCTACACTCCGCCAGAGCCGGCCGTGGGGGGCGTGGGTGACGACAAGCGCTGCAGCAATGATCTCCGTGCGGGATCTGTGGAAGGTGTACGGGCCGCGTGCGGAGCGGCTGGTGGGATCTCCCGACGCCGACCTGCCGCGCGCCGAACTCGAGGCCCGCACCGGGAACGTGGTGGCAATGCGCGATGTCAGCCTCGATGTCGCCCCCGGCGAGGTGTTCGTCGTCATGGGGCTGTCGGGCAGTGGCAAGAGCACCCTGATCCGCTGCATCACCCGGCTGATCGAGCCCACGTCGGGCACGGTCGCCATCGGCGGCGTCGACGTCACGGCGGCCGACGACGAGCAACTGCTCGACATCCGCCGCCACAGGGTGTCGATGGTGTTCCAGCACTTCGGGCTGCTGCCGCACCGCACCCTCGCCGACAACGTCGCCTTCGGACTCGAACTGCGCGGCGTCGACCGGGCCGAGCGGCGCGAGCGGGCGGCGCGGACTCTCGAACTGGTCGGGCTCCCGGGCATGGACTCGTATCGCCCCCACCAGCTGAGCGGCGGCCAGCAGCAGCGAGTCGGCCTGGCCCGGGCGCTTGCCACGGGCCCCGACATCATGCTCTTCGACGAGCCGTTCTCGGCGCTCGACCCGCTCATCAGACGCGAGATGCAGGATGAGGTCATCAGGCTGCGCAGCGAGGTGCGCACCACCATGATGTTCATCACCCACGACCTGTCCGAGGCGCTGCGACTGGGCGATCGCATCGCGATCATGCGCGATGGCAGGTTCGTGCAGGTCGGCACGCCGGCCGAGGTCGTGCTGCAGCCGGCCGACGAGTACGTGGCCAATTTCGTTCGCGATGTTCCGCGGTCGCATGTCGTGCCGGTGAGCGCCGTGATGGGACCGCCGTTCGACGGCAGCGCCGCCGGAGAGGTCGCTCCGACGGCGAAGGTTCGCGACGTGCTGCCGCTCGTCGCCGCCAGCGAGTTGCCGGTCCGTGTGGTGGCCGATGGCCGGGTGGTGGGGAGCATCGACCGGGCCGGGGTGCTGCGCGTGATTGCAGTGGGCGACGAATCGTGACCCTGACGGTGGGCGAGGCGTGACGGCCGTGCTCGACTCGCTGCCGTCGGCACTGCCCGACGACATCGAGCGCGCGCGGCGAGCGCGTCGCATCGCAGGGCTTGCCGTGTTCGCGGCACTGGCGGTGGCGGCCGTGGTGCTGCCGGCCGATGTGCCGTCGTGGTGGGACCTCGGCCTGCAGGAGTGGATGCAGGACCGGTACACGTGGACGGTCTTTAACCGCGAGTCATCGCCGGTGTTCACCTGGTTCCTCAATCCGGTGAGCAGCGTGCTCACCTGGTCGGTGGAGCGCGTCGAGTCGCTGCTGGCACTGCTCGAGTGGCCGGGAGTCATTGCGCTCGGAGGTGCTATCGGCTGGCGGACGGGCGGCGTGCGGGCCGGCGTCTCGGCCGCGGCAGCGCTCGTCGGGGTGGGGCTCATCGCCGACTGGGATCTGGCCATGCTGACGCTGTCGATCATGCTCGTGGCAGTGGCGATCGCGCTGGTCATCGGCGTGCCGCTCGGCATCCTCACTGCACGATCAGACCGAGCCGAGCGCATCGTGCGCGTCATCCTCGACACGGCTCAGGTGATGCCGGCCTTCGTCTACTTCAGCCCGCTGCAGGTGGCGTTCGGCCTGCAGGTGCCGCCGGCCGTCATGGCCACGGTCATCTACGCGCTGCCACCAGCTGTCCGACTCACCAACCTCGGCATCCGCCAGGTCCCGGTGGTGTCGAACGAGGTGGCGCAGTCGTTCGGCGCCACCTCGTGGCAGCAGCTCGTGAAGGTGCAGCTGCCGATGGCGCGTCGCAGCATCCTGCTGGGCCTCAACCAGGTGATCATGATGGCGTTCGCCATCGTCGTGCTCGCATCGCTGCTCGGCACGGGCGACCTCGGCCAGGACGTGCTGTCGGCGCTGCAGAAGCAGCAGGTTGGCGCAGCGATGGCGGCCGGCCTCGGCATCGTGCTGCTGGCCGTAGCGCTCGACCGGATGTCGACCGGACAGCGGCGCAGGCCGCCGGCGATGGGTGGCCTTCGGGCTGCGGCGGCGATGGCGGGTGCCGCCGTCGCGGCGGCCGTGCTGGCCCGGCTCGCCGGCTGGGGCGAGTGGCCGGCGTGGCTCTCGTGGGACATCGCATCGCCCGTCGACGCTGCAGTGGACTGGGTGCAGTCGAACCTTCGCAGCGGCGTGCCGCTGATCGGCGGCACGCAGTCGATCAGCGACCTGCTCGTGATCCGCGTACTCGAGCCGCTGAAGGACCTTCTTGTGTGGATGCCGTGGCTGCTGGTCGTCGTGGGGTTCGCCTTCGCCGGCTGGCTCAGTGGCGCGTGGCGACTGGCCGCGCTGATGGGTGCGTGCCTGCTGGCGATCGGCGCGATGGGCGGGATCCCCGGTGGCACGGGCGAGGTCGCGATGTGGGACCTGGCGATGGACACGCTCAGCCAGGTGATCGTTGCGATCGCCATCAGCGTGGTGATCGCCATGCCGCTCGGCATCCTGGCCGGCCGGAGCGACCGGGTCGAGCGGCTGCTGAGGCCGCTGCTCGACATCGCCCAGGTGCTGCCACAGTTCGTCTACCTGCTGCCGGTGGTGTTCCTGTTCTCGGTCGGCCGGGCTGCCGGCGTCGTGGCCTGCGTCATCTACGCCGTGCCGCCGTGCATCCGCCTCACTGCACTCGGCATGCGCGAGGTTGCCTGGGCGCCGCGAGAGGCGGCCGTCTCCTTCGGCGCCACCAGCCGCCAGGAGATGCGGCTCGTGCAGTTGCCGCTCGCCCGTCGGGCGATCCTGCTCGGCATCAACCAGACGCTGCTGATGGTGCTGGCGACGGTGATCATCGCCGCCCTCGTCGGTGCCGGCGCGCTCGGCTTGGTCGCCTACGAGGCCACCGCCAAGCCCAACATCAAGCTTGGCCAAGGCGTGGGCGGCGGAGTGAGTATCGTGCTGCTGGCGATCATGCTCGATCGCCTGACACAGTCGTGGGGCCGTGACAGCACGGCGACACAAGGGGGGAAGAGATGACCAGAACGTCCATCACGCGCCGGGTGTTCCTCGTCGGCGCAGCGCTGGGCCTTGGCCTGTCGGCCTGCGGCAGCGAATCGGGTGACAGCGGCTCGGACGGCACATCCGGCGGCGAGGCCTGCGAGACCAGCGGTGATCCGATCGTGATCGCCGTCAACCCGTGGTCCGGATCGATCGCCAACGCCAACGTGGCCAAGATCGTCATCGAGTGCGAGCTCGGCACTCCTGTCGAACTGCTCGAGATCGACGAGAACGCCACGTGGGTGGGCCTCGACGATGGCAGCATCGACGTCACGCTCGAGGTGTGGCCGTCGGGCCACGCCGCTGACTACGAGACCTACATCACCGGCAAGCAGTCGGTGGTCGACCTCGGCCTGCTGGGTCCGGAGGCGAAGATCGGCTGGTACGTGCCGAAGTTCATCGTCGACCAGCACCCCGAGCTCGCCACGTGGGAGGGATTCAAGGATCCCGAGCTGGCGAAGCTGTTCGCCACCGCCGAGACCGGCGACCTCGGCCAGTTCCTGATGGGCGATCCCAGCTACGTCACGTATGACGAGCAGATCATCGCCAACCTCGAGCTGCCGCTGAAGTACGTGGTGGCCGGCTCCGAGGCGGCGCTGCTCACCGCCATCGACCAGTCGATCGCCGACCAGAAGCCGGTGCTCATGCAGCTGTGGAAGCCGCACTGGAAGCAGTCGCGAGTCGAGCTGGTCGAGGTGAAGCTGCCCGACGTCACCGACGAGTGCATCGCCTCGGCGGCGGCCGGTGACGGCATGTACAACTGCGACTATCCGGTCGACCTGCTCTACAAGGCGGCCAACGCCGGCCTCGAGGCGAAGAACGCACAGGTGTTCGCGCTGCTGCAGAAGCTCAGCATCAGCACCGAGCAGCAGGCTGCGATCGCCGCCTACATGGACGGCGATGGCATGACCCCGGCCGATGCAGCCCAGAAGTGGGTCGACGAGAACAGCGCCGTCTGGCAGACCTGGCTCAGCTGACCTCCCCGGGCGCTCCAGCGCCCTGACGCCGTGCGACCGGCGGGCTGCTGTCCCATCACGGGGCATGCAGCCCGCCGGTTGCGTATTCTCGGCCCGTTTGCCCTTCCACTCCCCGAATCGACAGCCCATCGGCGCGACCGCAGCGTTGCGGTCCGCCAACCCTGAAAGGAATCCCATGACCTCGACTCCCGCCCGCGTCGGCTACATCGGCCTCGGCAACCTCGGCTTCCACCTCGCCCACAACCTGCTCAAGGCGGGTCACTCCGTGACGGTGACCGACATCAACAAGGACCTCGCCTCGCAGCTGATCGCGGAGGGGGCGCACTGGGCAGACACCGCCAAGGACGTCGCCGCAGCGAGCGATGTCGTGTTCACCTGCCTTCCGTCCCCTCGCGTCATCGAGGCGGTGCTGTGCGGGCCTGACGGAATCCTCGCCGGTCTCGCCAAGGGGGGCACGTGGATCGACAACAGCACCAACGACCAGGAGGAGACGCTGCGGCTCGCGGAGATCTGCGCCGGGCGCGGCGTTCGGGTACTCGAGTCGCCCGTGACAGGCGGTGTGCACAAGGCCGCTGCCGGCGACATCACCGTGCTCGTCGGTGGTGACGAGGATCTCTACCGCGAGCATGCCGAACTCCTCGGTGTCATCGGCAGTCCCGTGCTGCACATGGGGCCGCTCGGAAGCGCCGCAGTCATCAAGGTGATCACCAACATGCTGGCCTTCATCCATCTCGTCGCTGCGGGCGAGGCGCTGATGCTGGCCAAGCGGGGCGGACTCGACCTCACCAAGTCGTTCCACGCCATCTTGAACTCGTCGGGCAACAGCTTCGTGCACGAGACCGAGAGCCAGGTCATTCTGAACGGCAGCTACAACATCAACTTCACGATGGATCTCGCAGTGAAGGACCTCGGATTTGCGATGGAGTTCGGGCGTCGCTTCGGGGTGCCGCTCGACCTTGCCAGTCACACACTGCAGACGTTCATCCGTGCTCGCTCGCAGTACGGCGGCAGTGCGTGGTCGAGCCAGGTCGTCAAACTGCTCGAGGATGCACTCGGCACCGACCTGCGCGCCCCAGGCTTCCCCGAAGAGCTGTCGTGACCGGCGCCGAGGCGTCGCTGCGTCGCGAACTCGCCGCTGCGTTCAGGTGGACGGCGCGTTTCAACTGGCACGAGTCGGTGGCGAATCACTTCAGCGCGGTGATTCCGGGCGACGAGCAGCACTTCCTGATGAACCCGATCGGCGCGCACTTCTCTCGCGTGCGCGCCAGTTCACTCGTACGACTCGAGAGTGCTGGCGCAGCGGCCGATCGCGTCGACCCGAGGGCGGACCCGACCGCATGGCACCTGCACTCGAATCTTCATCGACTCCTGCCGCGGGCGAAGGTGGCCCTCCACACGCACCAGCCGTACACAACAGCGCTCGCCTGTCTCGATGGCTACGAATTCCAGATGCTCGACCAGAACGCCTGTCGCTTCTACGGCCGTATCGCCTACGACCGCGACTACGGGGGCATGTTCCTCGACGGGGGAGAGGGCGAGCGGGTGGCACGCATGCTCGGCGACGACAAGGCCGTGCTGATGCTGGGCAACCACGGCGTGCTCGTGATCGGCAACTCGGTGGCCGAGGCGTTCGAAGACCTCTAATACCTCGAGCGGGCGTCATACGTGCAGGTGCTGGCGCTCTCCACGGGGCAGCGGCTCTCGGTGCTGTCCGACGAGGTGGCGTCGCTGACGTGCAAGCAGTGGTTCGACTATCCGGCGGCCTGCGACCTGCACCTGCGCGCGCTGATGGAGATCCTCGACGAGGACGAGCCCGGCTACGCCGACTGACAGCGGCTCAGGCGGTGGTGGCTCGGTAGAACGGCGCCTGCTCTGGCGCGAGGGGCGTGTTGCCGAGGATGAGGTCAGCGGCCTTCTCGGCCATCATCATGACCGGTGCGTAGATGTTGCCGTTGGTGATGTAGCGCATCGCCGAGGCGTCGACCACGCGGATCCCGTCGAGGCCGTGCACCTTCATCGACAGCGGATCGACCACGCTGTCGTCGTCGGCGGCCCCCATGCGGCACGAGCAGCTCGGGTGCAGTGCGGTCTCGCCGTCCCGGCGCACCCAGTCGAGGATCTGCTCGTCGGTACGAACGTCCGGGCCGGGGGAGATCTCGCCGCCGCTGTATGGGGCGAGCGCCGGCTGGCCCAGGATTGTCCGGGCCGTGCGGATGGCCTCGACCCACTCGCGACGGTCCTGGTCGGTGCTGAGGTAGTTGAAGCGCAGGGCCGGCTTGGCCTTCGGATCGGCGGAGGTGATCTTCACTGAGCCCCGCGAGTCGGAGTACATCGGCCCGATGTGCACCTGGAAGCCGTGCCCGCCGGCGGGGGCGCTGCCGTCGTAGCGGACGGCGATCGGGAGGAAGTGGAACATCAGGTTCGGATAGCGCTCTGAGGGATTGCTGCGCGCGAAGCCGCCTGACTCGAAGTGGTTGCTGGCCCCTGGGCCCTTGCGGAACAGCCACTGCAGCCCGATGAATGGGCGGCGCCACATCTGCAGGCTCGGCTGGAGCGACACGGGCTGCGTGCAGGCGTGCTGCACGTACACCTCGAGGTGGTCCTGGAGGTGCTCGCCCACGGCGGGCAGGTGGTGCACCATCCGGATGCCGAGCGGCTCGAGCTCGGCGGCATTGCCCACTCCGCTGAGCTGCAGCAACTGCGGGGTGTTGAAGGCGCCGCCGCACAGCACGACCTCCTTCGCCATTGCCGTGTGCAGGCGGCCGCGGACTTGGTACTGCACGCCGGTGGCGCGCGTGCCGTCGAAGAGCACGCGGTGGGCCTGTGCGAGGGTGCGGACG
>JBJOMQ010000016.1:0-21254 GCA_046052275.1 Actinomycetota bacterium | reverse complement strand
TCCGCCGATGCCGACCTGAGCCCGCTGCTCGATGCCATCCTCGAGCGGATTCCCGCTCCGACGGGCGACGCCGACGCACCGCTGCAGGCCCTCGTCACGAACCTCGATGCGAGCGACTACCTGGGCCGGCTTGCCGTCGGCCGCATCGTGAACGGCGTGCGGCGTCGCGGCGAGACGGTGGCCCTCCTCGAGGAGGAGTTCGCCGAGGGTCAGCCGCCGCTGCGGCGCCGTCTCACTCAGCTGATGGAGTTCTCGGGCGTCGGCCGGGCCGAGGCAGAGGAGCTGAGGGCCGGTGACCTGTTCGTCGTGGCCGGATTCCCGGAGGTCGAGATCGGCGACACCATCGCGTCGGTCGAGTCGCCTCACGCGCTGCCGCGGCTCATCGTCGACGAGCCCGTCCTGCGGATGAGCTTCGGCGTGAACACCTCGCCATTCGCCGGACGCGACGGCAAGTACCTGACGAGTCGACACCTCATCGACCGTCTCCAGCGAGAGGTGCTCGGCAATGTGAGCATCCGCCTTCACCCCACCGACAGTGCCGACGTCATGGACGTTGCCGGACGTGGTGAGCTGCAGCTGGCGGTGCTCATCGAGACGATGCGCCGAGAGGGCTACGAGCTGCAGGTCAGCAGGCCTGAGGTCATCACCAAGGTCGTGAACGGCCAGCGGTTCGAGCCGCTCGAGCGCGGTGTCTGCGACGTCCCCGACGAGCACGTCGGCACGGTCACCCAGGAACTCGCCCCGCGAAAGGGACGTGTCACCGATCTTCGCCCCGGCGACACCGGCCGAACGATCGTCACCTTCGAGTGCCCGAGCCGTGGCCTGATCGGGTTCCGCTCGATGCTCCTCACCGCCACCCGCGGCACCGCCCTCATGCACCAGCACCACGCCGGATGGACGCCATGGGCGGGCGACCTGCCGACGCGTACCGGCGGCGCCATGATTGCCGACCGTCAGGGCCAGGTCACGGCCTACGCGCTCGACAATCTCCAGCAGCGCGGCGAGCTGTTCGTCCAGCCGGGCGACGACGTGTACGAGGGCATGGTGGTGGGCGAGAACGCCCGCAACGACGAGATGGTGGTCAACGCCGTGCGGGCGAAGGAGAAGACCAACATCCGAACCCACAGCCACGACGATGCGACCAAACTGGCGGCGCCGAGGATCCACACGCTCGAGACGGCGATCGAGTGGATCGCCGACGACGAGCTGGTCGAAGTCACCCCCAAGGCAATTCGCATCCGCAAGCGCTATCTCGGCCTCGAGGAGCGCCGACTGGCGTACAAGCGAATGACAGCGTCCGCGAATCGCTGACGCCCCGCTGGCGGTCGATCGCTCCCAGTGGGAGTGGCCTGCGACCGGGGGAGGTCAGCGTCGGACGGCTGGGTGGGGCAGTGGCGTCCAGCGTGGGCGCTCGAGCAGTTCGACGAGCTGGTCGTAGATGTCCTGGCCGATGATCTCGACGATCTCGTCGCGCAGGTACTTGTACACCGGCTGGCGGCCATCGAAGGCCTCGTCGGTCTCGGTGCACCACCAGTGGAAGTCCTCGCCGCCCGCCCCCCAGTCGCGGCGCTTCCACTCGCGCAGGGTGCTGGTGATGTACCCGTTGTCGTCGGTGGTCTCGTCGAAGCGGAGCGGGACCTGCCAGCACACATCGGGCTTCCAGTCCATCGGACGCTCACCGGCCTCGAGCGCAGCGACGTGGAGCGCGCATCCCGCACCGCCCTCGAAGTCGGGTCGGTTGAGGAAGATGCAGGCGTCCTTGTAGACGCGAGTAGTGGTGACGCCGTCCTCGCTGCCGAGGATGCCCTTGGCGCGACCCTGCTTCATGAACTGCCATTGGTGGGGCTTCAGCCGTGCCGAGGCATCGACGACCGTCTGGACATCTTCGTCGTCGATGAAGTGCGCGCCATAGCTGCAGCATCCCTGCACCATGTCGGTGGCATCGGCATCGAGGATGCCCTTGCACCCGTCGCCGTAGATGCAGCGCCACTTGCTGCGGAGGAATGTCGCGTCGAAGACCCACGTCCGCTGGAACTTGTCCTCCTCGAAGGAGATCCACTCGTGAATGTCGACTGCCATGGAGCGGCAACCTAGCGTCACGATGCCCTCCCGCAAAGGACACAGCCCGTCTCGAACTGGGACCCGCAGTCGGCGGCTGCGCGGCGGGTATCGGTAGCATCGGGTCCCTATGGCCACGCCGCCGACGTCCGCCGACCAGCTCCGTTCCACGTTCATCGACTACTTCGTCGGCAAGGGCCACACGGCCGTTCCCTCGGCGAGTCTCATCCCGCACGATCCCACGGTGCTGTTCACGGTGGCGGGAATGGTGCCGTTCAAGCCGTACTTCCTCGGTGACGAAGTGGCGCCGTACTCCCGGGCGGTGAGCAGCCAGAAGTGCGCTCGGGCAGGCGGCAAGCACAACGACCTCGACGACGTCGGCCGCACCAAGCGCCACCTCGTGTTCTTCGAGATGCTCGGCAACTTCTCGTTCGGCGACTACTTCAAGCGCGACGCCATCTCATGGAGCTGGGAGCTCGTCACCGAGGGCTTCGGCTTCGACGGTGACCGTCTCTGGATCACGGTGCACGACAGCGATGACGAGGCAGAGGCGATCTGGCACGAGGAAGTCGGCGTGCCGATGAGCCGCATCCAGCGGCTCGGCGACAAGGACAACTTCTGGCAGATGGGCGACACCGGTCCCTGCGGTCCGTGCAGCGAGATCCACATCGACCGAGGCCCCGCATTCGGACCCGAGGGCGGCCCGCTCGGCGATCCCCACGGCGACCGCTTCATGGAGTTCTGGAACCTGGTCTTCATGCAGTTCAACCAGGGCCCCGACGGCACGCGTACGCCGCTGCCCAAGCCGTCGATCGACACCGGTGCTGGGCTCGAGCGCATCCTGTGCCTTGTGCAGGGTGTCGATGCGGTCTGGGAGACCGACCTGATGCTGCCGCTCATCGAGTCGGCGTGCCGGCTCACGGGCAAGCAGTACGTCGCCGGCGACTACGACCACCGCGAGAGCTTCGCCATGCGGGTGCTCGCCGAGCACGCCCGCAGCAGCACGATGCTGGTCAGCGATGGCGTCTACCCCAGCAATGAGGGTCGCGGCTATGTGCTGCGGCGCATCATCCGCCGGGCTGTCCGGTACGCGTACCTGCTCGGCACCGACCGGCTCGTGATGCCGACGCTCGCCGAGACGGCGATCAGCGTGATGGGGAACGCCTACCCCGATGTGGCAAAGAACCGAGACTTCGTGCTCGGCGTGCTGACGAGGGAGGAAGAGCGCTTCCGCCAGACGCTGAAGAACGGCCTGTCGATCCTCGAGGGCGAGTTCGAGGACGGCACCTCGAGCCTGCCGGGACGCACGGCATTCCTCCTGCACGACACCTACGGGTTCCCGCTCGAGCTGACCGAGGAGATCGCCGGCGAGCGCGGAGTGGCGGTTGACAGAGCTGGATTCGATGCCGAGATGACGGCGCAGCGCGAGCGCGCCAAGGCAGCGCGCAAGGGCGGTGGCAACGACGACGAGCGCCTCGAGGCATACCGCGAGATCGTCGAGCGGCACGGCATCACCACGTTCGTCGGCTATGCCGAGGATGCCTGCGAGGCCACGGTCGTCGCCGTGCTGCCCGGCAGCGAAGAGGGCACGGTCGAGGTTTTCCTCGACTGCACTCCGTTCTATGCCGAGGCTGGCGGTCAGGTGGGCGACACCGGGTTGATCCGCGCCGATGGCGGCCTCGCCGAGGTGCTCGACACCACCTATGCGCTGCCCGGGCTGCGCCGTCACGTGGCTCGTGTGAACGGCGAGATCGAGCCAGGAGCGAGGGTGGTGGCGTCGATCGACACCGAGCGACGGGCGGCGATACGACGGAATCACACGGGCACGCACCTCCTCCACTACGCGTTGAGAAAGGTGCTCGGCGAGCACGTCAAGCAGGCGGGCTCACTGGTCGGCCCCGACCGGCTCCGATTCGACTTCAGTCACTTCTCGGCGGTCACCGACGACGAGCTCCGGCGCATCGAGGACATTGCCAACGCGGAGGTGCTGGCGAACGCAACGGCACGCGTGTTCGAGACTACGAAGGACGAGGCCGCTGCACTCGGCGCCATTGCGTTCTTCGGCGACAAGTACGGCGACATCGTCCGCGTCCTCGAGGTCGGCAGCTCGATCGAACTCTGCGGCGGAACCCACGTCCGCGCAGCGGGCGACATCGGCACCATCAAGGTGGTGTCGGAGAGCAGCATCGGCAGCAACCTCCGACGTGTCGAGGCAACGACGGGCACCAACACGGTCCGACTGCTGCAGCGCGAAAGTGCCCAGGTCGCCGAGGCTGCACGGCTCGTCGGCGTGCCTGCCGACGATCTGGTGAGCGGCGTGCAGCGTCGCCTCGACGAGATCAAGTCGCTACAGGACGAACTGAAGGCACTCCGTGGTCGGTTGGCGGCGGGACGGGCCGAGGAACTGGCTGGGCACGCCTCGTCGGGCGTCGTCGTCACGCGTGTCGATGGCCTCGCGCCGAACGACCTGCGCGATCTTGCAGTGGCCGTCCGCCAGCGCGGCGTCGACATCGTGGTGCTCGGCGGGATTTCCGACTCGGGCGGCGTCTCGCTCGTCGCTGCCGTGGCGCCGGCCTCGGGACGTGTTGCGGGCGACCTCATCCGCGATGCCGCCAAGGCGGTCGGCGGCGGTGGCGGCGGCAAGGGCGACATTGCCACAGCGGGGGGGAAGAATCCCGCCGGACTCGACGAGGCGCTGCGCATCGCGGAGGCAGCGGCACGGTCCTGACATGCACGGGCGACCAGGGAAGCTCAGCGTGAGCGAGAGCCGATGAGGGCACTCGGGATCGACCTCGGAACGCGGCGTGTGGGGGTCGCAGTGAGCGACCGAAGCGGGACGCTCGCCTCGCCTCTCGTCGTCCTGCAGCGCTCGGGGTCGACGCCCCGCGACCACCGAGCCATCGCGGATCTCGTCGCCGAGGAGGAGGCCGAGGTGGTGGTCGTCGGACTGCCGCTGAACATGGATGGCTCGATGGGTCCGGCGGCCCGCGCTGCCGTCGCTGAGTCGGAGGCGTTGGCTACCGTGGTCGATGTGCCCGTCCTCACCTTCGACGAGCGCCGGACCACGGTCACTGCGCAGCAGGCGATGCGTGCTGCCGGGACGCGTGCACGCGATCAGCGAGGCTCGATCGACAAGGTCGCGGCGGCCGTGATGCTGCAGCACTGGCTCGACGGCGGGCGCCCCGGTCTGCCCGATCGAGCGGACCAGCCATGACGCACGTCGATGAGTCGCGCTGGCACGCCGACCCGTGGGACGATCCTGACGCAACGGGGGGTGTGGTCGTCGAGCCGTCTCGACGCTCGTTCCGGCCATTGCGGTGGGTCGTCTGGATAGCGCTGCTCGTCGGACTCGCAACCATCGTGTCGACCGGACTCACCTGGTATCGGCTCACCGAGCGGCTCAATCCGGCCGGCGACCCCGGGCTGTACGAGAACTTCACCGTGCTGGCCGATGACACGCTGGAGACTGTGGCACTCAGGCTGCACGAGCAGGGTCTCGTCAGCGATGCCGAGACCTTCGAGTGGTACGTCGACTGGAAGGGCGGCCTCGAGCTGACGCCGGGCTACTACCGCATTCGACCGCTCGACCACATGGGTAATGTCATGGCTGCCCTCGGCACCCCGCCAGCGGAGACCTTCACGAATGTCACGTTCCCCGAGGGGTACACGCTCGAGCAGATGGCCGAGCGACTGGAGGAGCGCGTGCCGCGGCTGCGGGCGTCGATGTTCGGGTCGGCAGCCACCGACGGCACAGTGCGCTCGAAGTTCCAGCCGGACGGCGTGAACACGCTCGAGGGGATGCTGTTCCCCGACACATACCAGGTGTCGAACGGCGAGTCGACGCGCCAGGTGCTGCAGCGGATGGTCAGCCTGATGGAGCGAGTCGGGGCCCAGGAAGATCTCGAGCTCGGCGCCGCACGGCTCGGACTCACCCCCTATCAGGTGCTCATCGTCGCCAGCCTCATCGAGCGCGAGGCGCGCGTCGAGGAAGACCGACCGAAGATCGCGCGCGTCATCTACAACCGACTCGCAATGGACATGCTCCTGCAGATCGACGCGTCGCTCTACTACCAGCAGGACGAGTCGCTCGACTTCGGCGCGCTCAAGGAGATCGACTCGCCCTACAACACCTACCTGTACAAGGGCCTGCCGCCGACCCCCATCACCAATCCGGGCCGGGCGTCAATAGCGGCGGCGCTCAACCCAGCGCCGAACCCGTCGCTCGGCGATCCACTCTGTGTCGATCTGGATGACGACGTGCCGTGCGTCTACCTCTTCTACGTGCTCATCGACGACGACGGCCGCCATGCGTTTGCTGCGACCCTCGAGCAGCACGAGGCCAACATCGTGATCGCACGTGAGAAGGGCCTCTTGTGATTTCAGGTACCACTCGAGTGGCGGCAGTGATCGGCCATCCGGTGTCACACAGCCTCTCGCCGGCGCTGCACAATGCGGCCTTCGCCCAGCTCGATCTCGACTGGGTGTATGTCGCGCTCGATGTCGAACCTGGGCACGTCGCTGATGCGCTCGTCGGGATGTCGGCACTCGGACTGCGCGGGCTGAGCGTCACCATGCCCCACAAGGAGGCCGTTGCCGGATTCCTTGCCGAGCGAGGTCGCCTCAGCCCGTCGGCCGCGACGCTGAGAAGTGTCAACACGGTGGTGGCCGGCAGCGACGGCGTGCTCGAGGGCCACAGCACCGACGGTGCAGGACTGGTGGCCTCACTCGCCGCTGCTGGCATCGACGTCGCCGGTGCGTCCGTCTTCCTGATCGGTGGCGGCGGGGCGGCCCGCGCGATCGCCGATGCGCTCGCACGCAGCGGCGCGGGCCAGATCGCAGTGCGCAATCGGACGCTGCAGGGCGCCGAGGCCACGGCTGCCATCGTCACGTCGCTGGGCGTCGCAGCCCGGGTTGTCGGCGATGGCGATGGCGCTGATGCAGTGAGCGCTGCCGATGTCGTGGTCAATGCCACATCCCTCGGTATGGGTGTCGCAGCCGGCGACGCCCCGAGCGGCTCAGCCGCCGAGCGAGCGGCGCTCGCAGTGGATCCCGCCGCCCTGCGCCCTGGCCAGGTTGTCGTCGACATCGTGTACCACCCTCGGCGAACGGTGCTGCTCTCGGCAGCCGAGCGG
The DNA here is from genome assembly GCA_046052275.1 of Actinomycetota bacterium. Lineage (GTDB taxonomy): Bacteria > Actinomycetota > Acidimicrobiia > Acidimicrobiales > Ilumatobacteraceae > UBA668. The sequence continues at coordinate 14,064 of JBJOMQ010000016.1, read as the reverse complement.
GCTGGTGCGGTCACCGTCGACGGCCTCGGCATGCTCGTGCACCAGGCGGTGCTGCAGCAGGAGCTGTGGCACGGCCAGCGACCCGACGCGGCGATCATGACGGCGGCCGCCGAGCGCCACCTCGCGCAGCGGGAACTCGACGCGCGCCGCCAGTAGCCTGCTGCCGATGCTGCGCTACCTCACCGCCGGCGAGTCACACGGCCAGGCGCTTGTCGTCGTGGTCGAGGGGCTGCCCGCCGGGCTGAAGGTCACGGTCGACGACATCCAGGTCGAGCTCGGTCGACGCCGACTCGGGTACGGGCGTGGCCCGCGCCAGCGATTCGAGCAGGACGAGGTGACCCTGGTCGGCGGCGTCCGGCACGGACGCACGCTCGGCTCGCCCGTTGCGATCGAGATCAAGAACACCGAGTGGTTTCGCAGCGACAGGTGGCACGAGGAGATGTCGCCTGCGCCCGGCGCCACCAAGGAGCCGCTGACGCAGGTCAGGCCGGGTCACGCCGATCTGGTGGGAATGCAGAAGTACGGGTTCGACGACGCCCGCGACGTGCTCGAGCGGGCGAGTGCGAGGGAGACCGCAGCTCGAGTCGCAGCCGGCGCTCTGGCCAAGCTGCTCCTCGCTCATCTCGGCACCACGGTGCTGTCGCACGTGGTCCAGATGGGGGCGGCGCGCAGCAGCGGACGGCGCCCGCTGCCCGCCGACCTCCCGGCTGTCGATGCCGACGAGGTGCGCTGCTTCGACGCCGACGCCTCGGCGGCGATGGTCGCCGAGGTGAAGGCTGCGGCGAAGGACGGTGACTCGCTCGGAGGGGTGGTCGAGGTCCTCGGCTACGGCGTATCGGTCGGACTCGGCAGCCACGTGCACTGGGACCGCAAGATCGATGCAGCCCTGGCGCAGGCGGTGATGAGCATCCAGGCGGTCAAGGGAGTGGAGATCGGCGACGGATTCGAGGTGGCCGGGCGGCGCGGCAGTGCCGCCCACGACTCGATCGCGTGGGACGACGATGCCGGCGACTACGTGCGGGAGACCTCGCTGGCAGGCGGCACCGAGGGTGGCATGACCACGGGTGGACTCCTCGTGGTGCGTGCCGCGATGAAACCGCTCGCCACCCTGAATCGCCCGACGCTCAAGACCGTCGATGTGGTCACGAAGGAGGCGACGGTCAGCTTCAAGGAGCGGACCGACGTCACCGCAGTGCCCGCAGCCGGCGTGGTTGCCGAGACGATGGTCGCTCTCGTGCTGGCCGCAGAGGCGCAGCGCAAGTTCGGCGGCGACAGCGTGGACGAATTCGTCCGCAATGCGCAGTCCTTCGCCGCCACGCTGCCGTGATACGCGCCGACCAGCACCTCGTGCTCGTCGGGATGATGGGGGTAGGGAAGAGCACCATCGGGCGAATCGTCGCCGAGCGCCTCGGTCGAGCCCTGATCGACACCGACGCTGCGGTCGAGCATGAGGCGGGCCGAACCGTGCGCGAGATCTTCGCCACAGAGGGCGAGGCGTCCTTTCGTGCCAGGGAGTCCGCTGCGCTGGCAGTAGCACTTGACTCCGAGCCGCCAGCCGTGATCGCCACTGGCGGCGGCGTCGTGCTCGCCGATCGCAATCGTCAACTCCTCGAGGGAGTGACGGCTCGGGTGGTCTGGCTGAGCGCCGAGCCGTCGACACTCGTCGAGCGACTGCGGACGTCGTCGAGCGGCACGGGGAGTCGACCGCTGCTCGACGGCGACGCAGAGGGTACGTTGCAGCGCATGTGCGCCGAGCGCGAGGCCCTCTACCGCAGTGTTGCCGACGCCATCGTGCGCGTCGACCAACGGTCTGTCTCCGACGTCGTCGAAGCGGTGCTGCGATGATCACCGTGCGGGTTCCGCTCGGCGAGAGGTCATACGACGTGGTCGTGGGCCATGGGGCGCGTGGCGAATTGCGCCGCCTGCTGCCCGAGGGCGCCCGTCGAGTCGTCGTGGTCGGCCAGGCGTCGATCCCGTTCGACGTCGATCCCGGTCTGCCGTTCGAGCGGATCGACATCGGCGAGGGCGAGGAACACAAGACACTCGACGGGGTCGAGGCGCTGTGCCGTCGATTCGCGGCGATGGGCCTCACGCGTTCCGATGCTGTGGTGGCAGTCGGCGGCGGCATGGTCACCGATGTAGCCGGGTTCGCCGCGTCGGTATGGCACCGCGGCGTGCCGGTAGTGCACGTGGCGACCACGCTGCTCGGGATGGTCGATGCCGCCATCGGCGGAAAGACGGGAGTGAACCTGCCGGCAGGGGACGGGGGCGTCGGCGGGAAGAACCTGATCGGCGCGTTCTGGCAGCCGAGCGGGGTGATCTGCGACCTCGATGCACTGTCGACGCTGCCGGATCGAGAGGTGCGCTGCGGCCGTGGCGAGATGGCGAAGTACCACTTCCTCACGGGTGACGATTTGCTCTCGATGGACGAGACGACGCGTATCGCCCGCTGCGTGCAGATCAAGGCCGACGTCGTGTCGGCCGACGAGCGCGAGGGCGGCCGTCGGGCGCTGCTGAACTACGGCCACACGCTCGCCCACGCACTCGAGATCGCCACGGGCCACGCCATGGCCCACGGTGAGGCCGTCGCAGTCGGACTTGTGTACGCCGCCCACGTCGCCCACCGGCTTGGGCGGATCAGCGACGCCCGGGTCGCCGACCACTACCGGGTCGTCGCCGACGCCTACGGCCTCGCGACGTCGATGCCATCTGGCATCGACCCTGACGAACTCGTGCGACTGATGGGCCTCGACAAGAAAGTGCTCTCCGATGGCCTGACGTTCGTCCTCGACGGCCCTGCAGGCGTGGAGGTGGTGACCGGCGTTGCGTCAGCGGTCGCCCGGTCGGCTCTCGACGACCTCGCTGCTGCACGCCACCGTCCGTAGGGGTTGCGGGTGAACTCAGTGAGTGGTGCCGACGCGTCGGCCCATGACGGGCATGTTCCACGGCTGCTGACCGCGCGACTGGTGATGCGCGACTGGATCGACGGTGATCGGGCCCCATTCGCCGAGCTCAACGCCGATGCCGAGGTGATGCGGCACTTCCCGTCAACGCTGACGGTGCAGCAGAGCGACGAGATGGTCGATCGCATCCGGGCGGCGTGGATGCAGCATGGATACGGGCTCTGGGCGGTGGAGCGAGCCGACTCCTCGCAGTTCATCGGGTTCGTAGGGCTGTCGACGCCGTCGTGGGCGAGCGTGCCGATCGTCGAGGTCGGCTGGCGACTCGCGCGGCGACACTGGGGCTTCGGCTTCGCCTCGGAGGCAGCCACGGCCGCGCTTGGCTTCGGATTCTCCAGACTCGACCTTCCAGCCGATGAGATCGTCTCGTTCACGACGGTCGAAAACGATCGGTCGCGCCGGGTCATGGAGCGAGTCGGCCTCACGCACCGCCCTGAACGCGACTTCGACCACCCGCTGCTCGGCCACTGGCACGGCTGCCGGCATGTGCTCTACGCGGTGGATCGCGCCGAATGGGCACTGCGACAGAGCAGGTGACCCGGCATCCTGCAGGCAGCGCCGAATCGAGTCGGGGAGATGAGAGACTGGGGGCGTGGCACTCATCGCCCTGTTCCACGGCCCAAATCTGAACCTGCTCGGCCAGCGTGAGCCGGACGTCTACGGCACGGCGACGCTCGACGACTATGTCGCCTGCGCCCGAACTGCTGCGTCGGCGCTCGGACACGATCTCGAGGCGTTCCAGACGAACCACGAGGGGGCGCTCGTCGACGCGATCCACGGGGCGCGTGGCCGGGCGGCGGCCATCGTGATCAATCCCGGAGCATTCACCCACTACGCATGGTCGGTCCACGACGCCCTTGCCGCATTCGAGGGCCCGGTCGTCGAGGTGCACATCTCGAACCCCAATGCCCGGGAGCCGTGGCGGCACACGAGCGTCGTGGCGCCGGTGGCGAGCGGCTCGATCACGGGCCTCGGAATGCACGGATATGAGCTGGCGATCGCTGCGGTGGCGCGTCGGCTCGGCGAGGGCCGCCGGTGACCGCACAGCGTCAGCGTCTTGCCGACCTTCGTGCCCGGATCGCTGACACTGCGGGAGTCGGCTCGCTGCTCGTCAGCGACCTCACCAATGTCCGCTGGCTCAGCGGCTTCACCGGATCGAGTGGGGTGCTCGCCGTCGACGGCGCCGCCGCTGTGCTGTTCACCGACGGCCGATATGGCGTCCAGGCTGCCCAGCAGACGAGTGCCTGCGACCTCGAGGTCGACATCCGTGTAGCGCCGACGGCGGCCGGCCTCCACGATCTCCTCGCCGACTGGTGTCGCGCCGCCGCCGGTCCGGTGGGGTTCGAGTCGGAGCATGTGTCGGTTGCACTGCACCAGCGGTGGACAGCCGCAGCGAATGTCCGGTTCGAGGCGACGCGGGGACTCGTCGAGGCCGGCCGCCGAACGAAGCACCCCACTGAGATCGAGAGCATCGAGGAGGCGTGCAGCATCGCCGACCGGGCGCTCGCCGATGTCGCGCCCCGGATCTCGGCTGGTGTGTCCGAGGTCGAGGTCCGCAACATGCTTGAGGCCAGGATGCGCGATCTCGGCGCCGCCGGCCCGAGCTACGAGACCATCGTTGCCGCCGGTCCGCAGCACGCCGCGCTGCCGCATCACCGGCCTGCGCAGCGTCGCCTCGAGGAGGGCGACACTCTCATCATCGACGTTGGCGCGCTCGTCGACGGCTACCACAGCGACATGACCCGCACGTTCGTGATCGGCGAGCCGTCCCAGGAGCAGCTCGATGCATACGCCCTCGTGCTCGAATCGCAGCGGGCCGGACTCGATGCGGTCGGCCCCGGGGTGCCGGCCCGGCACATCGATGCAGCGTGCCGCTCGGTGATCGAGCGTGCCGGCCGGGGGGACTGGTTCTCGCACGGCACCGGCCACGGCGTGGGCCTGCTGATCCATGAGGAGCCGTACCTCAATCGGGTCTCAGAGGCGGTTCTCCAGCCCGGAGACGTCGTGACTGTCGAGCCCGGGGTCTATCGTGAGGGCTTCGGTGGCGTCCGGATCGAGGATCTGGTGCTCGTCACCGCCGACGGATCCCGTCGCCTCACTGCCAGCCCCAAGGATTCACCGTGCCTGCCATCACCACCAACGACCTGAAGAACGGCATCACGCTCGAGCTCGACAACGGCCTGTTCCAGGTGGTCGAGTTCCAGCACGTCAAGCCCGGAAAGGGCGGTGCCTTCGTTCGCACGAAACTGCGCAACCTGAAGACGGGCAACGTCTTCGACCGGACCTTCAACGCCGGTGTCCGTGTCGAGCAGGCGATGCTCGAGAAGAAGGACATGCAGTTCCTCTACCGAGACGGCGACGACTACGTGTTCATGGACCTCGAGAGCTTCGACCAGCAGACCGTCGCACCGACGGCGCTCGGGGACGCTGCCGACTACATGATCGAGAACTCGGTCGCCATCATCGCCTTCTACAACGGCGAGATCGTCACCGTCGAGATCCCCGCTGCCGTCGAGCTGGCGGTTGCCGACACCGAGCCGGGCGTGCAGGGCGACCGTGTCAGCGGTGCTCGCAAGCCGGCAACGCTCGAGACCGGCAAGGTGGTGCAGGTGCCGCTCTTCATCAACGTGGGCGATCGCGTGAAGGTCGACACGCGTACGGGCGACTACATCACCCGCGTCTGACCACGTGGCCCGGCGTCCCTCACACACTCCTCGCCGCGACGGCGACGAGCGCACCGACTCGCGCGAGCGCGCCCTGCTGCTGCTCTACGAGGCCGAGACAAAGGGGATCGCGCCGAGCGAGGTGCTCGCATCGCAGGTGCTCGCGCCGGACGATCTGACAGCGTCGCTCGTCGCCGGCGTCGAGCTGCACCGGGTGCGCATCGATGCGGTGATCGCCGATCATGCCAGGGGGTGGACACTCGATCGGATGCCGGTGATCGATCGGACCGTGCTGCGCATTGCCAGCTTCGAGCTGCTCGGTCGACCCGAAGTGCCGGTGGCTGTGGTGCTCGACGAGGCTGTCGAGCTGGCGAAGCGCTTCAGCACCGACGACTCGGGGCGGTTCGTGAATGGCGTGCTCGCGGCCGTCGTGCCGGTGCTGCGGGCCGCATGAGCGGTGAGGCGTCGACCGAGGGCCTGCGGCGGGGTGGTGCCCTGCAGCGACTGCTCCCCAGGTCGGCCAGCCGCTCCCAGGTGCTCGGGAGGCTGTTGGAGATACACCCTGCGGCGCTGTTGACAGGCCTCGGAGTCGTCGTGTTCACGATGGTGTTCGGCCGGCTGGGGGTCGAGAACCACCGGAACTTCGGAACGTGGGCCTACGACATGGCCATCTACGACCAGGCGATGTGGCTGGTGTCGCGTGGCGAGTCGTTCATGACGATCCGCGGGCTCGACGTGTGGGGCCATCACGTCAACCTGATCTTCTTCGCCTTCGTGCCGGCGTACTGGCTCGGTGCGGGACCCTCGTTTCTCTATGTGGTCCAGGCGTTCGTGCTCGGCCTCGGCGCAGTGCCGACATATCTCATTGCACGCGACCGATTCGCACAGCCGGCGATGGGGCTGGTCTTCGCAGTCGTGTACCTCATGTATGCCCCTGTGCAGTGGATCAGCTGGGCGATGTTCCATCCGGAGGCGCTGGTCATCACCCCGTTCCTGTTCGCATGGTGGTGTGCCACGCGTGAGCGCTGGGGCTGGTACTTCGTTGCAGTGTTGGTCGCGCTCAGCACTCGCGAGGATGTCGCACTTGCGGTGGTCGTGCTGGGTCTGTGCGTGGCTGTCGCACTCAGGCGGGCGCCCGACGCAGCGCGTGTCCGCCGGATGGCGGTGGCTACCTCAGTGCTCGGCGCTGCCTGGTATCTGGTGGCAACAGCCATCGTGATTCCGTACTTCAACGACGGCGAGGTGCCGTTCTACATCTCGTACTTCTACGGACACTACGGCGACACTGCGGGCGAGGTGCTGCTCGAGATGGTGCAGCGACCCGACCGCGTCGTCAGCGACGCAGTCCAGCCTGACCGGCTCATGTTCTACAAGCAGATGTCGTGGCCGATGGGGTGGGTGTTCCTCGCGAGTCCGATCGGGCTGCTCATGGCATTGCCGCAGTTGCTGGCGAGCGTGATCACGCTCACGCCCTATGCGCGAATGATCCGCTACCAGTACACGGCGGTGATGATCGCACCCGTGATCATCGCCTCGATCAGCGGAGCGGCAGCGCTCGCCCGGTACCGGACGGTGCGGATACTCCTGCCGCTGTGGCTTCTCGGCTGCGCCTATGTCAGCAATGTGGCGTGGTCGCCATCGCCGATCGCCAAGCCCGAAAACCAGTCGGTATGGGCGATTCCACAACCCCGGCACGACTCGCTGCGAGCGGCGCTTGCGATGATTCCTGACGATGCGTCGGTCGCCGCCTCGTACCAGCTCGGGCCGCACCTTTCGGGGCGATCTCAGGTCTACGACTGGCCGAATCCGTTCAAGCCCAACTACTGGGGCAACGACACATGTGCCAACCTGCCGTCGCCGACCGTCGTCGAGTACGTGGTGCTCGACAAGACCCAGATCGGCGAGGCGAATCTTCCGCTGTACGAGCTCATCGTGCAGGACGGGGGAGCGTTCGAGGTGCTGCTCGAGGACAATGAGGTGATGCTCGCCAAGCGAGTCGGCACTACGCCGGCCCTCGACGAGCAACCGCAACGAGATTCTTGCCTCGAACTGGAGCGCCGAGCAGCCGCTCGAGCCGCCGACTGACCGGCACGATCACCCTGTCGTAGAGCGCCGATGAACCGCTGTCGAGTCGCTGGACATCGAGCAGCCGGTACATCGCGAAGTACGGGATGATGCCGAGCGCGTCCATGTAGGCGATGTGCTCGAGCTCGAGGCCAGCTGCACGAATGGTGCTCTCGAGCAGGTCGCGGTCGTAGCGCCGGTAGTGTCCCGACTTGAAGTCAAGGCTGCCGTAGAGCGACGGCATCGCCGGGACGAAGACAGCGACGGTGCCGCCCGGTCGCACGAGCTGGGCAGCCGTCTGCAGCTCGGCGACGTCGTCCAGGATGTGCTCGAGCACGCTCACGTAGACCGCCGAGTCGAAGGGATCCGGATGCTCGGCGAGCAGCTGCTGCGAGGTGACGCAGCGTGCGGCGATCGAGGGCTGCGCTGCGACTCGCTCGACGAGACGCGGAAAGACGTTTCCCGCTGGCTCGATGGCGACAACCTGACGGCCTGCGGCCGCCAGACGAATGGCAATCGCTCCCTCGCCAGCGCCCACCTCGAGCACGTGGTGTCCGAGGTGGGGCAGCAGCGACTCGGCGATCCACGACTGGAATCGGTCGGACGACGACAGCGTGGAGAGTTCCTCGACGGCGCCGAAGAGCGAGCCCGTCCCGCCCGCCTGGGCGCGTAGGCGGGGATTGCGCTGCGCCCACACGGCCTGGTTCGAGCGCATCTGGCGCCGGATCTGCTGCACTCGGCGTCGTGTGGGCATCAGGCTGGCAGCGAACTCGCGGAGGTCGTCGCGGTCGAGTCGGCCGATGCCGACGACCCGCGGCCTGAAGACGATCGGTACCTCGTCGACGGCGAACCCGTGTGCCTGGGTGAGGGCAACGGCGGCGGTCCAGAATCCATGCGTGCCGACGGGAAGTGGTTGGTGCAGCAGCATCTCGGCGACCGGCGGCGACCAGACTCGGAACGAGGTTGTCGAGTCGCGCACGCCACGGGCTCCCGTAACGAGCGCCACGGCTGCATTGCCGATCCGACTCAGCAGCATTCGCCCGAGTCCGGTGCCGGGTGACGAACCGCCCCGCGACCATCGAGAGCCGATGGTGAGGCCGCTGCCCCGGGCAAGGTGCTGGCGGACCAGATCGGGAATCTGTCGCGGATCGTGCTGGCCGTCGGCGTCGAGCGTGACGATCGCCCCCGCCCCGGCCGCCAGTGCCGCCCGGCATCCCTCGAGCACCGCCTGCGAGGCGGCTCCCGCATCGCCGTGCTCGGCGATGTCGAGCATCCTGCCGTCGAGCTCGAACCCGTCGGCAGCGAGCGCGCGTCGGGCCTCCTCGAGTTCGGCGCGCACCGGATCGAATCCGCCCGGGCGGTGCCGAGAGGTGAGAAGCACCGTGACGAGCACGGCGGCACGCTATCCTCCGCTCTCGACCGTGAAACGGGTCCTGTGAGGCCCGTACGGCGAGGAGCATCAGTGGACCATCCTGCATTCGCGTGCGCGCCCCCGTCAGGGGGCGCTGTCATTTCTGGCGGTCGCCCGTCAGTGGCAGGAGGCGGTGATGCGTGAGGCAGCACTGGTGCTCGCCGACGGCAGCACGTTCGAGGGCGAGCTGATCGGCGCCGATCCCGCCGACGGGGTCGCCACCGGAGAGATCGTCTTCAACACCGTCCTGAGCGGCTATCAGGAGGTCATCACCGACCCGAGTTACGCCGGCCAGATCATCACCTTCACGTATCCGCACATCGGCAACTACGGCACCAACGAGCACGACTTCGAGTCGCGTCGGCCCTTCTGCCGAGGCGTCATCGTGCGCGAGATGGCCCGGCGGCACAGCAACCAGCGTGCGTCGGAGTCGCTCGACGGGATGCTGCGCCGGTTCGGCATCAGTGGCATTGCCGGGATCGATACCCGGCGGCTTACGACGCTGCTCCGCGACACCGGCGCAATGCCGGGCGCCTTCGGCACTGCATCCGAGTCGGTGCTGCGGGAGCGGGCTGCAGCCGAGCGTGGGACCGATGGTCTCGATCTCGTCGGCGAGGTCACCACGGAGTCGCCGTACACGGTGGGAGACGGACCGCGCCGCATCGTCGCAGTCGACTTCGGCATCAAGACCACGATCCTGCGGCATCTCGCTCGGATCGGCACGGTCGAGGTGGTGCCCGCATCGACACCCGCCGCCGAGATACTCAGCCGCTCTCCGCACGGGGTGTTCCTCAGCAACGGTCCCGGCGACCCGGCTATGAACGCCGGACCGGTGGCGACAATCGCCCAACTGCTGGGAGAAGTGCCCGTATTCGGGATCTGCCTCGGACACCAGTTGCTGGGCCGGGCCCTCGGCGGGACGACGTTCAAGCTGCCCTTCGGCCATCACGGCGGCAATCATCCGGTGCGCCACGAGTCGACCGGCAGGATCGAGATCACCAGTCAGAATCACAATTTCTGCGTCGACCCGTCGAGCCTCGACGGCAAGGTGGAGGTGACGCACCTCAACTTGTTCGACGGGACCAACGAAGGGATGCGCGTCATCGGTGCCCCGGCCTTCAGCGTCCAGTACCACCCCGAGGCGGGACCAGGACCGCACGACAGCGAGTACCTGTTCGCTGCGTTCGCCGACCTCATCGATCGGCACGCTGGCGCTGCCGCAACAGGAGGCGGTCACTGATGCCGCGCCGTGACGACCTCCACAGCATCCTCATCATCGGGTCGGGCCCGATCGTCATCGGCCAGGCATGCGAGTTCGACTACTCGGGCACGCAGGCCTGCCGCGTCCTCCGACAGGAGGGCTACCGCGTGATCCTCGTCAACTCGAACCCGGCGACGATCATGACCGATCCCGACTTTGCCGACGCCACCTACGTCGAGCCCATCACGCCCGACGTCGTCGCCCGCATCATCGAACGCGAACGTCCGGACGCCGTGCTGCCGACGCTCGGCGGCCAGACAGGGCTCAACACGGCGATGGCGCTCTTCGAACGGGGCATCATCGGCCGGCCGGGCACGCCGGAGATGATCGGTGCCAATGCCGAGGCCATTGCGACTGCAGAGGACCGCGAACTGTTCAAGCAGGCCATGATCGAGATCGGCCTGCGCGTCCCGCGTAGCGGAACTGCCCACGACATGGCCGAGGCCCGGCGCGTGATGGCCGAGATCGGCCTGCCGGTGATCGTCCGTCCGGCCTACATCCTCGGCGGTCGCGGCACAGGCATCGCCGCCACCGCGGAGGAGTTCGAGTCAATTGCCGCCAATGGCCTCGACGCGAGTCCGATCAGCGAGATCCTGATCGAGAAGAGCATTGCCGGCTGGAAGGAGTTCGAGCTCGAGGTGATGCGCGACCGCAACGACAACTGCGTCATCGTGTGCAGCATCGAGAACGTCGACCCTATGGGTGTGCACACCGGCGACTCGATCACTGTCGCACCGGCGCAGACACTCACCGATGTCGAGTACCAGCAGATGCGCGACGCTGCATTCGCCTGCATCCGCCGGGTGGGCGTCGAGACCGGCGGCAGCAATGTGCAGTTCGCCGTCGATCCCGCCACCGGCGAGCAGGTGGTCATCGAGATGAACCCGCGCGTGTCGCGCAGCTCTGCTCTCGCATCGAAGGCGACGGGATTCCCCATCGCCAAGATCGCCGCCAAGCTCGCCGTCGGCTACACACTCGACGAGATCGCCAACGACATCACCTCGTCGTCGGGGATGGTCACCCCGGCGAGCTTCGAGCCCACGATCGACTACGTCGTCACGAAGATCCCGCGCTGGGCCTTCGAGAAGCTGCCGGGTACCCGAGGTGTGCTCGGCACGCAGATGCAGAGCGTCGGCGAGGCGATGTCGATCGGCCGAACCTTTGCCGAGAGCCTGCAGAAGGGACTTCGGTCGCTCGAGCAGGGCAGGCTGGGGCTCGGCTGCGACCCTGCCGAGGCGCAGCTGGCGTCGGTGTCGGACGACGACCTGCTTGCCTCGATCGGAGTGCCCACGCCCGAGCGGCTGTTCCAGGTCGGCGAGCTGCTGCGCCGTGGGGTGGCCATCGAGGTCGTGCACGCTGCCTGCCGGATCGACTCGTGGTTCCTCGACCACATGCTGCAGATCATGGAGGAGCGAGCTGCGCTGGCAGAGTTCGGCATCGACGGCATGACCAGGCGGCGGTGGCGACGCGCCAAGCAGTTCGGCTTCAGCGACGCGCAGCTGGCCTTCCTCTGGGCGGTGGACGAGTCCGAGGTCCGGTCGCGTCGCTCGGCAGCCGGTGTGATGCCTACCTACAAGACTGTCGACACGTGTGCCGCCGAATTCGCGGCTCGAACGCCCTATCACTACAGCACGTGGGAGGACGAGAGCGAGGTGCGGCCGAGCGACCGTCCCCGAGTGGTCATCCTCGGGAGTGGGCCGAACCGAATCGGCCAGGGGATCGAGTTCGACTACTGCTGCGTGCACGCCAGCTTTGCGCTCCGCGACGCCGGCTACGAGACCGTGATGGTGAACTGCAACCCGGAGACGGTCTCCACCGACTACGACACGAGCGACCGCCTGTACTTCGAGCCGCTCACCCGTGAGGACGTGATGAACGTCATCGAGGCCGAGACCGCCGCTGCGGGCGGTGTGCCGCCGAGGGTGATCGTGTCGCTCGGTGGTCAGACGCCGCTGAAGCTCTCCGGCCAGCTGCCCACCGAGCTCATCGCGGGCACCTCGCCGCACTCGATCGACCTCGCTGAGGACCGCGAGAAGTGGAACCAACTCTGCTCCCAGCTGCGGATCCCGCAGCCGCCCGGTGGCACTGCCGTCGACCTCGACCAGGCATTGGCAATCGTCGACCGGATCGGCTTCCCGGTGCTCGTCCGCCCGAGCTACGTGCTCGGCGGTCGGGCGATGCAGATCGTGCACGACCGCGATCACCTCGCACGGGCGATGGCCGAACTCGCCGGATTCGGATCACTCGGCCGCGAGGGCGGTCTGTCTGCAGAGCGTCCCGTGCTCATCGACCGCTTCCTCGAGGATGCGACTGAGGTCGATGTTGACGCCATTCGCGACCACACCGGCGACGTCCTCATCGGCGGGGTGATGGAGCACGTCGAAGAGGCGGGTGTCCACAGCGGCGACTCGGCATGCGCCATTCCGCCGCAGAACCTGCCGGCGTGGGTGGTCGAGGTAATCGAGCGGTATACGACCGCGATTGCGAATGCGCTCGACGTCCGCGGCCTGCTGAACGTGCAGTTCGCCGTGTCGGGCACGACGGTGCACGTGATCGAGGCGAATCCACGGGCGAGCCGCACGGTGCCGTTCGTCGCCAAGGCCACCGGTGTGCCGCTGGCGAAGGTCGCGAGCAGGGTGATGCTGGGCGCGACGCTCGCCGAACTCAGGAGCGAGGGTCTGCTCCGCGCCCCGAGCGACCACGGCCATGTGTCGGTGAAGGAGGCTGTGCTGCCGTTCAGCAGGTTCCCCGAGGTCGACACAGCGCTCGGGCCCGAGATGCGCAGTACCGGCGAGGTGATGGGCATCGACACCACGTTCGGCCGTGCGTTCTACAAGGCCGAGCTCGCCGCAGGTACCGTGCTGCCGTCGGAAGGCACGGTGTTCCTGTCGCTCGCCGACGGCGACAAGCCGGCGGGCCTCGTGCTCGCCCGTCGACTTCGACATCTCGGATTCGGCATCGCTGCCACGGTCGGGACCGCCGACTATCTCGAGTCGTTCGGGATCCTCGTCGACCAGGTGGTCGGCAAGATCAGCGAGGGCCATGGCATCAATGCCGTGAAGCTGATCGAGAGCGGCGAGATCGCGTTCGTGGTGAACACGCCTCAAGGGCGAGGCGGACGTACCGATGGAGAGCAGATCCGCAAGTCGGCGAATGGGCGACGAGTGAGCTCGGTCACCACCGTCGAGGGGGCGCTCGCTGCGGTGCAGGGCATGACCGAGATGCAGGGAGTCGACCTCGCCGTGCGCCCACTGCAGGAGTACCACGCCCGATGACCATCGCACCGGGATCGTCGGTCAGCGTGGGATCGGTCACCCTGCGCTCCCCGGTGATGACGGCGTCGGGCACAGCTGGTCACGGCGCAGAACTGGCGCCGTATTTCGACCTTGCGTCGCTCGGCGCGGATCTTTTTGCGCTTGGGTTGCGTCAGTGACCCCAGAAAACTTTCAAAGTCGGGCCATGCGGAATTGCGCCAGTGAAACTGCACGCCCTGCCGCAGCATGGCACCTGCGGATTGCAGGCTTCGGGCCTCTGCTTCTCCTGGGAACAGCACATGAAGCGAGGACACGGAGGTCTCTCTGGCCAACCCGATCAGTGCCTGCGCGAGTGCGTTGCGGGCCGATTCGTCAAGCGCCAGCAGGCGGTTACCGGGTACCGGCGTGAAGGGAACGGCGCAGAGCAGTTTGGGGTAGTACTCGAGCCCGT
>JBJOMQ010000015.1:0-21362 GCA_046052275.1 Actinomycetota bacterium | reverse complement strand
CTCGGCGAACCCGCTGCAGCCCTCACGGGCCGCAGCGGGTTATGAGTTTTTCTGGCGTGTCGTGCGAGTGACGTGATGTCACTCGGGGAGCCGGGGCAGCCGGAGCAGCCGCAGCAACTGGGGCGTGGCGTCGTGCGGCGTAGGGTTCGACCATGCGCGACCTTGACGTGCACCTGGGCGGTCATCGACCCTTCGGCCTCGGGTACTGGCCGCTGCCTGAGGACGATCCCGGCGTCGAGATTCCCCGAGAGTCGATCCGACTTGTGTCGCCCGACGGGGGACTCGTTCGCGGACTGCTGTGGACCCCACCGGGCGGGAGGCCGTGGCGCACTGCGGTGATCCTCACCCACCCACGCGGCGACTTCAGCGTGCACTACGCATGTCCGCTGCTGGCAGCCGCCGGCTATGCAGTGCTCGGCTTCGGCACCCGCTACATGAACAACGACACCGACTGCCTGCACGAGCAGTGCATCGTCGACGTGAAGACCGCCTACGACGAGATGGTGCGTCGCGGTGCCGAGTCGGTGGTGCTGCTCGGCAACTCGGGCGGCGGCAGCCTGATGGCGCTCGCCCACGCCGAGCTGGGCATCGGCGACGGCTGGGTGGGCCTCGCCGCCCACCCCGGCGAGGGCGTGTTCATGCTGCAGGTGATCGACCCGAGCGTCGCCGACGAGGACGACCCGTTCAGCACGGTGCCCGAGCTCGACATGTATCACCCCGACAACGGGTGGCGGCCATGGCCCGAGCCGTGCCGCTACGACCGCGAGTGGCTGACGCGGTACCGCGCCGCCCAGGTCGAGCGGGTGGCTCGCATCGACGCCCTCGCCACGGCGAGCATCGCCGCGTCGGCCGAGGCTGGTCGGCGGCTGCGGGGCATCGATCGCAGCAGCGAGACTCCCGAGTGGCGCGAACAGCGCCGGCGAGCGGTGTTCACCCGGTACCTCACCATCTACCGCACCCTCGCCGACCCGGCATACCTCGACCTCACCATCGACCCCGACGACCGGCCGATGGGTAGCCTGTTCGCGTTCCCCGACCCGTTCGATGCCAACTACGGCAGGGGAGGGCTGGCGCGCACGATGACCGCCCGCGGCTGGCTGAGCACCTGGTCGGGCCTCAGCAGCCACGCCCGGCTGGCCGACACCATGCCCCGGGTGACGGTGCCCACCCTGCTCGTGCACCCCACCGCCGACACCGAGATCAGGGTGTGGCAGGCCGAGGAGATCGCCGCCGCCAGCGGTGCCGCCGACCGCACATACGTGGCGATGCAGGGTGCCCCGCACTATCTCGAGGGCCACCGCCGCGAGGCGATGGCCCTGGTGGCCGACTGGCTGAAAGCTCGCTTCGCCTGAACCGGTCGTGCTGGCCGGCGCCGGCCGGACCTCCAGACCGCCCGTGTTGATGGTCGACCGGGTAGCGCCGTCCGCCAGATCGCCACGTCGCAGCCTGATCTGGGGGTTGGCAGGGGGTGTCGGGTGGCGGTAGCGTTCCCTCCTTGTGCGCACCGGATGGTGCGTCGAAATCGAAGTCCGTGCCGGTCGGGCCCGCCCGATACCCCACGGCGACAACCGAATCCGGTGCTCCGCCGGCCGCATGGCCAGCGGAGCATTTGCGTGTAACCAGCATTCCCGGCTCCGGCCGGGTCCGAACCAAGACGAGGGATGCCGCCATGGCACTCAAAGCGATCGTCGGCGAGAAAGTCGCCATGAGCCAGGTGTGGGTGAACGACAAGGTCGTGCCCGTCACCGTGCTGCGCGTCGAGCCGGCCCGCATCGTGCAGGTGAAGACCACCGAGCGCGACGGCTACACGGCGCTGCAGGTCACCTATGGCATGCGCAAGGCCTCGACGCTGAACAAGCCCGACGCCGGCCACTTCGCCAAGGCGGGCGTCGAGCCCGGCCGCCGCGTGGTCGAGCTGCGTCTCGACAGCGTCGACGGCTTCGAGGTCGGCCAGGAGATCCGCGTCGACACCCTCGCCCAGGGCGAGCTGGTTGATGTCACTGCCGTCAGCCGCGGCAAGGGCTTCGCCGGCACCATGAAGCGCCACAACTTCGCCGGCCAGGGCGCCAGCCACGGCAACCACAAGCACCACCGTGCACCCGGCTCGATCGGCTCGTGCAGCTTCCCCGGCCGTGTCTTCAAGGGTCTCAAGATGGCCGGCCACATGGGCAACGAGCAGGTCACGACCCTGAACCTCGAGGTAGTCGAAGCCGACCCCGAGCGCAACCTGCTGCTGGTGAAGGGCTCCGTGCCGGGCCCGAACGGCGGCGTCGTCATCGTCCGCAACGCCGTGAAGGGGAAGTGAGCACATGGCCACCATCACGATGAAGAGCCGCGACGGCAAGGCCAAGGGCTCGCTCGAGCTGTCGGCCGACCTGTTCGGCATCCAGCCCAACGTGCCGGTGATGCACCAGGTCGTCACCGCCCAGCTCGCGGCGCGACGCGCCGGCACGCAGAGCACCAAGACCCGCGCCGAGGTCAGCGGCGGCGGCAAGAAGCCGTTCAAGCAGAAGGGCACCGGCAACGCCCGTCAGGGCTCGATCCGCGCGCCGCACTTCAGCGGCGGCGGCGTCGCCCTCGGTCCCAAGCCGCGCAAGTACGGCCAGAACACCCCCAAGAAGATGATCCGCCTCGCCCTCGCCTCGGCTCTCAGCGACCGTCAGGCCGAGGGCAAGGTCGTGGTCGTCGACGAGTGGGGCTTCGAGGCTCCCAAGACCAAGGACGCACTCGCCGCACTCGCCGCACTCGGCCTCGACGGCAAGGTGCTGCTGGTCGTCGACACCGACGACATCAACACCATCCGCAGCTTCCTCAACCTGCCGAACGTGCAGCTGATCGAGGTGGCCGAGCTCAACGCATACGACGTGCTGTGCAACGACTGGGTGGTCTTCTCCAAGGACACCGTGCCGGCAGGAGGCAAGTGAGATGAAGGATCCCCGCGACATCATCCTGGCACCGGTCGTGTCAGAGAAGAGCTACGCCCTCATCGAGCAGGGCGTCTACACGTTCAAGGTGCACCCGAGCGCCAGCAAGCCCGAGATCAGCGACGCCGTCGAGGCGATCTGGGGCGTGAAGGTGCAGAAGGTGAACACCCTCAACCGCAAGGGCAAGGTCACCCGCGCCCGCCGTGCCAACCGCACGGGCAGCAAGCCCGACGCCAAGCACGCCATCGTCACGCTCGCCGCAGGCGACGAGATCCCGCTGTTCGAGAGCTGAGGCACGCACCATGGCCATTCGCATCCGCAAGCCAACGAGCGCCGGTCGCCGGTTCCAGACCAGCTCCGACTTCTCCGAGATCACCAAGGGCACGCCCGAGAGGACGCTGCTGTCACCGCTCAGCAAGAGCGGTGGGCGCAACGCCTACGGCCGCAAGACCTCGCGTCACCGCGGCGGCGGCCACAAGCGCCAGTACCGCATCGTCGACTTCAAGCGCACCAAGGACGGCGTCACCGCCCGCGTCGCTGCCATCGAGTACGACCCGAACCGCACCTGCCGCATCGCCCTGCTCCACTACGCCGACGGCGAGAAGGCCTACATCCTCGCCCCGAAGGGTCTCGAGGTAGGCGCTCACGTCCAGAGCGGCCAGCACGCCGACATCAAGCCCGGCAATGCGCTACCGCTGCGCTACATCCCCGTCGGTACCACCGTGCACAACGTCGAGCTGCGCCCCGGCCAGGGCGGCAAGCTCGGCCGCTCGGCCGGCATGGCCGTGCAGTTGGTCGCCAAGGAAGGCGAGTTCGCCACGCTTCGCCTCCCGAGCACCGAGATGCGCCGCGTGCTCATCGACTGCCGCGCCACGGTCGGCGAGGTGGGCAACAGCGAGCACGAACTGGTGAAGGTTGGCAAGGCCGGACGCAACCGCTGGAAGGGCATCCGCCCGCAGACCCGTGGTGTCGCCATGAACCCGGTCGACCACCCGCTCGGCGGCGGCGAGGGCCGCACCTCAGGTGGCCGTCCCGCCGTGTCGCCCTGGGGCAAGCCCGAGGGCGTGCGCACCCGCAATGTCAACAAGCCGTCGCAGCAGCTGATCGTGCGCCGTCGTCGCACGTCGAAGGGCCGGAGGTAAGCCGAAATGTCGCGCAGTCTGAAGAAGGGCCCGTTCGTCGACGCCCACCTGCTCAAGAAGGTCGACCAGCAGAACGCTGCCGGCGACCGCAAGGTCATCAAGACCTGGAGCCGTCGCAGCACGATCATCCCCGACATGGTCGGTCACACCATCGCCGTACACGACGGGCGCAAGCACGTGCCCGTGTATGTCACCGAGAGCATGGTCGGCCACAAGCTCGGCGAGTTCAGCCCGACGCGCACGTTCAAGTTCCACGCCGGCCAGGAGAAGAACACGAAGGGGCGCAAGTGACCGGTCCGAAGCTCAACGAGAAGCAGTTCGTCGCCGGCGAGCGTGTCGGCACCAAGGCCCGCGCCACCGACATCCGCATGTCGGCCAGCAAGGTGCGCGTCGTGCTCGACCTCATCCGCGGCCTGCCGGTTCGCCGCGCCGACGAGGTGCTGCAGTTCACCGACCGCGAGGCCGCCGTGGTGGTGCGCAA
Organism: Actinomycetota bacterium; assembly: GCA_046052275.1. GTDB lineage: Bacteria > Actinomycetota > Acidimicrobiia > Acidimicrobiales > Ilumatobacteraceae > UBA668. Next base: position 16,815 of record JBJOMQ010000015.1, on the reverse strand, counting down.
GGTGCTCGCCAGCGCAGTCGCCAATGCGGTGCACAACGACGAGCAGGACGCCGAGGAGCTCTTCGTGCTGGCGTGCTACGCCGACGAGGGCCCGACGCTGAAGCGCTTCACGCCCCGCGCCCGTGGCCGCGCCGGCCGCATTCGCAAGCGCACGGCGCACATCACCGTGGTGGTCGCCCGCCTCGACGATGAGCGCCTCGAGATCGTCCAGGCCCGTGAGGCCCGCCGTACGTCGGCCGGCCGCCGCCGCGCTGCCGCTGCCGGCGGGGCTGCCGGTCGCCGTGCCCGCGTCGAGCGCAGCCGCCAGCGCGCCGCGGCAGCCGGTGGAGACGACACCACCAGCGACGTCACGGCAAGCGACGACACCGCAAGTGACGACACCGCAAGTGACGACACCGCAAGCGACGTGACAGCAGGCGACGAGATCGCCGACAACCAGGTGGACGACGCCGCCACCGCCACCGAGGGCGACGTCACCGAGGAGAAGAACTGACCATGGGCCAGAAGATCAACCCGTACGGCTTCCGCCTCGGTGTCACCACCGACTGGAAGAGCCGCTGGTTCAGCGAGCGCGAGTACAAGGACTACCTCACCGAGGATTGGAAGATCCGTCGTGCGCTGATGGGCAAGCTCGAGTCGGCTGCAGTCAGCCGCATCGAGATCGAGCGCACCCGCGACAAGGTCCGCGTCGACATCCACACCGCTCGCCCCGGCATCGTCATCGGCCGCCGCGGCGCCCAGGCCGACGAACTGCGCGCCCTGCTCACCCAGATCACGGGCAACCCGAAGGTGCAGCTCAACATCGTCGAGATCAAGAGCCCCGAGCTCGATGCAGCCCTCATCGCCCAGGGTGTCGCCGACCAGCTCGTCAACCGCATCGCCTTCCGCCGCGCCATGAAGCGTGCCGTGCAGAACGCCCAGAAGGCTGGCGCCCTCGGCATCCGCGTGCAGTGCTCGGGCCGTCTCGGCGGCGCCGAGATGAGCCGCACCGAGTGGTACCGCGAAGGCCGCGTCCCGCTGCACACACTGCGCGCCGACATCGACTACGGCATGCGCGAGGCCCGCACCTCGAGCGGCCGGGTGGGCGTGAAGGTGTGGATCTACAAGGGCGACATCGTCCCCTACAAGTCGCTTGGCGAGGACAAGATCTCGCGTGAGGCCGCGATGGCTGTCGGCGAAGCAGCCGGCATGGCTCCCGCAGCGCCCCGCCGCGTCGTGTCGTCGGCCGGTCGCCGCAAGGCCGACGAGGTCGAGGTCGAGGCAGCTCCGCTCGTCAAGGAAGCGGATCCCGAGCTCGAGAAGCTGCTCGACGAGGAAGAGGAAATCGCTCGCCGCACCCACGGCGCAGCGCACGAGGCCCCGCACTTCCGTGGGGAGGACTGAGCCGTCATGTTGATGCCCCGCAAAGTCGCACACCGCAAGCACCAGCGCGGCCGCACCTTCGGCATGGCCAAGGGCGGCACCGAGCTCGCCTTCGGCGAGTACGGCATCCAGGCACTCGAGCCGGGCTGGCTGACCGCCCGCCAGATCGAAGCCGCCCGTATCGCCATGACCCGCGCCATCAAGCGCGGCGGCAAGGTGTGGATCAACGTGTTCCCCGACAAGCCCGTCACCAAGAAGCCGGCCGAGACCCGCATGGGTTCGGGCAAGGGCAACCCCGAGTTCTGGGTGGCAGTCGTGAAGCCCGGCCGCATCCTCTTCGAGCTGTCGTTCCCCAGCGAGGAGATCGCCAAGGCCGCCATGGCCAAGGCCATCCAGAAGCTGCCGATGCGCGCTCGCATCGTGACCCGTGAGGAGACGTTCTGACATGGCACTTGGCAACGACAAGAAGAGCGCCATGAACGCGCAGCTCAAGGAGATGGACCTCGCCGACCTCGTCGAGGCGCTCCGCGCCGCAAAGCAGGAGGCACTCAACCTGCGCTTCCGCAACGCGACGGGCCAGCTCGACAGCAACTCTGAGATCCGCCGTGTCCGCCGGCAGATCGCCCGAATCAACAGTTACATCCGGGCGCGTGAGATCGCCCTCGCCGAGGGAGGCAAGTGATGAGCGAGTCCGCCGACCGCAACCGCCGCAAGGTCCGTGAGGGTCTCGTGGTGTCGAACAAGATGGACAAGACCGCCGTCGTCGCAGTCATCGAGCGCGTGCGTCACCCGAAGTACGCAAAGTTCGTCATGCGCACCAAGAAGCTCTACGCGCACGACGAGACCAACGACGTCAACATCGGCGACAAGGTCCGCGTCATGGAGACCCGTCCGCTCAGCAAGAACAAGCGCTGGCGCGTCGTGGAAGTGCTGGAGCGCGCCAAGTGACCGCCCAGGCCCGCACACTCGAACTGGAGGCTGCACGATGATCCAGCAGGAATCCCGTCTCCGCGTCGCCGACAACAGCGGCGCCAAGGAAGTGCTCGTCATCAAGGTGCTGGGTGGCACGCGCCGCCGCTACGCCTCGATCGGCGACATCTTCGTCGCCACGGTGAAGGACGCAATCCCCGGTGCCGGCGTGAAGAAGGGCGATGTCGTGAAGTGCGTCGTCGTCCGCACCAAGAAGGAGAAGCGCCGTCCTGACGGCAGCTACATCCGCTTCGACGAGAACGCAGCCGTGATCATCAAGGACGATCTCACGCCGCGTGGCACGCGCATCTTCGGCCCAGTCGGCCGCGAGCTGCGCGACAAGAAGTTCATGCGCATCGTGTCGCTGGCCCCGGAGGTGCTGTGACCATGAAGCTCAAGAAGGGCGACCTCGTCCGCGTCATCGCAGGCAAGGACAAGGGCACCGAGGGTGAGATCGAAGCGGTCTTCCCCGACGACAACAAGGTGATCGTGGCCGGCGTGAACGTCGCGAAGCGTCACCGCAAGGCCCGCTCGGCCACCGACAAGGGCGGCATCCTCGACCGCGCCATGCCGATCAATGCGAGCAACGTGATGCTCGTGCACAAGGGCAAGACCACCCGCGTGGGCTACAAGGTCGCCGCTGACGGCACCAAGCAGCGCATCGCCAGGAGCACCGGAGAGGTGATCTGATGGCCACTGCAACGGCCACCGCACCGCGCCTGAAGCAGCGGTACCAGAGCGAGATCCGCGACGCACTGAAGTCGCAGCTCGGCCTGGCCAACCCCATGCAGGTGCCCAAGATCGAGAAGATCGTCATCAACATGGGCGTCGGCAAGGCCACCCAGCAGCCGTCGCTGCTCGAGGGCGCTGTCGCCGACCTCATCAAGATCAGCGGCCAGAAGCCGGTGATCACCAAGGCCAAGGACAGCATCGCTGCCTTCAAGCTCCGCGAGAACCAGGCGATCGGCTGCAAGGTCACCCTGCGCGGCGACCGCATGTGGGAGTTCCTCGACCGCCTCATCGCCGTGGCCATCCCGCGAATCCGCGACTTCCGCGGCCTGCCGGCCAACAGCTGGGACGGACGCGGCAACTACACCTTCGGCCTCGCCGAGCAGACCGTGTTCCCGGAGATCGAGTACGACAAGATCGACTCGCCGCGAGGCATGGACATCACCATCGTCACCACTGCCGTCACCAACGAGCAGGGCAAGGCCCTGCTCGATGCGTTCGGCTTCCCGTTCAAGCGCGGCACCGAGTCGGGCACCACCATGCCGAAGAAGCGCCGTGGCCCGGCGCGCGGCGGCAAGGGCGCCCCTGCCAAGTCCGCGGCGAAGAAGAAGTAAGCGAGAGGCACCGAGATGGCAAAGAAGTCATTGATCAACAAGTCGAACGCAACGCCGAAGTTCAAGGTTCGCGGCTACACCCGCTGCCGCCGCTGCGGCCGGGCACGTTCGGTGTTCCGCAAGTTCGGTCTCTGCCGTGTGTGCCTCCGCGAGATGGCACACGCCGGCGAGATCCCCGGCGTCACCAAGGCCAGTTGGTGAGGAGGCACGATGCTCACTGATCCCATCGCCGACATGCTCACCCGTATCCGCAACGCCAACACGGCGATGCACGACGAGGTCCGCATGCCCGCTTCGAAGCAGAAGATCGCCCTTGCGAAGATCCTCGAGAAGGAGGGCTACATCAACGGGTTCAAGGTGGCACCGGCCACCACCGGCCCCGGCGACGTGCTCACGATCTCGATGAAGTACTCGAACGACCGCAAGCGCACCATCAGCGGCCTCCGTCGCATCTCGACGCCCGGCCTGCGGATCTACCGCAAGGGCGCAGAGGTGCCGCGAGTGCTCGGCGGCCTCGGCGTCGCAGTCCTGTCCACCAGCCACGGCCTCATGACCGACCGCGAAGCGCGCAAGCGCAAGGTGGGCGGCGAGGTCCTCTGCTACGTGTGGTGAGAAAGAAGATCCGTCATGTCTCGAATCGGTAAGTCACCCATCGCCATCCCGAGCGGCGTCGACGTGAAGGTCGCCGACGGCGCCGTCACCGTGAAGGGCCCGAAGGGCACCCTGTCGCGGGTGATCCCCGGCGCCATCACGGTGCGCAGCGCCGAGGGCGCCGTGCTCGTCGAGCGCCCCGACGACGAGCGCCAGAACCGTGCGCTGCACGGACTCACCCGCACGCTCGTCAACAACATGGTCGTCGGCGTCACCGACGGCTTCACCAAGGAACTCGAGATCATCGGCGTGGGCTACCGCGCCGAGGCCAAGAGCCCCACCAAGCTGCAGCTCGCGCTGGGATTCAGCCACCCCGTGGTGATGGACGCACCAGAGGGCATCACCTTCGAGGTGCCCACCCAGACGCGCATCATCGTGAAGGGCATCGACAAGGAGCTGGTCGGCCAGGTGGCCGCCAACATCCGCGCCGTGCGCAAGCCCGAGCCCTATAAGGGCAAGGGCGTGCGGTACCTCGGCGAGCGGGTGCTCCGCAAGGCCGGCAAGACCGGCAAGAAGTGAGCGAGGAGCCACGCACATGAGCAAGATCGCACAGCAGCGCCGCACCGGCCGGCTCATCCGCCACCGCCGAGTGCGCAAGAAGATCCACGGCACCGCCATGCGTCCGCGCCTCGCGGTGCACCGCACCAACAAGCACATCTCGGTGCAGGTCATCGACGACGACGCCGGCCGCACGCTGGTTGCCGCCAGCACGACCGAGGCCGGCCTTCGCTCGAGCGGCGGATCGTCGATCTCCGCCGCCTCGTCGGTGGGAGCGCTCGTCGCCCAGCGCGCCAAGGCCGCCGGCATCAGCCAGGTGGTCTTCGACCGCGGTGGCTACCTCTATCACGGTCGGATCGCCGCAGTCGCTGCTGCGGCCCGCGAAGCAGGACTGGAGTTCTGATGGCTGCCCCCAGCAACTACGGCGGACGTAACGAGGAGCGTGCTCCTGATCCGAGCGGACTTCGCGAATCGCGCGTCATCACCATCAACCGCGTGGCAAAGGTCGTCAAGGGCGGCCGCCGCTTCTCGTTCACGGCGCTCGTCGTCGTCGGCGACGGCAACGGCCGCGTCGGCCTCGGCTACGGCAAGGCCAAGGAAGTGCCGCTGGCGATCCAGAAGGGCACCGAGGAAGCCAAGAAGAACCTGTTCGAGGTTCCCCTCGCCGGCAGCACCATCACCCATCCGGTCATCGGCATCAACTCCGCCGGCCGCGTGCTGATGAAGCCCGCTGCCCCGGGTACCGGCGTCATCGCCGGCGGTGCAGCCCGCATCATCCTCGAGGAGGCCGGCGTGCACGACATCCTCTGCAAGTCGCTCGGCTCGGCCAACGCCATCAACGTGGCTCGCGCCACCATCAACGGCCTCAAGGACCTGCAGCGTCCCGACGAGGTGGCGGCCCGCCGCGGCCTGCAGGCCGACGAGTTCGTTCCCAAGGGCGTGCTGAAGGCGTACAACGACCGCAAGCGGCAGATCGCCACCGGAGGTTCGCACTGATGAGCGGCGACAAGACCATCACCGTCCGGCAGATCCGTTCGGCCATCGGCAACAAGCCCAAGAACCGCGGCACGCTGCGCGCCCTGGGCCTGCGCAAGATCGGCGACACGAACACACTGCCCGACCGCCCTGAGATCCGCGGGATGATCGCCCGCATCCCGCACCTCATCGAGGTGTCGGAGAGCACGGAGGACTGAGCACATGCGCGTCGACGAACTGAGCCCCGCACCGGGCTCCAACAAGCGGAAGAAGCGAGTCGGCCGTGGTATCGGCGGCAAGGGCGGCAAGACCGCCGGCGCCGGCACCAAGGGCCAGCACGCTCGCGGCCGCGGCAAGGTCGGGCGCGGCTTCGAAGGCGGCCAGACGGGCCTCAAGCAGCGCGTGCCGAAGCTGAAGGGCTTCAACAACCCGTTCCGCGTCGAGTACAGCCCGGTCAACCTCGACCAGATCGCAGCAACCGGCGAGAGCGCCGTCAACCCCGAGGTGCTCGTCGCCAAGGGCCTCGTCCGGAAGGACACCTTCGTGAAGGTGCTCGGCCGCGGCGAGCTCACCGCCAAGGTCGATGTCACGGCGCATGCCGTGTCGAAGACCGCCGAAGCGGCCATCACCAAGGCCGGCGGCACTGTCACGCTGCTGCCGCTGCCCTTCAAGCAGGGTCGCCCTCCGGCGTCCGGCAACCAGTTCACCAACCGCTGATCCACGTGCTGGGGCGGGTGCCGATACTGTCGGCCACCAGCGTCGGCAGCGGCATCAGCCGCACGTCTCCCAGGGAGCCCATGTGTTCTCGAACCTGAAGAACGCCTTCAAGGTGCCGGATCTGCGCAACAAGATCCTGTTCCTCATGGCCATGGTGCTGGTGTACCGCCTGGGCGTGGCCATCCGCGTGCCCGGCATCGACCCCGACGCCGTGCGCCAGTTCAAGGAGGCCGCGAACACCCAGGGTGCCCTCGGCTTCCTCAACCTGTTCAGCGGCGGCGCCTTCGCCAGCTTCAGCATCTTCGCCCTCGGCATCATGCCGTACATCACCGCCAGCATCATCATGCAGGTGCTCGGCGTGGTGATCCCGAAGCTCGAGAAGCTGCAGCAGGAGGGTGCTGTCGGCCAGCGCAAGATCACGCAGTACACGCGCTATCTCGCTATTGGCATCTCGCTGCTGCAGGCAACGGCGCTGACGTTCATCTTCGGCAACGGAAACGGCAATGCCTTCTTCGGCGCTGCACAGACCTACCCGCAGAACCTGAAGCTGCTCACCGACGGCATGTGGCCACGCGGCTATCTCGTGGTGCTCACGCTGGTGGGCGGCACGGCAACGCTGATGTGGATCGGCGAGCTCATCAGCCAGCGCGGCATCGGCAACGGCATGAGCATGGTGATCTTCGCCAGCGTCGTCAGCGACCTGCCCGTGAGCTTCTACCGGGTGTGGCAGGAGAAGAGCTGGTTCGTGTTCACGCTGCTGGTGCTGCTCTGCATCGGCATCGTGCTGGCGGTGGTGCGGGTCGAACTCGGCCAGCGCCGAATCCCTGTGCAGTTCGCCAAACGAGTCGTCGGCCGTCGCATGTACGGCGGCCAGAGCACCTACATCCCGCTGAAGGTGAACCAGAGCGGTGTCGTGCCGATCATCTTCGCCAGCAGCATCCTGCTCCTGCCCGTGCTCGTGGCCAACCTGCTCGGCGGCAACAGCGGCACCGGGTGGCGGGCGTGGGTGCAGCGCAACGTCGACACCTACCTGGTGAACAGCCAGAACTGGGTGTACATCACCCTGTTCTCGGTGATGATCGTGGCCTTCGCCTACTTCTACAACTCGATCGCCTTCGACCCGATCCGCCAGGCCGACCAGATCCGGCGCCAGGGCGGCTTCATCCCCGGTGTCCGTCCCGGTCCTCAGACCGAGCGGTATCTGGCCAAGGCCGTGAACCGCATCACCCTCCCGGGCGCGGTGTTCGTGGCAGTGGTCGCGATCCTGCCGTACCTGCTGCTGTGGGCCTTCGGCGTGCGCAACTTCCCGTTCGCCGGCACAACGGTGCTCATCGCCGTCGGTGTCGCACTCGAGCTGATGCGGCAGATCGACAGCCAGCTGATGCTGAGGAACTACGAGGGCTTCCTGAAGTGAATCCGGGCGCCCGGCTGATCCTGCTCGGGCGCCAAGGCGCGGGCAAGGGAACCCAATGCGTGCGACTGTCGAACCACTATGTGGTGCCGCACATCAGCACCGGTGACGTGCTGCGTGGTGCGGTGAGCGAGGGCACCGAGTTGGGCGTGATGGCGCGCGAGGTGATGGACCGCGGTGGTCTCGTCAGCGACGACGTGATGATCGCCATCGTCCGCCACCGTCTCTCGGAGGCCGATGCGGTGACGCGTGGCTATCTGCTCGATGGCTTCCCCCGCACCGTCGCCCAGGCGCTGGCGCTCGACGAGCTCACGGCTGATCGCCCGATCGATGTGGTGCTCGACCTCGATGTCTCGCGCGACATCGTGCTCGAGCGGCTCTCGGCCCGACGGGTGTGCGGCGACTGCCGGCGCAACTACATCTCCACCGGGCGCGAGCACAACCCGTGGATCTGCGACAACTGCGGTGGCGACGTGATCCGCCGCGGCGACGACACGCCGGAGGCAATCGGCCGCCGACTCGACCTCTACGAAGAGCAGACATCGCCGCTCATCGAGTACTACGGCGAGATGGGCCGCCTGGCGATCGTCGACGGGGTCGGCAGCCCCGACGAGGTGTTCCGGCGCCTGATCGACGCAGTCGAATCGCACCGCCGCTGAGCGCGGCGACGCGGCCCGGCAACTATCGGGTGGCGCTGCCGTCGGCGACGACGACCTCGCCACCGAAGAGCGTGTGCCGCACCCGACCGGTGACAGTTCGCCCTGCATAGGGCGTGTTGCGGCTCTTGCTCGCCATGCCCGATGCAGTGACCAGCCACTGGGCCGACGGGTCGAACACGGCGAGGTTGGCGGGCTCGCCCGGCTCGACCGGACGACCGTGCCGGTCGGCGACACCGGCGATGGCGGCGGGCTTCCAGCTGAGTGCAGCAACCACGTCGCGCACCGGCATGCCCAGCTCGCCCAGCGACAGCGCCAGTGCCGTCTCGAGCCCGAGCATGCCGGGGGGCGCCTGGTCGAGCGGCACTTCCTTGGTGTGCGGCGCATGCGGGGCATGGTCGGTGGCGATGGCGTCAATGGTGCCGTCGGCGAGTCCGGCCTTGATGGCGGCGATGTCGTCCGCCGTCCGCAGCGGCGGGTTCACCTTGAAGACTGGGTCGTAGCCCGACAGCTGCTCGTCGGTGAGCGTGAAGTGATGCGGTGTGGCTTCTGCGGTGACGGGAAGCCCGTCATGCTTCGCGCGGCGCACCATCTCGACGCTCTTCGCCGTGCTGAGGTGGAGAAAGTGCATTGCCGTGCCCGTGAGGCGCACGAGTTCGATGTCGCGGTGCAGCATGAGCTCCTCGGCGAGCGCCGGCCACCCAGGAAGGCCGAGCCTGCTGCAGCAGGCGCCCTCGTGCATCACGGCGCCCTTCGTGAGTGCCGCCACCTCGCAGTGCTGTGCCAGCACGATGCCGAGCGGGCGGGCGTACTCGAGGGCCCGGCGCATGAGTGCCGGGTCCTGCACGCCGTTGCCGTCGTCGGTGAACAGCCGTACGCCGGCGGCTGCAAGTTCACCGTACGGTGCGAGGCGCTGGCCCTCTCGGCCGACGGTGATGCATCCCGATGGGAGCACTTCGCAGAGTCCGGCGCGCTCGCCCTGCCGGCGGACGAACTCGACGACGGCAACCGAGTCCTGCGCTGGATCGGTGTTCGGCATCGCCACCACGGCGGTGAATCCGCCGAGTGCAGCTGCCCGGCTTCCTGTCTCGATGGTCTCCGACTCTTCGCGGCCCGGCTCGCGGAGATGCACGTGCAGGTCGACGAAGCCGGGGCTGACGATGCAGCCGGTGGCGTCGAGCACGCGATCGCCGGCTGCGGGTTCGACGTCGTCGCCCGTGCCGACGGCGACGATGCGCCCGTCGGACACGACGACGTCAGCCCGGCGCTCGCCTCGCTGGTCGACAACAGTGCCGCCGTGCAGCACCGTGCGGCTCCCGGCCGCAGCGGCACCCTTTGCAGTGCGTGCCATCAGGCGTCTCCCTTCAGTCCCTGGTCGCCCGAGCCGAGCAGCGTGAACAGCACCGCCATGCGCACGGCGACGCCGTTGGCGACCTGTTCGAGGATGCGGCTGCCCGGCAGCTCGGCCGGATCGACGACCATTTCGATGCCGCGGTTCATCGGCCCCGGGTGCAGCACGAGGGCGTGCGCGGCGAGTCGCTGGGCGCGGGCGGCGGTGAGCCCGTAGCGGGTCGAGTACTCGGCCATGGAGGGCAGCAGTGCGTCGTCCATGCGCTCGCGCTGTACGCGCAGCATGTACAGCACGTCGAGGTCGGGGAGTACGGCGTCGAGGTCGTGGCTCACCTCGACCGGCCAGCCGTCGAGGGACGGGGGCAGCAGGGTGGGCGGCGCCACCAGCGTGACGTGGGCCCCGAGCATGGCGAAGGCCTGTACATCGCTGCGGGCGACGCGGCTATGGCGGATGTCGCCGACGATGGCGATGCGCAGGCCCTCGAATCCGTCTCGTCGGCCGAGCGACTGGCGGATCGTGTAGCAGTCGAGCAGGGCCTGCGTCGGGTGCTGGTGCCAGCCATCGCCGGCATTGACGATGCTGGCCGCGGTGAAGTTGGTGATCAGCGCTGGAGCGCCGCTGCTCTTGTGGCGCACGACGAATGCGTCGACGCCCATGGCCGAGATCGTCTCGACGGTGTCGCGCAGGCTCTCGCCCTTGTTGACGCTGCTGCTCGACACTGCGAACGACATGGTGTCGGCGCTCAGCCGCTTTGCTGCGGTGTCGAAGCTGGTGCGGGTGCGGGTGGAGTCCTCGAAGAAGAGGCTCACGACGGTCTTGCCGCGCAGTGCCGGCACCTTCGGGATGGGTCGCTGGCCGATCTCGACCATGTGGTCGGTGAGGTCGAGCAGCCCGACGAGCTGCTCGCGGTCGAGATCCTCGATCGACAGGAGGTGCTTCACCGGATCACCACCCCGTCGCGTGTGGCGACGACCTGTTCGTCGAGGCTCGTCGGCAGGTTCTTGCCGACGAAGTCGGGCCTGATGGGCAGTTCGCGGTGTCCGCGGTCGACCACCACGGCCAGCTGGACCGCCCGCGGCCGACCGTACTCGTGGAGCGCCTCGAGGGCGGCGCGCACGGTGCGGCCGGTGAAGAGCACATCGTCGGTGAGCACCACGGTGGTGCCGTCGAGCGACACGGGGATGTCGGTGACCCGGCCCGGCACGATGGGCCGCAGGCCGACGTCATCGCGGTGAAAGGAGACGTCGATCGAGCCGACCGGCACGGGGTGGGACGGATCGATGCCATGGAGGACGGCGGCGAGCGCCTCGGCCACCCAGACCCCGCCCTTCTGGAGCCCTACGACCACCACCCCCTCGAGGCCGTGGTTGCGCTCGGCGATCTCGTGGGCGATGCGGGTGAGCGCCCGGCGTACGTCGTCGGCGCTCAGGACAGTGCGCCCGGTCGGGTCGGCAGTGGGCACGTCGGTTCCCCTTGGCGTATGGGCCTCACGGGACCCATTTCACGCTGCCCGGCATGGTAGACCGCGCAGTGCGAGAAACGGCACACGGCGCCCAGCGGCCGTGCCGGCCCCTCCCGGTACCGGCTCGGCGGTTCGCCGGGCCGGCGAATCCCCGTGAACTGGGGCTTGGCGTTGGGAAGGGGCGGCGGTAGCATCGCTCCTCGGCCCTCGCGAGCCTTGGCGTGCCCCGGCATCCATTCCTCTCGTTGGCCGTGCAATCCCACCGATCGAGGAGGCCCTTCTGCCCAAGCCGAAAGACGACGCCATCGTGCTCGAAGGCACGATTCTCGAGGCGCTCCCCAACGCGAACTTCCGCGTCGAGCTCGAGAACGGGCACAAGGTCCTGGCGCACATCTCCGGGAAGATGCGGATGCACTACATCCGAATCCTCCCCGGCGACAAGGTGCAGGTGGAACTCACCCCCTACGACCTCACCCGAGGCCGTATCACATATCGCTACAAGTAATCCCATCCCGTTGAGCATCGAACAGGTCACAGGAACACCATGAAGGTCCGACCGAGCGTGAAGAAAATCTGCGAGAAGTGCAAGGTCATCCGCCGTCATGGACGCGTCATGGTGATCTGCGAGAACCCGCGTCACAAGCAGCGACAGGGCTGAGAGGGCACACACCATGGCTCGTATTTCCGGCGTCGACATCCCCCGCGAGAAGCGGCTCGAGATTTCGCTCACCTACATCTTCGGCATCGGCAAGCCGACGGCACAGCGCATCTGCGCTGAGACCGGCCTCGACCCGAACCAGCGCGTGCGCAACCTCACCGAGGACGAGATCAACAAGATCCGCCAGTGGGTCGACGGCAACATCACCGTCGAGGGCGACCTGCGCCGCGACGTTGCCCAGGACATCAAGCGCAAGATCGAGATCGGCTGCCTGCAGGGCATCCGTCACCGCAAGGGTCTTCCCGTGCGCGGGCAGCGCACCCACACCAACGCCCGCACCCGCAAGGGACCCAAGAAGACCGTCGCCAACAAGAAGAAGGCTGTGAGGAAGTAATGGCCAAGCCGAAGCCGGGCGGCCGTCGCCCCCGTAAGCGCGAGCGCAAGAACGTCACCAACGGTGTCGTGCACATCAAGAGCTCGTTCAACAACACCATCGTCTCCATCACCGACACCGAGGGCAATGTCATTGCCTGGGCGTCGTCGGGTGGCGTCGGCTTCAAGGGCTCGCGCAAGAGCACGCCGTTCGCTGCGCAGATGGCTGCCGAGAAGGCCGCACGCGCCGCGATGGAGCACGGCCTGCGCCGCGTCGAGGTGCAGGTGAAGGGTCCGGGCTCGGGCCGCGACACCGCCGTGCGCAGCATCCAGAACACCGGCATCGAGGTCACCTCGATCAAGGACGTCACTCCCGTACCCCACAACGGCTGCCGCCAGCCCAAGCGCCGCAGGACCTGATCGACATGGCTCGCTACACCGGACCGAAGGTGCGCATCTCGCGTCGCCTCGGCACCAACATCTTCGAGAACGAAAAGGGCCGCAAGGCTCTCGATCGCCGTCCCTTCCCGCCCGGCGCCCATGGCCGTACCCGTCGCCGCAATGCCGGTAGCGAGTACCTCGCCCAGCTGCAGGAGAAGCAGAAGGCGAAGTACATCTACGGGGTGCTCGAGCGCCAGTTCCGCAACACCTACGAAGAGGCCGTGCGCCTGCAGGGCCCCACGGGCGAGAACCTGCTGCGTCTCCTCGAGCAGCGCCTCGACAACGTGGTGTACCGCGCTGGCTGGGCCAGCACCCGTCCGCAGGCCCGCCAGTTCGTGAGCCACGGCCTCCTCCTCGTCAACGGCAAGCGGGTCAACATCCCCAGCTACCGCGTGCGCCGGGGCGAGACCATCAGCCTCTCCGAGAAGGCCCGCGGCATGATCGTCATCCAGCACAACCTCGACGTCCTCGACCGCTCGGTCGTCGGATGGCTCGAGGCCGGCGACGGCGGCAAGCAGGTCACCGTCCGCGACCTGCCCCAGCGCGAGCACATCGACGTGCCAGTGCGCGAGTCGCTCATCGTCGAGCTCTACTCCAAGTAATTCCTTCCCGCCCCGACCGTCTACCGCAGCAAGAGGTCTCGCATGCTCGTCATCCAGCGCCCCACCGTCGAGCCGATCGGCGACGACAACCCCCAGGTCCAGCAGTTCGCCGTCGGACCGCTCGAGCCGGGCTACGGCCACACCATCGGCAACTCGCTGCGGCGCATGCTGCTGTCGAGCATCCCCGGAGCCGCCATCACGATGGTGCACTTCGATGAGGCCCTGCATGAGTTCGGCTCGATCACCGGCGTCGCCGAGGACGTGACCGACATCATCCTCAACCTGAAGGATGTCGTCGTCACCAGCACCGCCGAGGAGGCCGTCACCCTGCGCCTCGACGTGCGCGGTCCCGCCGAGGTGACCGCTGGCGACATCAAGTGCCCGAGCGAGATCGAGATCCTCAACAAGGACCTCCACATCGCCAGCGTGAACGCCAAGGGCCGTCTCGCCATCGACATCACCGTCGAGCGCGGCCGCGGCTACCTGTCGGCCGACCGCGAGGCCCAGGAGCGCACGATCGGCAACATTCCGGTCGACGCGATCTTCTCGCCAGTCCGCCGCGCCACCTTCACTGTCGAGACCACCCGTGTCGAGCAGAGCACCAACTACGAGCGCCTCATCCTCGACATCGAGACCGACGGAACCATCAGCCCCCGCGAGGCACTTGCGTCGGCTGGCGGCACGCTGCGCTCGCTGGTCGACCTGATTGCCAGCCTCAGCGACGAGCCCCAGGCGCTCGAACTGGGCGAGGTCACCAGCACCGCTGCGGTCTCTCCCGACCTCGACCTGCCGATCGAAGACCTCGACCTGTCCGAGCGTCCCCGGAACTGCCTCAAGCGCGCCCAGGTGAACACCATCGGCGAACTGCTGATGAAGACCGAGGACGATCTGCTCAACATCACCAACTTCGGCCAGAAGAGCCTCGACGAGGTCAAGCAGAAGCTCGACGAGCGCGGCCTCACGCTGCGCGGCTGAGGCTGCGACGGATACCTGACGAGGACGAGAGGAACATCCCATGCCCGCCACACCGCGACGTGCCCGCAACTTCGGCGGCGATGCCGCCCACCAGAAGCTGATGATGGCCAACCTGGCCGCGTCGCTCTTTGCCGCTGAGGTGATCGTCACCACCGAGGCCAAGGCCAAGGCCCTGCGCCCCATCGCCGAGAAGCTCATCACGAAGGCCAAGAAGGCTGACGCCGAGGAGTCGACGGCATCGAAGGTGCACCGCATCCGCCAGATCCAGGGCTACCTCGGCGACAAGGAGATGACGCACAAGCTCGTCGACGACATCGCCAAGCGCTACACCGAGCGCTCCGGCGGCTACCTGCGCATCCTCAAGCTCGGTCCGCGTCAGGGCGACAACGCCCCGATGGCCCGCGTCGAACTGGTCTGACACGACCCACGATTCGCCGCCGATGCAGACGGCGCAGTTAACGTAAGTACGCCCCGGGGGCGCTGCCGCCGGGCGCACAGCACTACGTAGCACGACGCTTCACCACGGAGGTCACGATGCATCGTTCCCGTCTCGTCATGGCAGCCTCGGCGGCGCTCGTCGCCGGCGCAGCAGGCATTGCACTCGTCTCATCGGCGGGTGCCGCCCCGAGCCTTCCCTCGGACGTCACGCTCCCGCCAACCGCCCCGAGCATCACCGTCCCGTCGAACCCGGGCGATCGCCCGTGGGGTGATATCGAGGGACCTGCCGCTCCGTCGGCGCCGGAGGGAATGCCGGCCTCGCCGGGCCAGCAGGGTCTCGACGTCGCCAACGGCACGCCTGCTGCTCCTCACGCCCCCGACAGCGTCCCTGCGGTCGCCATGGCACCCATCCCGCCGGTCGACGTGCCGGCGTCGCTGCCGCCGGTGACCCTGCCGGATGCGGCGCCCGAGACGGCAGTGCCCGACGTCAGCATTCCGAGCACGCCGCGACCCTGACGGCTCTCGGCAGGCAGAGGTCTGCCCATAGGCTTGATCCATGCGGCGTGCCCGGCTGACCGTTGCGTATGACGGCTCTGGGTTCCACGGGTTCGCCGAGTCGGCGGGTCCGGGTGCCGAACCCGTCCGCACCGTGATGGGCGACCTGCGCACCGCCATCGAAACCGTGGTGCGACATCCCGTCGAGCCGGTCGGCGCTGGCCGGACCGACGCAGGCGTCCACGCCTGGGGTCAGGTGGTGAGCCTCGACCTTGCCGACAACACCGACCTCGAGGGTCTTCGGCGCCGGCTCGACCGGCTGTGCGGCCCCGAGATCGCCGTCCGCGACATCCGCTGGGCCGACGCCCCCGACTTCCACGCCCGCTTCAGTGCCGAGTGGCGCCACTACCGCTACGACGTGCTCGAGGGCCCGGCGCAGGTGCCGCAGCTGGCATGGACCACATGGCACGTCCGCGGTCCGCTCGACCTGTGGGCGATGCAGCTGGCGTGCGATCCGCTGATCGGCGAGCACGATTTCTCGTCGTTCTGCCGACGTCCGAAGGTCGCCGACGGCGAGCCACCGGTGAGCCTCGTGCGGCGGGTGCTGCTGGCGGACTGGCGAGAGGTGCCGTCTGACTTCGCCGGTCCGGGACGCCGTCTGCTGCGCTTCGAGATCCGGGCCACGGCGTTCTGCCACCAGATGGTGCGGTCGATCGTGGGCACACTGGTCGAGGTCGGTGCCGGCGATGTCCGGGCCGGCGACGTGCGCGGCATCCTCCTGCGACGCGACAGGAAGGCGGCGGGGCGGGTGGCGCCCCCGCACGGACTCACGCTGTGGGACGTCGGTTACTGAACCGGCGGGCCGCGAGAGCCCTCCGGGTCGGGCCGACCGCCGACACGGTCCGTGAAATTGTGGTCGTCGCCGATTGTGGCCGGTACAGGGCCGCCCGTATCATTTGACGGTTCGTCGGGGCGTCCATCCCGGCACGTTCGATGTCCAAAGGTTCGACCATGACCACCTACACCCCGAAGGCCAGCGAGATCATCCGCTCGTGGCACGTGATCGACGCTGAGGGCCTCGTGCTCGGCCGCCTCTGCACCGAGGCGGCGCGCATCCTGCGCGGCAAGCACAAGCCGATCTTCGCCCCGCACATCGACACGGGCGACCACGTCATCATCATCAATGCCGACAAGGTGGTACTCACCTCAGGCAAGGCCGACGCGAAGTACGTGCACCGCTACAGCGGCTACCCGGGTGGCCTCAAGAGCGAGCGCTACTCCGACGCGCTCAGCCGCAACTCGGCCGAGGCCGTCCGCCGCAGCGTCAAGGGCATGCTGCCCAAGGGGCCGCTCGGCCGCCAGCAGATGAAGAAGCTGAAGGTGTATGCGGGTGCTGAGCATCCGCATGCGGCGCAGAACCCCACGGTCATCGATCTCGC
>JBJOMQ010000014.1:0-22261 GCA_046052275.1 Actinomycetota bacterium | reverse complement strand
GCCACATGCGGGTCTCGTCGTTGAGGCGCTCGACACCCTCGGCGGCCGACACGATCGGGTACTCCCCGACCACCTCAGCGGTCGCCAGCGTGCCGCTCGCCCATGTGAGCGTCGCATCGCCGCCATAGCCGGCCGACCAGGCCAGCGGGCTGCGCACGCCGTCGATGAGGCTGAATGCGGTCACCGCGGCACTCCAGTCGTCGGCCCAGACCTCCCACTCCAGTCCCTCGGTGTCGACGCCAAGGTCGCCAAAGAGCTGGACGGCCAATGCCTTGGCCTCATCTGCGGTCGGCACATTGACAGGCGGCTCGGGAGCGGCGCATCCAACGTCGCCCCGCGTCGCGTCATCCGACGACCCATCCGACGACGTCGCGTCGGGGGCCGTGTCGGCAGGTACGGGCTCGACGCAGCCGACGACGCCATAGGTCTCGGGGTTGCTGTACCACCAGCTGAGCAGGCCGTCGCGCCCGACGGTGAGCGTGGGTCCGCTGTAGTCGGATGGTCCCGCCATCCAGCCGCCGCCCATCTCGTCGCCGAGTTCGGCGACCTCGCCCTCGACGCCAAGCGTGCTGGCGATCTCGGCCACCTTGTTGAGGTCGGGCGACACGCCGCCGGGGAACCGGTAGGCGGTCGCGACGGTGCCGAGGTCGGGCAGGTCGCCCTCGTAGACGTAGGTGATGTCGCCCCAGGCGATCATCGACATCTTGCCGGCGCCGTCAGCTGACGCCATCTCGGCGGTGCCGCCGCCAGAGGCGGAGAGGCTGATCTTCGGCAGCGCTGCTGCGGTGCTGCCGGGGTCGTCGCCGCATCCGGTGGCCAGCAGGCCGAGCGACATGGCAGCAGTGACGAGTGCGAGTCGGCGGGAGGTGAGCATTGAGAGTCCTTTCGGCAGGGCTGTCAGGTTCGTGTGGCCCTGTGACGACCGGGAGACGGCGCCGGTTCCCAAGTCTGGCCGATTCGGCCCGGTTCTCGCATCAATGCCCCTGCGTTACCGACGGCAACCACTGTCTCAGTCGTCGAAGAGTGCCGCCACGAACAGGTCGGGATCGAATGCAACGAGGTCGCCGATCGTCTCGCCGAGGCCGACCAGCTTCACCGGCAGGCCGAGCTCGGTCTCGATGGCGAACACGATGCCGCCCTTGGCCGAGCCGTCGAGCTTGGTGAGCACCACGCCGGACAGGCCCTCGTCGGCACCATCCATCCGCGTCGCAGCGCCGAACTCGCGCGCCTGGGCCAGCCCGTTCTGCCCTGTGGTGGCGTCGATCACCAGCAGCACCTCGGTGACGAGACCCTTGCCCTTCCCCGCCACACGACGCACCTTGCGCAGCTCGTCCATCAGGTTGCTCTTCGTGTGCAGCCGACCGGCGGTGTCGCCGAGCACCAGGTCGAGCCCACGCGCCGCCGCCCGCTCGATGCCGTCGAAGATCACCGCACTCGGATCTCCACCCTCGTTGCCGCGCACCAGGTCGGCGCCGCTGCGCTCGGCCCACGTGCCCAGCTGCTCGGCGGCGGCGGCCCTGAAGGTGTCGCCGGCTGCCAGCAGCACGCGACGGCCGAGCCCAGTCTGCTGATGCGCCACCTTGCCGATGGTGGTGGTCTTGCCGACGCCGTTGACGCCGACGAACAGCCACACATTGGGGCCGCCGTCGTGCGCTGCGTCGAACCGCAGCGAGCGATCGGCACCCGCGAGCCGGGACGCCATCTCGGCCCGCAGCGCATCGAGCAGCTGTGCCGGGTCGGTGATCTCCTTGGCCGCCACGCGTGGGCGGAGCGAGTCGAGCAGCTCGCCCGTGACTCGAACGCCTACGTCAGCGCGGAGCAGCGCCTCCTCGAGTTCGTCCCACACCTCAGCGGTGATCCCCGACCGCGATCGGATGCCGAGCAATGCGCTCGCCAGCGCACCACGCGCCCTCGTCATCCGTCCCCGGAACGTCGGCGCCTCAGCACCTGCTGCGGGCAGAGTCTCGGCAGGTGGCGGGCCCCCGGGTTCGCGACCAGCGCGGTCGCCGTCCGGCGATGCGCTGCCACGGCTGATGGAGGCGGGTGAGTTCTCGTCGCTCTGCTCAGTCGTGCGATGTCGGCTCCAGGCCACCACCCCGAGTCCGAACACGATGGCCACGACGAGCAGGACAAGCAGGAGGTTCTGCATGGTCGTGTCAGGCTACCGGTGGGTCAGGCGCCGTCGCCGCCCTCGCTGAGACGCTGCGCCAGCCAGGCCAGCGGAATCGACACCACCATCACGATCGTCGCCATGACATTGACGAGCGGCACGTTGTTCGGCCGGCTGAAGTTCGCGTAGATCCAGATCGGCAGCGTCTGGAAGCCAGACCCAGCCGTGAATGTGGTGACGACGATCTCGTCGAAGCTGAGAGCGAAGGCGAGAATGCCGCCGGCAGCGAGTGCCGACCTCATCAGCGGGAACGTGATGTATCGGAATGTCTGCGAGCCGTGCGCGCCGAGATCGGCACTCGCCTCGAGCAGGTGCGGAGATGATCGGCGCAGCCGAGCGACCACGTTGTTGTAGGCGATGACAACGCAGAACGTGGCGTGGGCGATCACCAGCGAGTGGAAGCCGAAGCCGACCTGGAAGGAGAGAATGCCAAGGTCGATCTCCCGCGAGAACGTCTGCTGCAGCGCGATGCCGGTGACGATGCCCGGCAGTGCGATGGGCAGAACGAGCAGGAACGACACCGAGTTCTTGCCGAAGAACTCGAACCGTGTCATTGCCATTGCGGCGAGCGTGCCGAGCAGCATCGCGACAACCATCGCCACGAGGGCGACCTTTGCCGAGTTGAGCAACGCGTCGCGCGGCCCCTCGACCTCCCACGCCTTGCTCCACCACTCGGTGGTGAAACCGGTCCATCCGGGCCACGCCACCGACTTCTGCGGGTTGAACGACAGGCGCGCTACCACGAGCAGCGGCAGATAGAGGAACACCAGCGTGGCAACAGTGGCCGCGAGCAGGCTCAGCTTCGATGCGAGCGAGATCTTCACCCGGGGCCCCGTGATCCGTTCTTCATAGGTTGTCGAATGCTCCCATGCGCTTCATCGCCAGCAGGTACGCCACGACGATGAGCAGCGGCCAGACGGTGTACGCCGCAGCGAGCGGCTGGTTCGGTGCGCCGAGTGTCGAGTTGATGAGCGTGCCGAACATGAACTTCTCCTTCCCGTTGTTCACCAGCTGGGGAACGATGTAGTCGCCGAGCGAGAGTGAGAACGTGAAGATCGATCCTGCTGCCAGCGACGGTGCCAGCAGGGGCAGGATCACCGATCGGAACGTGCGCAGCGGCCGGGCACCGAGGTCGCCAGCCGCATCCAGCAGGGATGGCGGCATACGGTCGAGACCGGCGTACACCGGCAGCACCATGTAGGGCAGCCAGAAGTACGCAAGCGTGACGACGACCGCGATCCGCCCGTAGCCGGGGGTCCAGCCAAGCGTCGCGTCGAGGAAGCCGCCGGACCCCTTGCCGCTGGCGGCGAACTTCCCGCCGCTCGGCGCCACCATCGCCCTCCACGCATAGCCCTTGACGAGATAGCCCGCCCAGAGCGGGAGGAGCATGGCGACGATGATGCCCCGGCGAGCCCAGCGAGGCGCCACCTTGGCGACGTAATACGCCACCGGCAGCGCCACCGCAGCGCAGACCACGGTGACCAGTGCCGCGACGCCGACCGTGCGGGCGAGCACCCACATCGTGCTGCGCACCTCAGCGTCGGTGACATCGAACGCAGCGGCAAGGTTGTCGAGCGTCCGGTCTCCTGACGGCTTCTGCGTTACTGGGTCGAGACGGCTCAGCGCCGAGGCGATCAGCACGACGAGCGAACCGACGTAGACGACGAGCATCCACGCCAGTGGCAGTCCGAGGGTCGACACAAGGCCGAGGCGGCGACGACGGTGGAAGAGGCCGTTCAGGGCGCGCCAAGGGCGGGAGGGCCCGGAGGCCCTCCCGCCCGCTGACTCGGGCTGCGTCAGGTGCGCAGCGCGTTCCAGGCGTTCACCCATTCGGTGTAGGGCACGCACGTCGCATCGGTTCGGCCATCGAGGCACTCCTCGGTCGCCGTCGTCCAGTACCAGACATCTGTCCAGTACTCGTCGTCCGCGGCGTGGAAGATCTCACAGTGCTCGGCCATGCCGTCGAGCTCGCACGACTTCGCGTTGCTCGGCGCCTCGCCGAACCACACGGCCACCTGCGAGTTCGCCCACGGCGACGCGATCCAGTCCATCCACAGCTTCATGCAGTTCGGATGCGCAGCCTTCGACGACAGCATCCACGTGTCCGACCAGCCAGTTGCGCCTTCGACCGGCTTCACTGCGTCGATCTTCGCCCCGTTGGCCTGGGCGAGATTCACGATGACCTGCCATGTGGTGCCCGCAAGCACGTCGCCGTTCTCGAGCGACGCCTGCTGCACCGTGTAGTCGGCCCAGTACTGGCTTGCCAGCGCTGACTGCGCCTCGAGCAGAGCGATGGCGGCGTCGAACTGCGCCTGGTCGAGGGCGTAGGGATTCGTGATGCCCAGCTCCGGCTGCGTGGCCATCAGGTAGAGCCCCGCATCAGCGATATAGATGGGGCTGTCGTACACCGACACGGCACCGTCGGCCGCGCTGCCCGGCTCGAACATCACTGACCACGAGTCGGGAGCGCCGTCGGCGAAGGCCTCTGTGTTGTAGACGAGCAGGTTCGCGCCGCGGCCGTGGGGAATGCCGAACGGCGTTCCGTCCTGCGAGTTCCACGGCTGCAGCTTGAGGCCCTCGAACACGTCGGCGTAGCTCGAATACTCGGCGACATCGATGGCGACGACCTCGCCACCGGCCATGAGCCGCTGCGTCGCATCGCCTGACGCCGAGACGCCGTCGTACTCGCCGCTCTGCATGAGCTGCACCATCTCATCGCTGGTGCCGCCGTTCTTGACGTTCACCTGGCAGCTCGTCATCTCCTCGAACGGCGTGACCCAGTCGTACGCCGGATCAGTGGAACCGTCCTCGATGTAGCCGGGCCAGGCGACGATGTTGACCTCGCCCTCGGCACCGGCGACGAGATCGGCGTTCGGCGTCCACATGTAGTCGGTCTCGCCACCACCGCCGCCCGTCGTGTCAGGACTGGCGGTCGTGGCCGTGGTCTCGCCAGAGCCGCTGGTGTCAGTTGACTCGCTCTCGCCGCCGCATGCTGCGGCGACCAAGGCCAGTGACGCTGCGAGCGCCACTACTAGTCGTTGCTTCCTCATTGATCTCCCCCTTCAGAGGTGTGGTTGTGTGCGACGGTGAAGGCCGCCCCGCGCGGCCACGACAGGCGGATCGGCGATCCGACTGCCACGCCACCGAGACCGTCGCTTGGCACGGTGGCGAGGAGAGTTGAGCCTGCGTCGAGCGCTGCGCGCACCCGACAGTCGGCCCCGAGATACTGGATGTCTGTCACGACGGCCTTCACCGACACGACTTCCGATGGCAGCGCGTCGCCGTCGAGGCCGACCCGGATCCGCTCAGGGCGCACGGAATGCGGGGCTGCCACGCCCATCAGCCGCTGCGACAGCTCGGTTGAGAGCACGTTGCTGGCGCCGACGAACCCGGCGACAAACGCCGTCTCCGGCCGGTCGTACACGTCGGCCGGGGCGCCGACCTGCTCGATCCGCCCCTGGTTGAACACGGCGATGCGGCTGCTCATGCTGAGCGCCTCGCCTTGGTCGTGGGTGACGAACACGAATGTGATGCCGACGTCGCGCTGGATCGACTTCAGCTCGACCTGCATCTCTTCGCGGAGTTTCAGGTCGAGCGCGCCAAGCGGCTCGTCGAGCAGCAGCACCTTCGGCCGGTTCACGAGTGCTCGAGCGAGGGCCACCCGCTGGCGCTGCCCGCCGCTCAGCTGCGACGGCTTGCGGCCCCCGTACCCACCGAGACGCACCTTCTCGAGCATCTCTCCCGCCCTCGCTCTGCGCTCGGCGCGAGGCACCTTCTTCACCTTCAGCCCGTACTCGACGTTCTCGGCCACGGTGAGGTGGGGAAAAAGCGCATAGTCCTGGAACACCGTGTTCACATCGCGCTCATAGGGAGCGAGCGAGGTGACGTCGATGCCGCCGAGCAGGATCGCGCCAGCAGTCGGCGACTCGAAGCCGGCGATCATCCGCAGCACAGTGGTCTTGCCGCTGCCGCTGGGGCCGAGCAGCGAGAAGAACTCGCCCTCACCGATCTCGAGGTCGACACCGTCGACTGCGACGACCTCGTGCTGGCCTGTGCCGAATGACTTTCGCAATCCGACCAACCTGATCGCTGCAGACATCGGCCGCAGGCTAGTTCACCACTGCCAGCGGGCTGCCGATCCCCTGTCGTGCGATCAGGGGCCGATGTGCTCAGGCGTTGGCGGCGGCGCGCTCGACGATGACCTTCGATGAGCCGCCCGGCTGCATCGTGACACCGAGCAGGCTGTCGCCGGCCTCCATGGTGCGCTTCTGGTGGCTGACGATGAGCAGCTGCGCCTCGCGCCGGAACTCGGCGATGAGCCCGAGAAATCGGTGCAGGTTGACATCGTCGAGCGCAGCCTCGACCTCGTCCATCACGTAGAACGGCGATGGCCTGCTGCGGAACACTGCGAACAGGTAGGCGAGCGCCGTGAGGCTGCGCTCTCCGCCCGACAGCAGCGACAGCTTCTTCACGTTCTTGCCGCTCGGCTTGGCCTCGACCTCGATGCCCGTGTTGAGGAGGTCATCCGGGTTGGTGAGCACGAGGGCGCCGGTGCCACCGGGGAACAGCGTGCCGAACAGCGAGGCGAAGTGCGTGCTGACGTCGGCGAAGGCCGCTGAGAACACCGACTGGATCTCGAGGTCGACCGCCTTGATGACGCGCATCAGGTCGCGTCGGGTGTTGCGGACGTCTTCGAGCTGCTCCTCGAGGAAGCGGTGGCGCTCCTGCAGTTCGTTGAACTCCTCGAGCGCCAGCGGATTGATGGGCCCCATGAGTCGCAACTCGCGCTCGAGTTCGCGCGCCCTCGCCGAGGCCGTGACTCCCTCCGGCAGTGTCGGCAGCGGCGCTGCCTCTGCAGTCTCCGGATCGAGGTCGTGATCGCGACGGAGCGCCTCGAGTGCTCCCTCGAGCCTGGTCCTGGCCTCCACCTCGTCCACCTCGAGGCGGCGGCTGCGCTCGCGGAGCTCGTCGAGCTCCTGCTCGGCGGCAACCCGCCGGCGACGGAGCCCCTCGAGCCGGGTGGCGATGGCGCGCACCTCGTCGCTCTGACGGCGACGCATGTCGAGCAGTTCGTTGTGGCGGACTTCGATCACGCGTCGGTGCTGTTCGACGAGGGCTGCAAGGCGCTCTATCGCCAGCAGCGAGCGCTCGACGGCACGCCGCCGTTCGGCGGCCTCAGCTCGCGCCGCTGCGTCGGCCTCGAGGCGCCGCTCGGTCTCGGCGAGGCGACGCTCGACGAAGTCGCGCCGCTCGATGAGCGCTGCGTTGCGCACCTCGAGGTCCTTTCGGCGCCCGGCGAGCAATGCCGCCTGCGCATCGAGCCGCGCCCTCGCCTCGCCGCGCGCCTTGGCGGCAGCGGCCTCGGCAGCTTCGTCGGCCTCGAGCGCCGGCACCAGCGCCTCGAGTTCGTCGATTCGGGCCCGCTCTCGGCTGAGCCGCTCCTCCGACTCGGCCAGCGAGCGCTCGAGCGTCTCGATCTCGGTCTGCGTGTCGCGGCGCTCGGCCTGCGAACGCGAGAGCGCCTCGCTGTTGGCCGAGAAGCTCGCGTCGTGGGCGTCGAGAGCCCGGGTGAGGCCCGACTCGTGCTGGCGCGCGGCGTCGAGTTCGGCCCGCGCTGCGGCCAGCTCGGACTCGACACGAGCGAGTTCGGCCGACGCAGCGGCTGCACGCTCGTGAGCCTCGTCGAGCGCCGCTGCCGTAGCGCCGCCGCTGGTGCCGCCGATTCGCCAGCCCGTAGGTCCGAACCGATCGCCATCGACCGTGACGACCACCGACGCCGGCGCTGCGAGCGCAAGGTCGACAGCCTCGGCCCAGGTGCCGACGCGAACGGCGCCGCCGAGCACCGAGTCGAGCAGGGTCGACACGCCGTCGTGGCGGCTGCGCACGTGCGGCCGCACCGGGTCGCCGCCCGACGGGCGCGGCGACGGACTGGCTGCGGGCACCCCGAGCGCGAGCACCGCGCCGTGCACGCTGCTCGACTGCAGCGACGACAGCGCGGCGCGAGCAGTGGCCGGTGACTCGACGACGACCGCCTGCAGTGCCTCGCCCAGGGCAGCCTCGACGGCGACCTCCCAGCCTGCGTCGACCTCGATGACGTCGAGCAGCGTGCCGAGCACTCCCTCGACGCCGGTGAGGTGCGCGGCGCCGGCACGAGCCCGAGCCGTCTCGAGCGCCTGGGCAAGCGCCTCAGCCCGAGCCGACCAGCGCGAGCTCTCCTCGGCTGCGTCCTGCCGGTTCGCCTGCAGCGCGTCGTGGGCAGTGTCGGCTGCGAGGCGGCGCGCCTCGGCCGCCTCCACTTCGCCGACGAGCGTGCTCTCGGCCTCCTGCGCCCGCTCGACATCGCCGCGCAGGCGCTCGATCTCGCCGTCGAGGCGGGCTGCGCGCTGCTGCAGGCTGTCGAGCCGAGTGCGCTGACGCCGCTGGTCGCCCTCGGAGCGCTCGACGCCACCGCGCATGCTGCGCAGTTCGCCGCGCACCTCGGCGGCTGCGCTCGCTGCCGACGACGCCGTGGCGATGTCGTCGATCGAGCTGAGCGTGGTCTGGCGCAGCTCGGCGAAGGCGGTCTCGTCGGCCGCCACGGCATCGGCCTCTGGGCCGAGTCCGGCGAGCTCGGCCTGCACCGCATCGAGCTCGTCGCGCAGCCGCTGGGCATCGGCCTCGAGATTGGCGACGACGCCGCTGTCCATCAGCTGGCCGCGGTCGCGCTCCATCGAACGGCGTCGCTCGACGAGCACTGCGGCGAGGCCACGCGACCGCTCGCGAAGCTGCTCGACTCGGACCATCTCGTCGCTGAGGTCGGTGTCGCCCCGGGCGGTGAGCTCGGACTCAGACTCGCCGACCGAGCGGTCGAGGTCGACCAGCTCCGCCTTCAGGCGTGCCTCGCCATCGGCGATGCGGGTGCGATCGGCGGCGATTGCCGTCAGCTTGCTGCGCTGCGCAGCGATGTCGCGACCGGCGAGGTGCACCCTGAGCGCGTCGAGCTCGGCAACGAGGTCGCCGTGGCGTCGCGCTGCATCGGCCTGGCGCTCGAGCGGCCGCAACTGGCGCCGCACCTCTCGCAGCAGGTCCTGCACACGCGTGAGGCTCGACTCGGTGGCATCGAGGCGACGCTCGGCCTTCTCCTTGCGCTTGCGGAACTTCAGGACGCCTGCCGCCTCCTCGATGATGGCGCGGCGGTCTTCAGGACGCGCGTTCAGCACTGCGTCGATCTGGCCCTGGCTGACGATGACGTGCTGCTGGCGGCCGACGCCGGCATCGCTGAGCAACTCTTGGATGTCGAGCAGGCGGCACGGTGCGCCGTTGATGGCGTACTCGCTCTCGCCGCTGCGGAACAGGATGCGGCTGATTGTCACCTCGGTGAACTCGATGGGCAGCAGCCCCGCCGAGTTGTCGAGCGTGAGGGTGACCTCGGCGCGGCCGAGCGCTGGCCGCTTGGCCGTACCGGCGAAGATGACGTCGTCCATCTTCTGGCTGCGCACCGAGCTGGGCGCCTGGGCGCCGAGCACCCATGCGATGGCATCGACGACGTTCGACTTGCCCGACCCGTTCGGCCCGACCACGACCGTGACGCCGGGCTCGAGTTCCATGGTCGTGGAGTCGGCGAAGGACTTGAAACCTTTGAGGGTCAGGGCTTTCAGGAACACAGCGCGCCGACCCTACACGCCCTCCTGAGCGGCCCCCAACCGGCTTCAGGCCTGCCCGTTCTGGCCCGCCAGGGCAGATCTCAGCGCTGGCAGCGGGGGCACCAGCAGGTACTCCGACCGGCGGTGACGGCCCTCACGATGTCGGCACGGCCGCAGGTGAGACAGCGCTGCCCCGCCCGGTCGTACACCCTGTGGTGCACCTGGAACCAGCCGTCGTTGCCCTCGAGATCGACGTACTGGGTGTCGGCAAGGGTGCTGCCGCCGGCATCGATCGCCTCGCTCAGGATCTCGACCACCGACGATGCCAGTCGTCCGATCTCGCGGCCGGTCAGGGTGTCGCTGGTGCGGTCGGGTCGAAGCCTCGCCCGGTGCAGCGATTCGTCGGCGTAGATGTTGCCCACGCCGGCGAGCACGTGCTGGTCGAGCAGCAGCGCCTTCACCTGCCGGCGTCGGCCCGCAACGAGGCGCTGCAGGTCGCGGGTGGTCAGGCCGTCGACGACCGGGTCGCGTCCGAGTCGGCCGAGCTCGGGCAGTTCGGCTGCCGCGTTGCCGGGGTCGAACACCACCATCTCGCCGAACGTGCGCGGATCGACGAACCAGAGCTCCTCGGCCGGACGGTCGATGCTTGCAGCAAGGTGCGCCACCACGTGCGTGTGCGCCGGACGGGCCGTGCCAGACGGGGCGGTGAGCAGCCGTCCGCTCATGCGCAAGTGCACCATCAGCGTGTCGCCGCTGTCGAGGGGGCACAGGAGGTATTTGCCGCGCCGGTCTGCTGCCACGACGGTCGTGTCGGTGAGGCCGTCGATCAGCGCCTGCCGCGAGGTGCGCCGCACGGTCCGCTCGCGTCCGACCTCGACTCGCATCACTCGGCGGCCGACGACGGTGCGCTCGATGCCGCGCCGCACCGTTTCCACCTCGGGAAGTTCGGGCATCGCTCAGCCTCGGTCGGCGACCGCGGCTGCAAGTCGCTCGGCGAGCACTGCGCACGCCTGCGATGCAGCCGCCTGTTCGGCAGCCTTCTTCGAGCGGCCGTCGCCCTCGCCGATGGTCTCGCCGGCAACGATCACCGTGGCAGCGAATCGCTTGTCGTGGTCTGGCCCTGTCTCGCTCACCACGTACACGGGGGCGGTGTCGGCAATGCGCACCACCATCTCCTGCAGTTGCGTCTTGTGGTCGAGTCGGCCCAGATGCTCGACCGCGTCGGCCATTCGCTCGGCCAGCAGGCGCTCGATCACCGCGAACGCAGCAGGTGCGCCAGCGTCGAGATAGACGGCGCCGAGGAGCGCCTCGAGCGCGTCGCTCAGAATGCTCGGCTTCCCCCGTCCGCCGGCCGCAGACTCTCCCTTGCCCAGCAGCAGGCATGGCCCGACGCCGAGTTCGACGGCGATCTCGGCAAGCACCGACGCGTTCACGAGGCTCTTGCGGACATCGGTGAGCTTGCCCTCGGCGAGGTCGCCGTGGCGCCGGTACGACAGGTCGGCCACGACGAGGCCGAGTACGGCATCACCGAGGAACTCGAGCCGCTCGTTGCTGGTCTCGCCGGGCTGCTCGGCGCACCAGCTGCGGTGCGACAGGGCGGTGCGGAGCAGCCCGTGGTCGGCGAAGCGGTGACCGAGCGCGTCCTGCAGTCGGGCGAGGTCGGTCATGGGACGCTGTCGGTCAGCGCCCGCCGACGCGCTCGAAGACGAAGTCGACCGCGTCGCGCACGGTCTTGAGGTCGGCCAGATCGGAATCCTCGATGCGCAGCTCGATGCTGCGCTCGCCGAGTTCCTCCTCGAGGCCCTCGACAAGCTCGATGAGCTCGAGTGAGGCGGCACCGAGATCGTCGGTGAACGAACTGCCCTCGGCGATGGTGTCGGGCTCGATGCCGAGGATGTCGGCGAGCAGGCCGCGGACCATCTCGAGTATCTCGGCCCGGGTGAGGGGGTTCCGTTCGACGTGCGTTTCGGCAGGCACTGAGCGCTCCTCGGTACTTCGTGTGCGGATGTCCGGGGCGGGCAGGCACCGTCCCTCGGGCGACAACGGAGCGTAGTGCGCCGCTCAGTCGGCCGCAGCGAAGGCGGCCGTGATCTCGGCCACCAGGCCCCGCTGGGTCATCTCGTGACCGAGTGCGATCGCATTGCGCATCGCCGTAGCCCCGGATGATCCGTGGCTGATGATGCAGATGCCCTTGACGCCCAGCAGCACGGCACCTCCGTAGGTGTCGGGGCTCATCGCTGCATGCAGCGGCAGCAGTGCCGGCAGCAGGGCGTCGGCATGCTCCTTGTAGCCGGGCTCGCTGCCGAATGCCTCGAGCAGTGCTGCGAAGAGCGTCCGCATGCCGCCCTCGAGCGCCTTCAGGGCGACATTGCCGGTGAAGCCGTCGGTGACGATCACATCGGCCGTCTTCTTCATCAGGTCGCGGCCCTCGACGTTGCCGATGAACTCGATGCCCGGTGCCGACTCGAGCAGGCCGAAGGCCTCCTTGCGCAGCGAGTCGCCCTTGCCCGGCTCCTCGCCGATGCTGAGCAGGCCCACCTTCGGCGCAGCGATGTCGAACCGGTGGCGGGCGTAGATCGAGCCCATCCGCGCGAACTGCACCAGCCATTCGGCCTGCACCTCGGCGTTGGCACCGGCATCGAGCATGATGTTGGGCACGTGTCCCGGCACCGGGATGGGCGTGGCGATGGCCGGGCGGTCGACGCCACGGACCCGCCCCATGCGCAGCAGCGCAGACGCCATCGTGGCACCGGTGTTGCCGGCGGAGACCATCGCACTGGCGTGGCCGTCGCGCACCGCCTCGGCGGCGCGCACGAGCGTCGAATCCTTCTTGTTGCGGACGCCCTTCATCGGGTCCTCGTCCATGGCGATCACCTCGAGCGCCTCGGCGACGGGGAGACCGCCATAGCCGTCGAGGCCGGGTGGGCCGACGAGCAGCACAGGAATGCCGTCGGCCGCTGCAGCGTGAGCCCCAGCGAGGATCTCGCCGGGCGACCGGTCGCCGCCCATCACATCGACGGCGACGGGCAGCATGGGTGATCGGACTCGGCTCGGCTCAGCCGACGTTGACGACTTCGCGGTCCTTGTACCAACCGCAGGTGGGGCACACGACGTGCGGCAGCTTTGCGGCGGCGCACCTCGGGCAGATGCTGCGCGACGGCGCAGCGAGGCGCCAGTTGCCGGCGCGGCGGCTGCGTGTCTTCGACTTCGACTTCTTCTTCTTGGGGACAGCCATGGTGACTCCCGGGTCGGCGTGGGCTCGACCCATCAGGCGAGCGGTCGGCAAGGTTACCGGCGCCGCCTATCGGGTCGCTACCCGCCAGCCGGAGCGGCGGCCTCAATCCCGATCTGCGTCCGCCGCCTCGTCGCCGCCGAGGCCCCGCAACTGGTCGAGCGCCGCCCAGCGCGGGTCGGCGGGTGCCTCGACGCACCCACAGGGCTCGTCGTTGCGGTTCGCCCCACAGGTGGGGCACAGCCCGGCGCACTCAGGTCGGCACAGCGGCGTGGTGGGGACGTCGAGGAGCACGATCTCGCGCACCATCGCCGCCAGGTCGAGTTGGTCGCCCTCGAGGTCGAAGGCGTCGGGGTCGGTCCGGGTGCGCTGGTACAGCTCGCGCACCTCGCTGCGGCAGGTGCCGCCCGTGGCGGCGAGGCAGCGGCGGCAGGTGCCATGCCACGGCACCTCGATCGCGCCATCGATGACGATGCCGTCGGTGAGCGACTCGAGACGGAGCCGCACCGACACCTCGGCACCGGCGTCGAACCGGCCGTCATCAGCGACGCCGACCGACTCGAGCGGCACGTCGACCGACACCGCCTTCTCCGAGCCGGGCCGACGCAGCAGCTCAGCGGCATTCACCAGCAGCAGGCCGGCCATCGGCGCGTGCTCAGCGGTCCTGGTCGAAGAACCCGGGCGCTTCGAAGCTCCCGTCACCGCGCTCTCTGCGGTCGGGCCGCTCGCCGCGCGGCATCTGCACCGGCTCCGAGGGCTGCTCGCCGATGCTGAGCTTGGAACGGCCGGCGTGCACAGTGCGGCTCAGCTTGTCGAGCAGGATCTCGAAGCTGGCGAGGCGCTGATCGAGGAAGTCCTCGGTCTCGTGGCGCAGGCGGCGGGCGTCGGTCTCGGCAGCCTCGACGACCTGGCGGGCGCGCTGCTCGGCAGCGCGCACAACCTCGGTGCGCTGCACCATGCGCTCGGCCTGCACGCGGGCGGCCTCGAGCAGTTCGTCGGCCTCGCGGCGGGTCTTGGCGACGAACTCCTGTCGCTCCTTCACCATCCAGCGGGCGTGGCGCATCTCCTCGGGCAGGCGATGGAGGCACTCCTCCAGCAGTTCGATGAGTTCGTCGCGGTCGAGGCGGGGCGACGACGACAGCGGCATCGTCGGGGCGGTGGCAATGATCTCGAGGATGCGACGCAGCAGTGCCTCGGCGTCGCCGACGTAGCCGTTGGTCGAGCGCACGAAGGCATCGGAGTCCTCGATGCGCTGATCGGCGTACGGCTGCGGCGCTGCGCCGTCGTCGTAGCCGTCGTCGTCGTCGAAGGCATCGAGGTCGTCACCCCAGACGTCGTGGGCGGTCTGTCCCCGGAAGCGGTCGTCATGGCTCATCGTTGCTCCCCTTTCGACGGGAAACGGCGGGCGAGTTCGGCTGCCACCGGCGCCGGCACCAGCGAGGTGACATCGCCGCCGTAGGTGGCGATCTCGCGGATGAATCGGCTGCTGATGCTGACCAGGCTCGGATTGCACGGCAGGTACACCGTGCGGACGCCGCTCACGGCGTGGTTGGTGTGCGCCATCTGCTGCTCGACCTCGAAGTCGCCTCCGGTTCGAAGCCCCTTCACGATGAACGCAGCCTTCACCTGCTTGACGGCATCGACCGCGAGGCCCTCGAAGGCGGTCACCTTCACCGATGGCAGGTAGGCGATGCTGGCCTTGATCATCGCCGTGCGCTCGTCGAGCGAGAACATGCCGGACGGCTTCGTCGGGTTGTGCATCACGCCGACGATGACCCGGCCGAACAGCGCGACCGACTGCTCGATCACGTCGACGTGACCGAGGTGCAGCGGGTCGAAGCTGCCGGGATAGAGCACAGTGGCCATGGCACTCCCACGTTACAGGGAGATGACAGATGCGAGCCGTGCGGTGCCGGCCGGTGCGGTCACGACTCCAGCACGGTTACCCATGTGCGCCCGTAGCGCCGGGACCGCACCTGTCGCCAGACACCGACCGACTCGACCGCCGAGTCGGCCTCGGCGACGAGCAGTCCGCACTCGGTGATGCGGTCCAGCAGCACCGGCCAGTCATCGAATGCGTAGGGCGGGTCGACGAACGCGATGTCGACACTGCCCATCGAGGGCAGCCACGACATCGCGTCGCCCTCCCGAACCGTGCATCGATCGGCGATGCCGAGCGAGTCGATATTGGCGCGCAGGGCCGCCAGTGCCCCGCGATCGCGTTCGACGAATGTGCAGTGGGCCGCTCCCCTGCTGAGCGCCTCGATGCCGAGCGCTCCCGAGCCGGCGAACAGGTCGGCCACCAGTGCCCCCTCGAGCACCCCCATGCTCTGCAGCGAGTTGAACACCGCCTCGCGCACCCTGTCGGTGGTGGGACGCGTTGCCGTGCCCTCCGGGGCCACGAGTCGTCGACCACCGAACTCGCCTGCCACCACTCGCACTCGGCCACACTAGGTGGATGCTCGAGCCCGAGGCAGTCATCGTGTGCATCGACTGCGGCGGTCGGTGCCACCTGCTCACACGGCCACGAGAGGACGGCGAATGGCTTCCAGGCGACATCGTCGCCTACCGCTGCGAGGACTGCAACGACCGATGGGACCTCGTGCTTCCTGGCGACGACGGCATCGACGACGGGCCTGCCGGCATCAGCCCTTGAAGAGGAACTCTTCGTCCTCGGCGGAGAACAGCAACCGCAGTTCGTCGCGGAGCGCCGCGTTCGACTCCAGCAGCGGATCAGATGTCACCATCGTCATCGCTGCCTCACGCGCCTGCGCCACGAGTTCGCGATCGCGACGCAGCGAGGCCAGTTTCAGGTCGGTGCGACCCTTCTGAGATGTCCCCATCAGGGTGCCCTCGCCGCGCAGCTCGAGGTCGACCTCGGCGAGCTCGAAGCCGTCGGTGCTCGCGACGAGCGCTGCCACGCGGGGACTGTCGCCATCGATGTGCTGAGTGACGAGCCAGCATGTCGAGGCGTGCTTGCCGCGTCCGACGCGGCCACGAAGCTGGTGTAGCTGGGCGATGCCGAAGCGATCGGCGTCGAGGATCACCATCACCGTGGCATTGGGCACGTCGACACCCACCTCGATCACCGTCGTGGCGACCAGCACGTCGATCGCGCCTGAGCGGAACTGCTCCATCACGGCATCCTTCTCGGGGGCGGGCAGTCGGCCGTGGAGCAGCCCGAGTCGAAGTCCTGCGAGATCCGACCTGCCGAGTCGCTCGAAGGTCTCGTGCGCGCTCGCCACCTCGAGCTTGTCGCTGTCGTCGATGAGCGGACACACCACGTATGCCTGCCTGCCGGCCGACACCTCGTCGCGCACATCTGACCACGCAGCCTGCTCCTCGAGCGGGCCGTTGGCCCACTGGGTGCGAATTGGCGTGCGCCCTGGCGGGAGTTCGTCGAGGATGCTCACGTCGAGATCGCCGTACACCGTCATCGCCGCCGTCCGCGGAATCGGCGTGGCCGTCATCACCAACACGTCGGGGATCGACTCACCATCCGACTTCTCGCGCAGCGCAGCCCGCTGCTCGACGCCGAAACGGTGCTGTTCGTCAACCACGACGACGCCGAGGCTGCGGAACTGGACGCCCTCCTGGATCAGCGCGTGCGTGCCGATGACGATGTCGACCGATCCGTCGGACATCCCGGCGAGCAGCTCGCGGCGGTCGGCCCCAGTGACGCGGTTGGCGAGCAGCTCGACGCGCAGCGGCCGGTCGCCGAAGAGACTCGACGGGTCGGGGACGGTGACGCCGGACAGCAGTCGCCGAACCCCGGCAGCGTGCTGCTCGGCAAGCACCTCGGTAGGTGCCATCAGCGCACCTTGATGGCCGCCCTGCACCGCCACGAGCAGGGCGCTCACTGCCACCACCGTCTTGCCGGCGCCAACGTCGCCCTGCAGGAGACGGTGCATCGGATGCGGTGCGGCGAGGTCGGACTCGATCTCGGCGATCACTCGCTCCTGGGCACCGGTGAGCGGATACGGCAGCGACCCGCGGAACCGCCCAACAAGCGAGCCGTCGACGACATGCTGGATGCCGCGCGACTCGCGTTCGAGCGCGAGCTTTCGCATCACGAGCACTGTCTGCACGCGGAACAATTCGTCGAAGGCGAGACGTCGTCGCGCCTCGACCTTGTCGTGCATCGTCTCGGGAAGGTGGATGTCGCGCATGGCGCGGTGTCGGTCGACGAGTCCGAGGGCTCGTCGGTGCTCCACAGGCACCGGGTCGGCGATCGTGCGCGGCTCGCACCTGGCGAGTGCATCTTCCACCCAGCCGGCGATCTCCCACGTGCTCAGCGCCACCTTCTCGCTCTGCGGGTAGATCGGAACGATGCGCCCCGTCCTGTCGCCGATCAGGTCGACGATCGGGTTCGTCATCTGCAGCATGCCGCGATACAGGTCGGGCTTGCCGAACAACGCGATGTTGAGACCCTCACGCAACTGGCGCTCGCGCCACTGCTGGTTGAAGAACACGATGTGCAGTCGTCCGCTGCCGTCGCCGACCACGGCCTCGACGATGACGCGCCGATTCTTCGCCGTGCGCTTGCTGACACTGCGCACGGCGACGAGTACGAGGGCCTCCTCGCCTGGCGTGAGGTCGCTGACCCGGCACTCGTTGGTCCGGTCGACGAATCGCCGGGGATAGGTCGACAGCAGGTCGAGGACGCTCTCGACGCCGTAGTCGCGGAGCGCAGCCAGCTTCTTGTCGCCAACCCCGCGCAGCTTGCTGACCGGGATCTCCGCAAGCTCGCGGAGCGTGAGTGCGGTCATTCGACGCCGAAGAGATACGGGTACAGCGGCTGGGCGCCG
Source organism: Actinomycetota bacterium (assembly GCA_046052275.1). Taxonomy (GTDB): domain Bacteria; phylum Actinomycetota; class Acidimicrobiia; order Acidimicrobiales; family Ilumatobacteraceae; genus UBA668. The sequence goes on along the minus strand of JBJOMQ010000014.1, from coordinate 4,429 downwards.
ACATGCACCTCGACCTGCAGACCCGGGCGCTGCTCGGCAGCCCACCGCCGGATGGCATCGGTGGTGTCGGTGCGCGCATCGATGCCCTCGACGACGGTGAGGATCTCGGCCGAGGGCCCGGCGATGCGCTCGAGCAGCGCTGTCGCTGCGCCGTCGAGCGTGGCGCTGATCGCCACGATTCCCTTCGACCCGTCGGGTGTCGCGCCGCCCGCGATGCCCATGAAGTCGCCCTCGCCCACCGGTCCGGCCGGCGTGGTGGAGGCGCGCACCGCCTGGGTGACCTCGCCGACCGCCACGGCGGAGGCCGCCGCCGACATCGCTGCCGCATTGTCGTCGGCCGAGGAATCGGCGTCGTAGACCACGAGGGCGGCGAGGGCGGCGGGCATCGACGTGGTCGGCACCACCACCACCTTGGTGTCGGTGAGTCCGGCGAGCTGCTCGGCGACCGGGATGATGTTCTTGTTGTTCGGGAGCACCACGACCTGCGACGAGTTGCAGCCGGCAACTGCGTCGAGCAGTTCGGAGGTGCTGGGATTCAGCGTCTGGCCGCCGGTGACAACCCGCTGCACGCCGAGTGCCTCGAACAGCGACGCGATGCCACTGCCGCTCGCCACCGCCACTACTGCGCAGGTGACAGCCGGCAGCGGCTGAGCCTGCGGTACGCCGTGCGAGGCCGTCGGAGCCATCGACGCCTCACGGGCGCGGTGCTCGTCGGCGACTTCCTCGAACAGGTCGGTGACGCGGATCTGCCGCGGACGGCCTCCGACGTTGAGCGCAACCTCCACTGCGGCACCGATGTCGTTGGTGTGAACATGGCAGTTCCAGAGTCCGTCGCCGCCGACGACCACGATCGAGTCGCCGATGGCCCCCCAGTCGCGCTTGAACTGGTCGATGCGATCGTCCGCAAGGTCGAGGAAGTACATGACCTCGTAGCGCAGCTCGCTGACGTCGACCCCGCCGTCGGCCGCGTGGCGGTGGGCCGCGGCCTCGAGCTGCTCGGCGGATGGGCCGTCGAGTTCGGCCGGCTCGGGCAGCGGCTCGCCGTCGACGACGTGCAACGCCGAGTCGAGCAGCAGCAGGAATCCGGCGCCTCCCGCGTCGACGACGCCCGCGTCCTTCAGCACCGGGAGCATCTCGGGCGTACGGGCCAGCGCGCTTCGGCCCGCCGTGCGGGCGGCACGAAGCACCCCCGCCAGGGTCTCACCGCGCTCGGCTGCCTCGTGGGCCGCATCGGCCGACTCGCGGACCACAGTGAGGATCGTGCCCTCGATCGGCTTGAGCACCGACTGGTAGGCGGCCGTGCTTGCTGCACGGAGGGCCTCCGCCACTCGCGGTGCCGTCGCCTCCTTGGCACCCTTCAGCGTCGTGGTGAGGCCGCGAAGGATCTGGCTGAGGATCACGCCGCTGTTACCACGGGCCCCCATCAGGCTGCCGTGGCTGATGGCATCGCACGTGGGGTCGAGGCCCTCGGGCGCATTCTCGAGCTCGGCGACGACGGCATCGAGGGTGCGGGCCATGTTGGTGCCGGTATCGCCATCGGGCACCGGGTAGACGTTGAGCCGGTTGATCCCCGGGGCATGGGCCCGCATCTGGTCGCGGAACGTGATGAGCGTCGAGCGCAGGGCGTCGGGACTCAGGCGTTCGAGGGTGCGCACGCCGCCAGACTACTGAGCCGCCCCTCCGGGGCTGCGCCCTGACCGGCCCACGGCGGCGTGGGCGGGCGGGGTCCCGGCCGGCGCAGTGAGCGTTTGGCGGCCTCCACTGCTAGCCTCCAGCGTTCGTACCGAACACGTCGAGGGTCGGCGGTTCCCGTTCACGGAAGTGATGTCATGGCAGCAGTGTGTGATGTGTGCGGCAAGGGACCGAGCTGGGGCATGAACGTGTCGCACTCGCACCGCCGCACCAAGCGTCGCTGGAACCCGAACATCCAGCGCGTGCGCGCCCTCGTCAGCGGCTCCCCGAAGCGTCTCAACGTCTGCACGGGCTGCATCAAGAGCGGCAAGATCGTCAAGGCCGGCTGAGGCCTCCCATGCAGGGCGTGGTCAAGGCCTACGACCCATCCTCGGGCGACGGCGTGCTGATGCGCGACACCGACCTCGCCGAGATCGAGTTGGCATCCGATGCCCTCGACGGTTCGGTGTTCCGGATGCTGCGCCAGGGTCAGCGGGTCGTCTTCGAACTCGACTCCGAGGGACGGGCCACCCGCCTCCGCCTCGGCAGCGAGCGCGACATGGGTACGCCGGGCGGCTGACTCCCCCGCACTTCCGGGTGGCTGGCTGATCGGCCGACTCGGTCCCATCTGCCCCGCCGCTGCATCGACGCTGCGTATCGGTTCTGCCGATGACCGGTGGCGGAGAAATGCATGGCAATGCGCCAGTCCGCCTTGGGACCCCACGCGTGCCGTTTGGCACACTGGGCATGCCGGACGAGCGCAGCGCTGCGCAGGCGGCGGAGGAGATGCCGATGAGCGCCACCACCACCAATCGGCGTCTGACTGACTGGGTCGACGAATGGGCCGCGGTGTTCCAGCCCGACGCGGTGTACTGGTGCGACGGCTCGGCCGACGAATACGACCGCCTGTGCCAGTCGCTCGTCGATGCCGGCACGTTCACCCGTCTCGACGAGGCACAGCGACCCAACAGCTATTGGGCACACAGCGACCCGGCCGACGTGGCACGCGTCGAGGACCGCACGTTCATTTGCTCCAACGACCCGGCTGACGCCGGACCGAACAACAACTGGCGCGACCCGGCCGACATGCGCGCCGAGCTGACCCGCCTCTACACCGGCGCCATGCGCGGCCGCACGATGTACGTCGTGCCGTTCAGCATGGGCCCGCTGGGATCGCCGATCGCGCACATCGGCGTGCAGCTCACCGACAGCGCCTACGTGGCGGTGAGCATGCGGATCATGACCCGCATGGGTCAGGGCGCACTCGACGTCCTTGGCAACGCCGACTGGGTGCCGTGCCTCCACTCAGTTGGCGCACCGCTCAGTCCGGGACAGGCTGATGTTGCGTGGCCGTGCGACGCAGAGAACAAGTACATCGTGCACTTCCCCGAGACCCGAGAGATCTGGAGCTACGGATCGGGCTACGGCGGCAACGCCCTGCTCGGCAAGAAGTGCTTCGCACTGCGAATCGCCTCGGTGATGGCGCGAGACGACGGATGGCTCGCCGAGCACATGCTGATCCTCAAGCTCACCAGCCCCGCTGGCGAGAGCAAGTACATCGCCGCCGCCTTTCCCAGCGCGTGCGGCAAGACCAACCTGGCGATGCTCGTGCCGACGATCCCCGGGTGGCGCGCAGAGACCATCGGCGACGACATCTGCTGGATGAAGTTCGGCGACGACGGCCGCCTCTACGCCATCAATCCGGAGGCCGGCTTCTTCGGAGTCGCCCCCGGCACCGGCTACGAGACCAACGCCAACGCCATGGAGACGCTGTGGGGCAACTGCATCTTCACGAACACGGCGCTCACGTCTGAGGGCGACGTCTGGTGGGAGGGCATGAGCGACACCAAGCCGGCGCGTGCCGTCGACTGGCGTGGCAACGCGTGGACACCCGAGACCGACACGCCCGCCGCCCACCCCAATGCCCGTTTCACGGCACCCGCGGCACAGTGTCCGAGTATCGCCCCCGAGTGGGAGGACCCTGCCGGCGTGCCGATCAGCGCGATCCTCTTCGGCGGTCGGCGCCGTACCACGGTGCCCCTCGTCACGCAGGCGTACGACTGGGAGCACGGCGTGTTCCTCGGGAGCATCATGGCCAGCGAAACCACCGCCGCGCAGCAGGGTGCCGTCGGCAACCTCCGCTTCGACCCGATGGCCATGCTCCCCTTCTGCGGCTACAACATGGCCGACTACTTCCGCCACTGGCTGCGCATCGGCGCGTCCACTGACGCCGCCAAGCTGCCGAAGATCTTCTTCGTCAACTGGTTCCGCCGCGACGACGACGGCCGATTCCTGTGGCCGGGCTTCGGCGAGAACAGCCGCGTGCTCAAGTGGGTGTTCGAGCGAATCGATGACAGCGCCAGCGCGGTCCGTACGCCGATCGGACTGCTGCCCACCCGCGACGCGCTCGATCTCGACGGCCTCGCCATCGACGGGGCCGACATCGACTCGCTGCTGTCGGTCGACACCGACGGATGGCGCGCCGCCGTGCCGCAGATCGAGGCGCACTTCGCACAGTTCGGCGACGCCCTTCCCGACGAACTGCACCGCCACCTGCGCGGACTCGCCGACGCAGTCTGAGCCCTGCGGGCAGGAAACTCGTCAGCTCGTGGCAACGAGCAGGGCGCGGATGCCGAGTCCCATCACGAACAGGCTGCCCAGCCCGTAGAGCAGGTAAAGCCGGTGGCGCATCTGAGCCCGATAGCTGTAGATGATCGAGATTGCGATGAGTCCGACGAACCCGTAGAAGGCGTGGAAC
>JBJOMQ010000013.1:0-22667 GCA_046052275.1 Actinomycetota bacterium | reverse complement strand
AGCTGCATGTCGAGCGCGTTGTGGTGCGTGACGAAGGGCCGTGCGTGCGCACCGCCGGCCTCGACATGGAGCACCGGGGTCTCGACCTCGATGAAGCCCTCGCCGTGCAGGGTGCGACGGAAGCTCGAGATGATCTCATGCCGGATGCGGAAGGCCCGGCGGGCATCGTCGTTGACGATGAGGTCGGCGTACCGCTGGCGGAAGCGGGTATCGGTGTCGGTGAGGCCGTGCCACTTGTCGGGCAGCGGGCGCAGCGCCTTCGAGAGCAGCTCGAGTCGCTCGACCTTGATGCTGAGCTCGCCCTTGCGCGTGGTCATGACGGTGCCGTGGGCGCCGACCCAGTCGCCGAGGTCGAGCCCCTTCGCGAACTCGAACGCGTCGTCGCCGACAGTGGCCTTCGAGATGAACAGCTGCACCTCGTCGTCGCGGTCGTGCATGGTGACGAAGACGAGCTTGCCCGAGTCGCGCCGCAGCATCACCCGGCCGGCGACGGACACCGCCGTGTCGGTCTCGGTCCCCGGCTCGAGCGAGCCGTGCGCGGCGCGCAGGTCGCCGAGGCCCGTCGTGCGGTCGAAGCGGTAGGGGTACGGCTCGCGTCCGGCGGCGCGGATCGCGTCGACCTCGGCGATCCGTCCGGCTCGATACGCGGCGAGGCCGCTGTCGTCGCTGCTCACAGGGGGCGACGGTACCCGACTGGTAGCGTCGGATCCGACCCCCATGGCCGCCGCCCGATCGTTGTCCGCCCTGCGACTGTCCCAGTCGGCTGTCGTCCGCACTGTGGTGATCGCCGCTGCCGTGTCCGCTGCCGCAGTGGCCGTCGTTGACAGCGGTTCGCCTAGCGGCGGAATTCGGCAGCCAGCCTCGGCCTCGGCGACGGCAGTGGCGGTAGATCCCGGTGGCGATGTCGTCACGGTGTTCGAGCGGGGCGACCTCACGGCTGCGCTGCGAGATCGGGTGATCGCCGCTGCCCGCTCTGTCGGGGCTGCGGCGGGCACGGGCCGTGGGTTCACGGGGATGATGTCTGCCCTGCGACGCGGCGATACGGTGCTGCAGCAGTCGAGCGGACCCGGATGGGCGTTCCCCATGGCCGTGACGGCGTTCCCACCCGACGTGATCCGCGGTCTCATGGGCCGCGACATGGCCGCCCTCGTCGGGGGAGACCGAGTGGTGATGGGCGAGAGCTCTGCGGTGTTCCACGGCGTCGAAGCCGGCGACACGATCGACTTCGGCATCAACTCGGCAATCGTGCGATACGCAATCTCCGCCGTCGTCCCCGACTCCGAAGTGGGCGGCACCGAGGTGCTGATGACCGTCGATCAGGCGCGCCGCCTCGGCTCGACTGTCGACACGAGGGTCGTGGTGATGCCGCCCTTCGACCGTGCCCGACTGCAGCTGGCCCTCTTCGCCTTCGGTATCAGCACCGACCCGCTCGTGCGCGTGCGCACTACGTGGGACGCCTTCGATCCCGATTCGACGCTCAGCCTCATCGAGACCAAGAAGGCGCTCGGCGAGTTCGACATCGACTACGCCAATCTCACGGCCGACGGCTGGACCCAGATCGACCCGGTCTGGCGAGCCGAGAACCTGCCGCCTGAGCGCGAGTCGTATCCCACCGGAATCCGTGCCCGGTGCCACAACCGGATCCGCACCGCGCTGTACGGCGCCCTGAACGAGATCGCCACGCTGCTGCCGCAGCTCGTGAACTCGCGACCCACCGGCATCGACGTGGCGAACACGAACTCGTACGGAGGGTGCTCGATCGGCCTTGCGAGGTTCTCTCGCTACGGATCATCGGTGGGGACGATCTCGCGGCACTCGTGGGGCCAGGCGATCGACATGAGCACCGTCGACAACTGCCAGGGGTGCGTGCCGAAGTTCGACTGCCGGATCGTGCAGGTGTTCCGGCGCTATGGCTTCTCGTGGGGTGGCAACTACCTCAGGCCCGACGGCATGCACTTCGAATGGGTGGGCGAGCCGCGTCACACGTTCCAGTACGACTCGAAGTACTGCCCCAACCCCGTGCTGCCGGTCGGCACCGCGGCGGTGGCGCCAACCGGGTACGACCCGCGAGCCGACCTCTTCGCCGACGACGGCCTCATCCACGAATAGGGACGCCAGCGGTAGCCTGCGGGCCGTGACGACGCGACTGGTCATCATCGGCGGTGGCCCCGCCGGCAATACGGCTGCCACGCATGCGGCGCGCTTCGGCGCCCAGGTGACGCTCATCGAGCGCGATGTCATCGGCGGCGCGGCGCACCTGTGGGACTGCATTCCGTCGAAGACGATGATCGCCACCGGCGGGGCGATGAGCTTCACACGTCGACTCCGCGGCATGGGGCTCGAGCAGCAGCGCGCCGAGGTCGATGTCGATGCGCTCACCTCGCGTATCGAGGACATCAAGGACCATCTCAGCTCGAACACCACCGAGCTGCTCGCCAGCCAGGGTGTCGAGCTGCTCGCCGGATCGGCCCGGCTCGTCGACCCGCACCATGTCGAGGTGGCCACCGCCGGCGGCACACGCCTGCTCGAGGCCGACGCAATTCTCATCGCCACGGGCACCAGCCCGCGGGTGCCCGACTGGTGCCAGCCCGACGGCGAGCGCATCCTCACTACGCGGCACTGCTATCCGCCGCGCCTGTTCCCCTCGAGCATCACGGTCATCGGATCGGGTGTCACCGGTGTCGAGTTCGTGCACATGTTCTCCAGCTTCGGCGCAGAGGTGACGCTGGTGGTCAGCCGACAGCAGGTGCTGCCGCAGAAGGATCCCGAGGTCGCTGCCGTGCTCGAGGACGACTTCCTGCGCCGCGGCGTCCGCCTGCTGAAAGGCGCTCGGGCGACGACGATCGAGCGCGAGGGTGACGAGGTGGTGGTGCGTTGCGACGACGGCAGGGTGGTGCGCAGCAGCCATGCGGTGCTGGCCATCGGGTCGGTGCCCAACACCGACGGACTCGGGCTCGCCGAGGTCGGCGTCGAACTCGACCGCAACGGTTACGTCGCGATCAACGGAGCCTGCCAGAGCTCGATTCCGCACATCTACGCCGCAGGTGACGTCAGTGGCAAGCTGCCCCTCAGCAGCGTTGCCAGCGTGCAGGGTCGCAAGGTGGCCGAGCATGTGATGGGCCGAAACGGCAGTGTTCACCGGGCCCTCGACTACGACAAGGCGGCCAGCGCCATCTTCACCGAGCCCGAGATCGCCGATGTGGGCCTGGCCGAGGCCGAGGCGTTCGCCGAGGGCCGCAAGATCCGCGTGACGAAGGTGCCGTTCAGCGCCACGCCCAAGGCACTCATCAACAACGACCCGCGTGGGTTCGTGAAGATCATCAGCGACCCGGCCACCGGCGTGGTGCTCGGCGGCTCGATCGTCGGGCGGCACGCCGCCGAGCTCATCAGCGTGATCGCCCTCGCCGTCACCGCCAACCTGCGGGTCACCGACATCGTCGAGAGCCTGCTGGTGCACCCAGCCCTGGCCGAGGCCCTCGCGGAAGCCGCCGAGTAGTCAGGGCTTGCGCCGCAGGGCGTCAGCCGATGACGGCCACCACGTCGCCAGCGCCGACATTTGCGCCGGCCGCGACGCGGATCTCCTTGACGGTGCCGGAGGTCTCGGCGGTGATCTGGTTCTCCATCTTCATCGCCTCGAGCACCACGACCGCCTGGCCGGCCTCGATCGCCTGGCCGACCTCGACGAGCACCTTCACGATCGTGCCCTGCATCGGCACCGTCACCTCGCCACTGCCGCTGCCGACCGCGCCCGACGATCCGCTCCCGCCGCGAGCGGGCTTGCGCGCCCCGGCCTTCGCAGCGGGCACGGCCACGGAGGGCGTGTCGGGCACCCACATCGTGACAGCGAACCGCTTGCCGTTGACCTCGACGGTGGTGGAGCGCTGAACGAGCGGAGCGCTGTCGGGATCGGCGGGCGCTGCGGGTGCGGCGGGCGGCGCGACGCTGGACAGGTCGAGGCGCTCCTCGACCCACTTGGTGCTGTGCTGCATCGACTGGAAGTCGGCGTGGCGGAGAATGGCGAGGTCGGCCGGAATGGTGGTGGCGACACCCTCGACCACCATCTCCTCAAGTGCACGAATGGTTCGGGCGATGGCCGTGGGGCGATCCCTGCCCCACACGATCAGCTTGCCGACGAGGTTGTCGTAGTACTGGCTGACCGTGTCGCCTGATTCGTAGCCGGCGTCGAAGCGGACGCCGAACCCGTCGGGAGCCACGAGCCTGGTGATGGTGCCGGGAGACGGAAGGAACTTGCCACCGGCGGGGTCCTCTGCGTTGATACGCACCTCGATGCCGTGGCCGCGCCTGCTGGCGGCGATCTGCTCCTGTGTCATCGGCAGCGGCTCGCCGCTGGCGACGCGGATCTGCCACTCGACGAGGTCGATGCCGGTGATCACCTCGGTGACGGGATGCTCGACCTGCAGGCGGGTGTTCATCTCGAGGAAGAAGAACTCGCCGTCCTGGTAGATGAACTCGACCGTCCCGGCGTTGTGGTAGCCGACGGCCCGAGCGGCCTTGATGGCTGCCTCGCCCATGGCGTCCTCGACACCCGGAGCCATCATTGCCGAGGGTGCCTCCTCGATGAGCTTCTGGTGCCGGCGCTGCGCGGAGCAGTCGCGGGTGCTCACCCAGACGACGTTGCCGTGGAGGTCGCCCACCACCTGCACCTCGACATGGCGCGGCCAGGTGAGGTACTTCTCGACGTAGATCTCGTCGCGGCCGAAGAACGCCTTCGCCTCGCGCTGGGCGCTCTCCATCGCCGACTGCACCTCGTCGGCGCTGCGCACCACCTTCATCCCGCGGCCACCGCCGCCGTAGGCGGCCTTGATGGCGACCGGCCATCCGAACTCGTTCCCGAACTGGGTGATCTCGGCGGCGGTCGTGACGAAGTCGGTGGTGCCGGGCACGATCGGTGCGCCGCCGCGCAGGGCGGCCCGGCGGCTCGACACCTTGTCGCCCATCTCGTCGATGGCCTCGGGAGGCGGGCCGATGAAGGTGACGCCCTTGGCAGTGATGGCGCGGGCGAAGTCGGCGTTCTCGCTGAAGAACCCGTAGCCGGGATGCACGGCATCGGCGCCGCTCTGGTCGATGGCCCGCAGGATGGCCTCGGTGTTGAGGTAGCTCTCGGCGGCGGTCTGCCCGCCGAGGGCGTACGCCTCGTCGGCAAGACGCACGTGGAGCGCATTGCGGTCGAGTTCGCTGTAGACGGCGACCGTGGCGATCCCCATCTCCCGGGCGGCGCGGATCACGCGCACGGCGATCTCCCCGCGGTTGGCGATCAGGATCTTGTTCAGCACAGGTGGCAATCTTGGCCGAATGGGGCCCTCCGACGCCACACTGCCGCCTGACTGGACCGTGAGGGTGGTCGAGCGCACCGGCAGCACGAACGCCGACCTGCTGTCCGCAGCGGGGGAGGGTGCTCCCGACCGCTCAGTGCTCATTGCCCGGCACCAGACGGCGGGCCGCGGTCGCCTCGACCGCCGGTGGGAGGCACCGCCTGGAGCGAACCTGTTGATGTCGGTCCTGTTTCGCGACGCCGCCGAGCCGCAGGCGCAGGTGCAGCGGATGGCGCTGGCTGTGCGCGAGGTGGCTGCAGCGCACGGCGCGGCTGCCACGCTGAAGTGGCCCAACGACGTGATGGTCGGCGAGGCGAAGCTGGCGGGTGTGCTCGCCGAGGCACGTGCCGGGGCGGTCGTGGTGGGCGTCGGGCTCAACATCGGATGGGCGCCGCCCGGTGCAGCGCGCCTCGATGACGGCGGTCGTGGCACCGTGCTCGACGTGCTCGAGGTCGGTGCCGAGGTGCTCGCCGCAGTCGACCGTCGACATGCAGCGACCGCCGAACTCGATGCCGAGTACCGACTGCACCTGTCGACTCTCGGACGCCGGGTGCGCGTCGAACTGCCCGGCCCGTCGGGCACCACGGTGCTCGACGGCCGTGCGATCGACGTCGACGATGCCGGCCGGCTCGTTGTGCTCGATGAGTGTGCGGTGTCGCACCGGGTCGCTGCCGGTGACGTGGTGCACGTGCGGAGTACCCTCGGCCCGTGCTAGTGGCTGATCCGACGCCGCTGCGCCGGCAGCGCCGCGCCGCGCAGTTCGGCGCTGTTGCGATGGTCACGGCGGTGGTCGTCAGCGCAGGGCTCATCGTGACCGCACGTCGTGCGGCCGACGGCATCGGGCGGGTGGACGCGGTTGCCGGGGTGCTGACCGCCGCGGGAGGGCAGGTCGAGAACTTCCTCCTCGTCGGCAGCGACAGCCGCGATGCCGGAGACCCCAACACCGGCGACAGCGGTGAGACATCGTCGGTCGATGGCAGGCGGAGCGACTCGATCATCCTGCTGCGCCGCGATCGCGCGACGGGCGAGGCGGCACTGCTGTCGATACCGCGCGACCTGTACGTCGTGATCCCCGGCCGGCAGGGCATGCACCGGATCAATGCCGCATTTGGCGACGGGCCAGATGTCCTCATCCGCACCGTGCAGGAGAGCCTCGGGATTCCCGTCCACCACTACGTCGAGGTCGACTTCACCGGCTTCACGGCGCTCGTCGATGCAGTCGGCGGTGTCGAGGTGTGCTTCGACCACCCTGCACGCGACGCGAACACCGGACTCGACATCCGCGTCGCAGGGTGCCAGGTGCTCGACGGGCGGCAGGCGCTCGCGTACACGCGCAGCAGGTATTACGAGGAGTTCGTCGACGGCGAGTGGCGGCGCGACCCGACGAGCGACATCGGGAGGTCGACGCGCCAGCGGGCATTCATCGACGCCACGCTGGCGCGGGCATTCGACGCTGTGCTCGGCAATCCGCTCGGTGCCGGGGCCGTGGTCGAGGCGGTGCTTGCCACGGTGCGGGTCGATCCCGGGTTCGATGCGGTGGCCGTTGCAGGGCGGCTCCGCCCTGCGGTGGCCGGCGGCCTGGCGGCTGTCACGCTGCCGGTGATGCCGGTCACCATCGACGGCAACGCCGTGCTCCTGCTGGATCCGGCCGCCGATGCCGTACTGGCGTGGTGCCGCGGCGAGGGGACCGTGCCGATCGACGCCACCTCAGCCATACTTGGCGACCATGCCGACCGTGCGCCGCAGTGACCTGATCGACGGGGTGTGGCACGTCGAGCCCACCGTGCACGGCGACCAGCGGGGCATGTTCATCGAGACCTACCGGCGCGAGTGGTTTCCGAATGCCCGCGAGATGGTGCAGGGCAATCGCTCGAACAAGCAGCGCGGCGCGCTCGTCGGCCTCCACTTCCACATGCACCAGGCCGACTACTGGTACTGCCCGGTCGGCACGATCAGGGTGGTCCTGCACGACCTTCGTGAGGGTGGACCCACCGACGGTGCCACCGAGTGCTTCGACATCGGCGGCGACGACCACCGCGGGGTGTTCATCCCGCCCGGCGTGGCACACGGCTTCGCAGCACTCACCGACGTCGTGATGACCTATCTCGTCGACGGCTACTACAACCCTGCCGACGAGCTCGGCGTCCGCTGGGACGATCCGGTGATCGGTGCCGACTGGGGAATCTCCGATCCGATCCTCAGCGAGCGCGACCGCACCAATCCGCTGCGGGCCGACCTGCCTGCCGCTCGCCGCCCCTACTGGCCCATGAGGACGTGAGATGAAGCTGTTCGTCACCGGAGCAGCCGGCTTCATCGGCTCGAACTACGTGCGCTGGGTGCTCGGCAACAGCGACCACGAGGTCACCATCCTCGATGCACTCACCTATGCGGGCAACCTCGAGAGCATCCGTGACGTGCTCGACGACGCCCGGTGCTCGTTCGTCCATGCCGACATCTGCGACCAGGATGCGGTGCTGCGCAGCATGGACGGCCACGACGCAGTGGTGCACTTCGCTGCCGAGAGCCACGTCGACCGCAGCATCAAGGACCCGTACGCCTTCGTGCGCACGAACTGCTTCGGCACCAACGTGCTGTGCGATGTCGCCCGTCAGGTGGGGGTGCAGCGATTCCTGCACATCAGCACCGACGAGGTCTACGGCAGCATCGATGTCGGCTCGTTCACCGAGACCGACCGCCTCACGCCGCGCTCGCCGTACAGCGCCGCGAAGGCCGGCAGCGACCTGATCGCCCTCAGCTACGTCACCACCTACGGGCTGCCGGTGGTGGTCACGCGCTGCAGCAATAACTTTGGGCCCTACCAGTTCCCCGAGAAGGTCATCCCGCTCTTCACGACGAACCTGCTCGACGGACGCAAGGTTCCGCTGTACGGCGACGGCGGCAATGTCCGCGACTGGATCCATGTCGAAGACCACAACCGCGCCGCGCATCTCGTGCTCGAGCGCGGCACGGTCGGCGAGGTATACAACATCGGCGCACACCACGAGCTCACGAATCGCGAGCTCACCTACAAGCTGCTCGAGCTCTGTGGCCGCGACGAGAGCTTCATCGAGCCGGTCGCCGATCGCCTGGGCCACGACCGCCGCTACTCGGTCAACATCGACAAGATCAGCGCCCTCGGCTGGCAGTTGCAGCGGTCGTTCGAGGAGTCGCTCGCCGAGACAGTGGCGTGGTACCGCGACAACCGCTGGTGGTGGGAGCCGTTGAAGGCCCGGGCAGGGTTGTAGATGCGGGTGCTCATCACCGGCGGTGCCGGTCAGCTCGGCACCGAGCTGGCGGCCCACTGTGCCGAGCGCGGCGACGATGTGGTGGCCGTCGACCGCAGCGTGCTCGACATCACTGATCGAGGACAGGTGCTCCAGGCGGTCACCTCGATGCAGCCCGACGTGCTCGTCAACTGTGCGGCGTGGACCGCCGTCGACGCGTGCGAGGGCGACCCAGGGGTCGCCATGAGCCTGAACGGCCACGCCGTGCGCTGGCTCGCCGAGGCCTGCGACCGCGTCGGCACCCACCTCGTTCACCTCAGCACCGACTACGTCTTCGATGGCACCCTCGACAGGCCGTACCACGAGCACGACACGCCGTCACCGCGCAGCGTGTACGGCACGACGAAACTGGCCGGGGAGCGCGAGGCGCTCGTGCTCGGCGCAGCGGCCACCGTGGTGCGCACGAGCTGGGTGTGCGGATTCCATGGCTCGAACATGGTGAAGACCATCATGCGGCTCGCCGCATCGCAGCCGACCCTGTCGTTCGTGTCCGACCAGGTGGGGCACCCCACCTTCACCTCCGACCTCGCGCCTGCGCTTCGCCGGCTGGCGCTCGACCGACTCAGCGGCGTCGTGCACGTCACGAACCAGGGTGCGTGCTCGTGGTTCGAGTTCGCTGCCTCGGTGGTGTCGGCGATGGGACTCGATCCCGACCGGGTGCGGCCGATAGCCACGGCCGACCTCGACCCGCCCCGCCCAGCGCCGCGGCCGGCGAACAGCGTGCTCGACAATGCCGTGCTGCGGGCGGCCGGCTACCCGTCGCTCCGCGATCACCGCGAGCCGCTGGCCGAGCTCGTCGCCGCCCTGTCGGGCGGGCAGCGCGCCGACTAGATTGTTAGGAACCGAACGAACGTCGGCCGCCCGACGGCCGTGCGGAAAGGAGTTCCGATGGGAGAGATCGTCGGCGCGGCGATCGTCGCCCACGTACCGCCGCTCGTCCTGCCCGAGCCCGTGCGACTCGAGCTGAACGGCGGCAAGGACTTCTCCATCGTCGACGGCCTCCATCGGATGCGCCGTGAGCAACTCGACCCGCTCGGTGCCGACACGATCATCGTGCTCGACACGCATTGGTACACCACCTTCGAGTGGGTCGTCAGCGCGCATGAACGCCGCACCGGCCGGTTCACGAGCGAGGAACTGCCGCGCGGCAATCCGCAGATGCCCTACGACCTGCCCGGTGATCCCGAGTTGGCGAAGCTGATGGCCGAGGTGGCGGCCGAGCGCGACGACACATGGGTGCACGCATCGGACGACCCGTGCCTGCCCATTCACTACGCCACCGTCTACCTGACGCCATTCCTGCAGCGCAACGAGGCGTGGATGTCCGCCGGCATCTGCCAGACCGCCGAGTACGACGACTTCGTGATCTTCGGCGAGGTGCTCCGCGAGGCGGTCCGCCGCAGCGACCGGCGCGTCGTGGTGCTGGCGAGCGGCGCCCTGTCGCACAAGTTCTGGCCGCTGCGCGAACTGCGCCAGCACGAGGGTGCCGACCCAGCCCACGTCTACAGCGCCGCTCACCGCGCTGCCGACGAGCGCGTCATCTCGCTGCTCGAGCGCGGCGACCATGCCACGGTGCTCGCGGAATACCCAGAGTTCAGGAAATTCTCGCCTGAGGGCCGCTTTGCCCACTATGTCATCATGGCGTCTGCGCTCGGCGGGCCCTCGTGGAACACTCCCGGCATCGCCTACAGCGACTATGAAAACGCTGCAGGTACCGGTCAGATCCACATGTGGTTCCCCGGCGCGCGCTGAGGAGGACACACCATGCGACTTGCCAACCATGCCGGACGCGCCACCGTCGTCGTCGACGGACGGGCAGTCGATGTCGAGACCGCATCGGGGGGCTCGCTCGGCAGCGACCCCATGCTGCTCGCCGACCTCTCCAACCACCCGGTGCTGCAGCGCATCGCCGACGCAGCGGTGCCTGCCGACTGGCCTGCTGTCGACGAGGCCAAGCTCGGTGCACCTGTGCCGCGGCCGCCGAAGGGGTTCGGCGTGGCGCTCAACTACCGACAGCACGCAGTAGAGAGCAATCTTGCGATTCCCGAGGAGCCCCACCTGTTCGCAAAGACCGAGAACTGCGTCTGCGGGCCCTTCGACGACATCGTCGTGCCGGCCGGCCGCGAGAAGGTCGACTACGAAGCCGAACTCGTCATCGCCTTCGGCCGTCGGTGCTCGGGCGCCTCGCGTGCCAACGCATGGAGCTATCTCGCAGGCGTGACGTGCGGCCAGGACATCTCCGACCGCGGCGAGCAGTTCCGGCTGCCGGTGAAGCAGTTCACGATCGCCAAGTCATACGACACCTTCGGCCCGATCGGGCCGTACCTCGTGACACCCGATGAGTTCGCCGATCCCGACGCGCTCGACCTCGTCGGGCGCCTGTCCGGGGTCGAGATGCAGCGCACCAGCACGAACGACCTCATCTTCGGCGTGCCGGCATTGGTCGAGTGGCTCAGCCGCTTCATCACGTTCCAGCCGGGCGACCTCGTCTGGACTGGCACGCCGGGCGGTGTGGGCGAGGCCCAGCAGCCGCCCCGGTTCCTGCGCGCCGGCGACATCGTCGAGACCGAGATCCCCGGCATCGGCTGCATGCGCAACCCGGTGGTCGTGCGATGAAGGTGATCCCTGAGGGCGATCGGTCGCAGGTGTACGGCGGTCGCTTCACCGGTGGCGTCGAGCTGGAGATGCTGCATGCCACGCCGACCGACGACGAGCCCGATACGGCACTCGTGCACTTCCACGACGGTGCGGTCACCTTCTGGCACATGCATCCGGGTGGACAGCAGCTCTTCGTCGTGCGCGGCGAGGCGCGCGTTGGCACCGAGGCCGACGGCGAGGTGAGGCTGCAGCCGGGCTCGCTGGTGGTGTGCCCGGCCGGCGAGCGCCACTGGCACGGTGCCGCGCCCGGCGGCGACTCGACGCTGCTGGCAGTCACGTGGGGGACCACGCAGTGGGAGGACCGCAGTCCCCTGTGAGCGCCCGGTCGCGGCACGAGTACGACGTTGCCATCGTCGGCTTCGGTCCCACCGGAGCTGCGCTGTCGATGGCGCTCGGTCTGCAGGGGCTGCGTGTCGTCGTCTACGAGCGCAGCGCAGCGCCGTACTCGCAGCCGCGCGCCTGCCATCTGGATGCCGAGATCGCCCGCATCCTCGCCAGGTACGGCTTCGCCGACCAACTGCACGACGTGCTGAGCGTGTCGGCGGGAATGGAGTACGTCGACGCCGGCGGCCGCAGGCTGTTCACCTTCGAAGGGTTCGAGCGCGCCCCGCTGCTCGGCTGGCACGAGGACTACGTGTTCATCCAGCCCGAGCTCGAAGCCATGCTCCGGGCCGGCGTCGCCGGCCTGCCGTGTGTCGACGTCCGCAGTCCTGTCGAGGCGCCGCCGCTCGACGCTCTCCTTGCCGAGTCGGCGTACGTGGTGGGATGCGACGGGGCGACGAGCGCCGTTCGCCAGGCGCTCGGCATCGGACTGGCCGACCTCGACTACGACGAGCCGTGGCTGGTCGTCGACCTGATGCTTCGATCCGAGCCCGACCCTCCGCTGCCCGGCATCATCCAGCAGGTGTGCGATCCGCAGCGCCTCGCCACGTTCGTGCCGTCCCACGGCGCGCATCGCCGGTGGGAGTTCCTCCTTGCCGATGGCGAGCAGCCCGACCCGTGGGACCTCGTCGCGCCGTGGGGCGTCGATCCCGGCAACAGCGACCTTGTGCGCGCGGTGCCGTATCGATTCCATGCCCTGATCGCCGACCGCTGGCGCGGAGGTCCCGACGGGAGGGTCTTCATTGCCGGCGATGCCGCGCACATGATGCCGCCGTTCATGGGACAGGGAATGTGCAGCGGAATCCGCGATGCCGACAACCTGGCGTGGAGACTCGGCGAGGTGCTGCGCGGCGAGTCGATGCCGAACGTGCTCGACTCGTACCAACTCGAGCGGGCACCGCACGTCCGCGAGGTCATCGCACTGTCGATCGAGGCAGGCCGCACGCTGGCGCGACTGGCAGCTGATCCCTCTGATCTCCCCGTGCCGTCGGCACCGGATCCCCTGCGGTGGTCGCGCCTGCCGGGACTCGACCTCGGCGAGGGGTTCCCTGTGGGGCACCAGGTGCCCCAGCCCGACGGCTTCGATGGCCGCCTTGCGCCATGGGCATGGGTAACGGCCGATGAGGGCTTCGTCGCGCCCGACGGCCGTCCGGTGGTGGTCGAGCCTCGGGCCACCTACGGGCATCGCGCCGTGCTGGTGCGCCCCGACCGCTACATCGCTGCCGCAGTCAGCGCGGATGCAGCACGATCGGCAGTTCCTTCAGGCCGTTGATGAAGTTGCTGCGCACGCGGCGCGGCGTGCCGGCGAGCTCGATCCGCTCCACCCTGTCGGCGAGCGCGGCGAGGAATGTGCGCACCTCGAGGCGTGCCATCCACTGTCCGAGGCACAGGTGCGGACCACCGCCGCCGAAGGTGACATGCCGGTTCGGGGTTCGGCTGATGTCGAAGCACTGCGGATCGTCGAATGCCGCCGGGTCGAAGTTGGCGGCGAGGTACCACGTCACCACCTTGTCGCCCGCTGCGACGCGCACACCGCCGATCTCGGTATCAGTGGTTGCTGTCCGTCGGAAGTGCAGCTGCGGGCTTGTCCAGCGGAGCACCTCCTCGGTGGCCCTGTCGAGCAGCGACGGGTCGTCGCGCAGCCGGTCGAGCTGCTCGGGGTGATCGGCGAAGGCCAGCAGTCCCTGCGACAGCGAGTGGCGTGTGGTCTCGTTGCCGGCGATCAGCAGCAGCAGGAAGAACGTTCCCTGCTCGCGCTCGGTGAGTGACTCGCCGTCGACGAGGGCGTTGGCGAGCACGGTCAGCACGTCGCCGCCATCGACACCACGCCGTGCCGCTGCCAGCCGGTCGACGTACTCGAGCACCTTCAGGCTTACTGGGCTGCGGAATGGCAGCAGTCGGTACGGGTCGGTGTCGTGGCGGTCGCTCACCACCGGCGAGTAGTCGGGGTCGGCGTTGTACACGACCTGATCGGCCCAGTGGAACAACTGTGGGGCATCGGTGTCGGGAACGCCGAGCAGTCGGGTGAGCATCCGTATCGGCAGGTCGCGGGCGACGTCGTACACGCCGTCTACGGGCTGTGAGCCCGATGATCTCGCCACGGCGTCACCGAGCACCTCCTCGACCAGCGATACGGCGTGTGCTGCGTAGGTCTCAACGGAGACCTTGCTGAACAGCGGGTTCACCAGCTGCCGAAGGCGCGTGTGCCGGGGTGGGTCGGTCTCGAGCATGGTGCGCCGGGCGACGAGCGCATCGGGCTCGAGCTCTTCGATCTCGGTTCCGTCGACCTCTGAGGAGAACGTCCGCCAGTCCTTGTGGACGGCGACGACGTGCTCGTGCGTCGTCAGTGACCAGAAGCCGCGGCCGTGATGACCGTTTGCCTCTGTCTCGTTGACCCACGCAACCGGCGCCAGGCGACGGAACTCGTCGTACTCGGCATGCGGGACGCAGCGTTCGTAGACATCGTGGCTGAGGATGTCGAGGTGGGGGAGCGAGTCAGGGCGGCGCACGGCGCGAGCGCTTCAGCCCCGCGAGCCCAGATAGGCGGCGGCCACGGCGGGATCGGCGCGGACTGCATCCGGCGTGCCCTCGGCCAGCACACGCCCCTCGTTGAGCACGACGATGTGGTCGCTGATCGTGGTGATGAACCCGAGGTCGTGGTCGATGACCAGCACGCCGGCACCGACGCGCTGCGCGATCGAGCGCACTGCAGTGACCATCTCGAGGCTCTCGGCGTCGCTCATCCCCGACGTCGGCTCGTCGAGCAGCAGGTACAGCGGAGCGAGTGCCGCCGCACGAGCGAGCTCGAGGCGCCGCTGCGAGCCGTAGTCGAGCGCATCGGCGCGTCGCTCGGCACGGTCGAGCAGCCCGACGGCTTCGAGCAGATCGTCCGGGTCGGGGGTGGGGCGCTGCGGCCGATGCCGCGCAGCCACCATCGCCGTCACGGCAACGTTGTCGCGGACGCTCAGGTTGGCGAACAGGCGAAGGTTCTGGAAGGTGCGCCCCAGTCCGGCACGGGCCACAGCCACCGGCGACGCATCGGAGAGATCGATGTCGCCGAGCTGTACGCGGCCGTCGGTCTCCTCGACGAGGCCGGTGATGACGTTGAAGAGGGTTGTCTTCCCAGCCCCGTTGGGGCCGATCAGTCCGACCACCTCGCCCGGCCGGACGGCGATGCGCGCACCATCGAGGGCGGTGAATCCGCCGAAGCGGACGATCACGCCATCGGCGGACAGCACGGCGTCGTCGGCCGTCGTCGTGCCGGCACCCGCCGGGGACGACGTGGCGCGCCGGTGCATGCGCCGGCGGAGCACCGCCGCTACGTCGAGATCGCCGAGGATCCCGCCCGGCCTCGCCAGCATCGCTGCGAGCATCACGCCGCCGAGGAACAGATCGGGGAACCGCTCGATGCCGAGCCGCTGCGGGTCGCCGAGTTGGCGGAACACCTCGTTGCCGACCGTGATGACGATGGTGCCGAGCACCGTGCCGCTGACGGTGCGCATGCCGCCGACGACCACCATGGCGAGAACGAGGATGCCGGCGTCGAGCGTGAACTGTTTCGGATTGACAGTGCCGAGCGACTGGGCGCGCAGTGCGCCACCGAGGGCGATGAGCGCGATGCTGACCATCCATGCCGCATAACGCGAGGTGAAGAGCGAGATGCCGAGGGCCGGTGCGGCCAGCTCGTCGTCGCGCGTAGCGGCCGCGAAGCGACCGATCCGCGATTCCTGGAACTGATGGGCCACCACGAGCGCGATGAAGGCACCGAGCCACAGGACACCGTTTCCGCCGAGGATGGGCACTCCGGTGAGGCCTCCTGCGCCGCGGGTGAGTTCCTCCCAGTTCTTCACGACCTGGTCGACGACGAACAGCGCGGCGAGCGTGATCATGGTGGGGGCGAGTCCGCTTGCCCGGCACACGGCAACGCCGAACGCAGCGCCGACAGCGATCGTCACGGCGAGCGCTACGAGCGTGGCCGTCACAGGTCCGACCTCGATATCGCCGAGGCCGAACGGGATGTCGGGCAGCGACTTTGCCTTCGCTGCGGCAGGGATCACGACGAGGGCGGTGGCATACGACGCGATCTGGGCGAAGGCCATGTGGCCGAAGCTGAGCACGCCGGTATTGCCGATGAACACCTGCATTCCGAGGGCGAGGATGAAGTTGGTGAGCATCTCGGCGACGAGGTACTGGCGAGCGCCGCCGCCCGTCGACGTGTATGCCATCGAGAGGGCGAAGACGACAGCCAGCAGGATGCTGCTCGCGGCCGTGCTGCGGCCGAGTCGGCGGACGAGCGGCTCCATCACACCCGCTCCGCGCTAGCGACCTTGAAGGCACCCTGCGGCCTGATGATGAAGAACGCGGCGATGGCGATGTAGACGATCGCCGTCGAGAAGCGGTCCCAGCCGGTGGCGATGTCGGGCAGGTATGCGCGGGTGAGTGTCTCCAGCAGCCCGAGCGCGAGACCGCCCACGACGGCGCCAGTGAAGCTGCCGAGTCCGCCGATGACTGCGGCGACGACGGCCTTGAGGAGCCAGTCGGAGCCCATCGCCGGCTCCGCCGAGGGGTTGCGCATCAGGATGAGGCAGGCGGCGACGCCAGCGAGGAGCCCGGCGAAGGCGAAGGCACCCGAGATGACACGGTTGGCGCGGATGCCCATCAGCCGTGCTGCGTCGAAGTCCTCTGCGGCGCCGCGCACCGAGATGCCGAAGAGCGTGCGCGAGAACACGAGTGCGGTCACGGCGAGCGTGGCGGCGGTGACGCCGATGGTGACGACGTCCATCACCTCGACGCTGACGCCGCCGAGGCCGAACTGGTCGAACACCCACGCCGGCTTCGGGAACGCCCGCTGCTTGGGCGACACGAAGATCTGCCACAGTGCGTGCGACAGTCGCTCGATGGCGAACGAGGTGAGCAGCATCGTGAATGGGCTGGCACGTCGGACCCAGCGGAAGGCGACGGCCTCCGTGGCAACCGATGCCAGTGCCGCCGACGCGATGATGACTGCCGGCATCCACCACCAACTGCCGCCATTCAGGAAGAAGAAGTACGACACGTAGGCGCCGACGGTGATCAGCTCTCCGTGGGCGAAGTTCACGAGGTGCATCACGCCGAAGATGAGCGAGATGCCGAGCGCGAGCAGGGCGTACGTGCTGCCGACGCCGAGCCCGTCGACGAGGGTCTGGACGAGCTTGGTCATCGCGACTGCCCGCCGATGAACGACTCGAACAGCGAGCTGTCGGCGGCCAGATCGGCACCGCGGCCTTCAGCGACGATGGACCCGGTGCGCAGCACATAGCCGCGGTCGGCCAGCTCGAGTGCCCGCGTCGCGTTCTGCTCGACAACGAGAAGTGTCCGCCCCTGGCGGCGGAGGTCGTCGATGAGCGAGAAGACGACATCGACGAGCGTGGGAGCGAGGCCGAGCGTCGGCTCGTCGAGCAGCAGCAGCCGTGGGTTCGACATCAGTGCGCGGGCAACGGCCAGCTGCTGTGCCTCGCCGCCTGAGAGATAGCCGGCCGAGGTTCTCCACTTCGATCCCAGCACAGGGAACAGCTCCGACATCTCCCGCAGCCGGTCGCGGCGGACGGCGGGGGCCACGGTGCACCCGCCGAGGCGGAGGTTCTCCTCGACGGTGAGGTCGCGGAAGATCCGCCGTCGCTCGGGAACGAGTGCCAGTCCGGCACGAACGAGGTCGGCCGGTTCGCGGCCGGTGATCTCAGTGCCGTCGAGTCGGACCGAGCCGTCGGCCGGCCGGAGGAGCCCGCTGACGGTGTTGAGGAGCGTGGTCTTGCCGGCGCCGTTGGGGCCGACGAGCGCCACCACCTCGCCAGCCGCCACCGAGATGGTGACGCCGTGCAGCGCGGTGATGGCGCCGTAGCGCGTGGTGACGCGGTCGACCTCCAGCATGGGCCGGCTGGCCCGACTCAGCCGGCCGGGATGTACGTCGGCCGCAGGGCTGTCTCGAACACCGGGCTGCCGCCCTCGACCCCGAGGATGACGACGTCCTTGTTCGGCACACCGCCGGTGCCCTTGTACGACACGACGCCGGTGGTGACCTCGACGTTCTCGAGGCTGTCGATGGCGGCGGTCAGCGAGGCGCTGTCGAGCTTGCAGTCAGCGGCCGCGGCCGCGGCAGCGAAGATCTGGACGGCGTCGGCCGAGAGAGCGCCGAAGCTGATGGTCTCGATCGTCTTGCCGGCAGCGGCAGCACCCTCGAGGAACTCTGCCACCGAGTTCGAGTCCTGCGGGAAGGTGTGCGCAGCGAAGTACACGCCGTCGGCCACCTCGCCGGCGCTCCAGACCACCGTGGCGTCGAATGCATCGGCACCCATCACCACGACGTCACCGAGGCCGGCGGCGTCGAGCTGCTCGAGCAGGGTCTGGGTCTGGGGCATCACCATGGCCGTGAACAGCACATCCGGCGCCTCGGGAAGGCTGGCCATCTCGTTCACCTGGGTGGAGAAATCGGCGTCGGCAAGGCTGAACGCATAGTCGCCGAGCATCGTGCCGCCGCCCTTGGCAAAGGCGTCGGCGAAGTAGGCAGGGTTGCCCGAGAAGTAGATGTCGTCGGTGCTGCTCATCGTGACGGCGGTCGTGTAGCCCTCGCTGAGTGCGAACTCGGCAACGGCGGCCGACTGCACCGGGTCGCTGAAGCTGGCGAGGAACGCCCCGCGGGCGGGATCGGCGAGCGTCGGATCGGTCGAGGCCATGAAGATCACCGGCGCCTTGCCGGCGACGGTGTCGAGGAGCGGGGCGCCGGTGTTGGCAAAGGGCGGGCCGATGATGGCGTTGACGCCGGCATCGAGCAACTCCTGGGCAGCGCGCTGCGTGGCGGCTGGATCGCCCTGGATGTCCTTGACGATGTACTCGACAGGCTTTCCGCACACGCCGCCAGCCTCGTTGATGGCTGCGACCGCCACCTCGGCGGCCTCAGAGCCCGGCTGGTCGGAGAATGCGCCCAGCTCGCCGAGATCTGCGGCGAAGCCGATCTTGAGGGCGCCGCTGTCGCCGCTGTCGCCGCCGCCGCACGCGGCGGCAACGAGGGCGAAGGTGGCGAGCGCTGCGACGCCGAGCGATCGCGTGCGCAGTGAGGTCGGACGAGTCGACATCGTGTGGTTCTCCCCGGTAGGCCGCCGTGCGGCGGATCTGCTGCTCGACATTAGCCAACGGCAGGTCGTTCGGGAACAAATGACCTGTGGGGGCCTTTGCTACCCTGCCCCGCATGGGCAATCGGCGAGTTCGAGTGATGTGGAGCGACCTGAACGGGCTGTCACACGGCAGGTACGTGCCGGCACGGAGGATCCACGAACACACCCACCACGCGGTGACCACCCTGACGATGAACGTGCTCGGCGACATCCTCGAGGTGGCGGGCTACAGCAGCGACGTGGGCTATCCCGACCTGTCGACGGTGTCCGTGGCCGATTCGCTGCGGCCCGGCTGGGAACCCGACACCGACGTCGTCGTCGCCGACCTCGACTTCAACGGGGTGCCGCTCGAACTGAGCCCTCGTGCGGCGCTGCGGCGGTCGGTGGAGGCCTGGAGGGCCCTGGGCTACGAGCCGATGCTCGGCTACGAGATGGAGTTCTACGTGGTCAGGGCCGATGCGGCTGCGCCCGGCGGCTACGTGCCGCTCGAGCGGCCGTCGCACCGCGTCTACGGCGTCGGCCACGGCGGCGACATCTACGACGACACCAGGTCGGCGAACGGGCGCGGCGACAGCCTGATGTTCGAGATCTTCGACGCAGCCGAGCACTGCGAACTCGACCTCGAGGGCGTCTCGGCCGAGTTCAGCCCGGCGCAGATGGAACTGAACATGAAGTACGGGCTGGCGCTCGATGCCGCTGACCGTGCGTTCATCAGCAAGGACATGCTCCGCGAGATCGCCGATCGGCGTGGCCTCGGTGTCACGTTCATGGGCCGTCCAGTCGGAGGGCCGTTCACGGGCAATGGGCTGCACATCAACTTCTCGCTGTGCCCTGTCGGCGGTACCCGCAACGCATTCGACGACCCGGCCGGCGAGCACGGCCTGTCGGCGCTCGCCCGCCAGTGCCTCGGCGGGCTCATCGCCCACCACGAGGGCATCGCGCTGATGTCGGCGCCCACGGTGAACAGCTACAAGCGCCTGCTGCCAGGCATCATCGCCGGCTACTGGGCGAACTGGGGACTCGACAATCGCATCAGCACCTATCGGGTGCCGGGCGAGCGCGGCGCAGCGACGCGCATCGAGAACCGGATGCCGTGCGGCAGCGCCAACGTCTACCTTGCGGCGGCGGCGATGCTCGAGGCGGCGCGTCTCGGGGTGGTCAACGGTCTCGACTGCGGGGCGCCCCAGGAGGGCAACGGAGATGTCGAGCCCAACACCGACCGGCACACGCCGCACTCGCTCGCCGAGGCGATCGCCGCCTTCGAGGCCGACACCGAACTGCGCGCCACGATGGGCGACGACCTCAGCCGTGCGTACTTGACGCTGCGCCGCAACGAACTCGAGCGATGGGAGGCCGAGGGCCTCGACTGGGACCCCCACGACATCACCGAGTGGGAGCAGCGCACCTACCTGCCGTACTACTGAAACGGGTCGCGTTCGGCTTCCTCGCGGTTGGCGACGTACCAGTCGATGGTGCGGCGCAGACCCTCCTCGAAGGGCATCTGCGCCCTCCATCCGAAGAGCTCCTCGGCCCGTGCCGGATCGACCCGGCGCCGCGGCTGTCCGTCCGGCTTCGTGGCGTCCCAGACGAGGTCGCCGTCGTAGCCCACCATCTCGGCGATCAGCTCGACCGTCTCACGGATGGTGATCTCGCGGTTGGTGCCGAGGTTCACCGGCTCGACGCTCTCGAGCACCTCTGCGGCGAGCACGATGGCGGCGGCGGCGTCGTCGACATACAGGTACTCGCGGCTCGCCGTGCCGGTGCCCCACACCTCCATCTTGGCCTCGCCGCGTTCCTTGGCCTCGACACACCGCTTGATGCGCGCCGGGATGACATGGCTGACGGCGGGGTGGAACTTGTCGCCGGGCCCGTAGAGGTTGGTGGGGATGAGGTAGGCGAAGCGCTGGCCGTACTGGTGGTGGTTGACCTGGGCATGCACCAGCTGTGCCTTCTTGGCGATGCCGTACGGCGCGTTGGTCTCCTCCGGGTAGCCGTCCCACAGCGAGGCCTCGCGGAACGGCACCGGCGTGAACTTGGGATACGAGCACACCGTTCCGAGCAGCACGGTCTTCTCGACGCAGGCCGACAGGCGTGCCGCCTCGATGACGTGCGTGCCCATCAGCAGGTTGTGGAGGTACAGCGGTGCGGGCTCGGCTTGGTTGTACCCGATGCCGCCCACGCGTGCCGCAAGGTGGATGAGATGGCTGGGGCGGGTGTCGGCGAGCATCTGCTCGGCTGCACCGGGACGGGTGAGGTCGTAGTCGCGGCTCCGCGGCACGGCAACGTCGGCGCCCTGCTCGCGGAGGAGTCGCACCACGACCCGTCCGAGGAAGCCAGCGCCCCCGGTGACCACGACTCGCCGACCCGCCCAGAACGACATCATGAACGTGATGCTACGACTGCTCACGCCATGATGGAGAGGTGCGGGTCGCCTACACCCTCGAGCAGTGCTGGCACCGCGTGCCGGGCGGCACGGCCGTCGCCGCGCTGCGAGTGGCGGAGGCAATGTCGGCGCAGCTCGATGTTCGGCTCATCGGGGTTGCCGGTCGCCACCGTCGCCTGCCGCCCGAGCCGTGGACGCCGCCGATCCCTGTCGAGCGGCTGCCATGGCCGGCGCCATGGCTCTACGAGACCTGGCTGCGGCTGCACTGGCCGCCGGTCGAGACGGCAACCGGCCGGGTCGATGTCACGCACGCGACGACGCTGATCCCGTGTCCGACGAGGGCGCCGCTCGTCGTGACACTGCACGACCTGGCGTGGGTGCACGAGCCGGCTCACTTCACGCGTCACGGTGTCTCGGTCTTCGAGCGCAGCCTCGTGCACATCCGGCGGCGTGCCGATGTGGTGCTGTGCTCGAGCCAGGCGACGATGGACGACTGCGTGCAGGCAGGCATCGGGGCCGACCGCCTGCGCCTCGTGCCGCTCGGCGTCGAGACGTCCCGGGTCGGTGCCGACGAGGTGAGCCGCGTCCGCGCTCGCTATCGACTCCCGGCCGAGTACCTGCTGTTCGTCGGCACAGTCGAGCCGCGCAAGAACCTCCGTGGGCTGGTGGCAGCACGTGAGCGCATCTCGGATGCGCCGCCGCTCGTCGTGGCCGGCGCCGAGGGATGGGGCGAGACCGGTGTCTCGGCCGATGCCAAGGGAGTGCACTTCCTCGGCTTCGTGCCCGGCGACGACCTCGGCGGGCTCTATGCCGGCGCATCGGCATTCTGCTACCCGAGCGAGCGAGAGGGCTACGGACTGCCGGTTCTCGAGGCAATGGCACAGGGAGCTCCGGTGGTAACGAGCCGCGGCACCGCCACCGAGGAGACAGCGGGAGGTGCCGCGGTGCTCGTCGACCCGCATGACGTCGACGACATCGCTGCCGGCATCGTCGACGCGCTCGGGCGTCGGCGCGAACTGTCGGCGAAGGGCCTTGCGCACGCGCAGCGTCGCAGCTGGGTCAGCACCGCGGCGCTGACGGCAGCGACCTATCGCGAGGTCGCGCGTTGACAGCGCCGGCCGAGGTGGCGGTCAACATGCTGTGGTGCGTGCCGGGCGGCGTCGGCGGCTCGGAGGAGTATCTGGTGCGGCAGGTCGTCGGGCTCGCCGACGCGATGGGGCAGGGACTGGTGGCGCGCCCGTGGCGTCTGGCGGTGATGGCAGCCCGCGGACTCGGTGCGGCGCACCCCGAATTGGGCGAGGTCGCGACGCTCGTCGAGGCGCCGTTCGGCAGCGAGTCGCGCGCTCGGCGGATCGTCGGCGAGGCGACGTGGCTGCGCCGACGGACGGGCCGCGTGGCCCTCGTGCACCACGGCGGCGGCACGGCGCCCGCAGCGGTCGCCAGGGCCCCGGTGCCATACGTGCTCACCGTGCACGACCTG
>JBJOMQ010000012.1:0-22987 GCA_046052275.1 Actinomycetota bacterium | reverse complement strand
CGATCGTGGTTCTCCATGCAGATCGCCACGTGGTCGCCGGGCTGCACGCCCGCCGCGCGCAGCAGGTGGCTGAGCCTGTTCGCCCCTGCGTCGAGCTCGGCGAATGTCTGCGTGAATCCGCTGCCGCCCATGATGAGTGCGGGCTTGTCGGCACTGGTGTCGAGATGCGCTCCGGGGAACATGGCCGGACGGTATCGCACGGTACCTTCGCCCCATGGAACTGGCCGATCGGTTTGCCGTCGAACTCCGCGCCGAGGACGGGGTGCAGCGGCTCGACGTGCTGGCAGCGCTGATCGGCGCCACGCTGGCCGGTTCTGCCGATGCGGTCGACGAGGTGCTCGGCACGCTCGACGAACTCGCGGCATCCGTCGAGCCGACCTTCTCCGGCGTGCTGAGGGCGCTCTTTGCCAGCGGTCGACTCCGGGGCAACAGCGTCGACTATGCCGACCCACGCAACTCCTACCTTCACGAGGTGCTTCGACGGGGGCTCGGTATTCCGATCACCCTCAGTGTCTGTGCGATCGAGGTGGGCCGCAGGATCGGGATCGTGGTCGATGGGGTAGGACTGCCAGGGCATTTCATCGTGCGCTCGGGACCTCTCTACGCCGATCCATTCAATGCCGGACGGACGTTTCCGGCAGAGGCCGTTGAGGGCGAGTGGCAGCGTCAAGTGGGGCAGCGGCAGCGTCTCGACCCCGCCATGCTGGCGGCCACGTCGCCCCGCCTGATCGCCCTGCGAATGCTCAACAATCTCCGGAACACGCTCGTGGCCGGGAGTGATCCGCTCGCGCTGGCGGGCCTCGCGCGACTTCGCGGCTCGTTCCCTGAGCTAGCCCACGAAGAGCGCGAGCACAGTCGATGGATGCGACACTGGAACTGACATGACGACACTCGCAGCACCCCGCCCGCTCGAGAGGCCGGCCCATCCAGTCGGTCGATGGTCGGCCGTGATCCCCGGCGGCCGCCTCGAGCCCGGCTTGCACGTCGAGTGCTGGTATCCGGCGGTTGGCGACAGCGGAACGCCCGCCGACTACGAGGTGCTGCCGGGCATCACGCTTCGGTCTGCGATCGCAGTAGACGGCGCTCCCGCAGCGTCGGGTACGTGGCCTGTCGTCGTGTTCTCGCACGGACGCACCGGTACGAGCATTGCGTACTCGACACTGTGCGAGGCGCTCGCCGGACGCGGCTGCATCGTGGTGGCTCCACTCCACGCGGGCGACGCGCTCGCCGACTGGCTGTCTGGTACGCAGGTCGACGACCGCACGAATGAGGCGAATCGCGTCGCCGATGCCCTCCATGTCATCGACGCGCTCGAGGCCGGCCTCCCGCTGGTCGCATCGACCGCAGACGTCGACATGTCTCGGCTCGTGCTTGCCGGGCACTCCTACGGTGGGTACACGGCATTCGCTCTGGCCTCATCTGGAGGCCACACGGCGACCGCTGGGCGGGCTGCGCCGAGCGCCGTCATCGGATTCCAGCCGTACACGCGGATGCTGTCCGACGAACTGCTGGCGGGTGTGCGGGCGCCGACGCTCATCGTCGCGTCAGAGGCCGATCGGACGACGCCGCCCGCCACTGATGCCGATCGGCCCTGGGCACTCGTGCCGGCGATGCCGTCGTGGCGACTCGACCTGCTCGGAGCAGGACATCAGGCAGCAAGCGACACGGCGCTCTATGCCGAGCTGGCGGACATGGTGCCCGAGCTGCCCGACGTCGTCCGCGCCTACCTCGCTGCGTCCGTCGACCAGCTCCCTGAAGGGCAGACGTGGCGCGACGTGATGCGCACGCAGGTGACTGTCGCGTGGGACTTCATGCACGCTGCGTGGTCCGGCGATCCAGAGGCCGGAGCCGGAACAACGCTCCACGTCTCAGCGCGCCTCTCCCGCCGCGCCATCTGACCTGCGCGCCGAGCGCCGCACGCCGCGGCAGTGCACGGCACGGCAGGGCACGATCCCTCGCTCAGCCGTCCACCTCGGTACTCTGCCGAGGTCGTGCAGCGACTGTCGCCGGGCAGCCCGGCAAGCACGACTGAGCGGCTCACGGGGGTTTCAGATGGCACTGCTGGAGACGACTGCGACGACGGACGAGCAGCGAGTGGACGCGCTCGTCAATGCACTGCTGCGCGACGTGCCGCCGAAGTCGGCGTCAGCGGCCGAGTTCCTCGGCGCACAGTTCGACCGAGGCCTCGCGTGGGTGCACTTCCCCGAGGGGCACGGAGGACTCGGCGTCAATCCGAAGCTGCAGAAGGCCGTCGACGAGCGACTGTTCGCCGCCGGAGCACCGAACCCCGTCTACCGGAATCCGATCGGCCACGGCATGTGCGGGCCGACCGTGGTGGCCTGGGGCAGCGAAGTGCAGAAGCGGCGATACCTGCGGCCCCTCTTCACGGGCGAGGAGATCTGGTGCCAGTTGTTCAGCGAGCCTGGCTCGGGGAGCGACTTCGCCGGGTTGTCGTCGCGAGGAGTTCGCGACGGTGACGAATGGGTGGTGAATGGCCAGAAGGTGTGGACGACGCTGGCGCACCTGTCGCGCTGGGGCCTGCTGGTGGTGCGCACCGATCCAGAGGCCGTGAAGCATGCCGGACTGACGGCATTCGTCGTCGACATGCACGATCCGACAGTCGAAGTCCGTCCTCTCCGCCAGATGACCGGCGAGGCGGAGTTCAACGAGGTCTACTTCACCGACACTCGCATCGCGTCAGCGGAGATGCTCGGTGCGCCCGGTGACGGATGGCGGGTGAGCCTGACGACGCTGATGAACGAGCGCGTCTCGATCGGCGGCGCGATACCCCAGAAGGGCTCGGGAACGATCGCCCATCTCATGGCCGCCTGGAATGCGGCACCGGAGTGGCGGCGTGACGCTGCCACACGCGACCGAGTTGTCCGTCTCTGGTCGCGTGCCGAGGCGCTGCGACTCACGAACATCCGAGCCAACCAGATGCGTCGAATGGGCGATCCCGGTCCCGAGGGGAGCATCGGCAAGATGGCATCCGCCGAGCTCAACAAGGCGATCTACGAGTGCCTCGTCGACCTCCTTGGCGCCGAGGGCATGCTGTACGGCACGTACGCCATGGTGAGGCCCGAGCATGCGATGGAGTACGCCACGCCTCAGAAGGCCTTCCTCCGGAGCAGGGCCAACTCGATCGAGGGCGGCACCACCGAGGTGATGCGGAACATCCTCGGCGAGCGGGTACTCGGCCTGCCCGGCGACGTGCGCGTCGATCGCGATGTGCCGTGGAGCAAGGTGCCGCGTAACTAGCTGCTGCTGACCGGCGGTGCTACCCGCGCAGCAGCACGCCGGTGAACAGCGCCGCCACCGAGGTCACGGCACCCAACGCCCCTCCGAGCGCCAGCGCGAGGCGACTCGATCCCAGTGAATGCACTGCGACGAAGGCACCAGATGCCACGCCGAGGGCGAGGTGGGCGAGCACTGTGGCCAGCGCATCGCCCGACATCGACGTCACGTCGATGTCGAGCAGATTCCAGAGGCCGGTCACGACGACGACCCCGAACGCGGGCCAGGCCGTGCGAGCAAATGCCCGTGCAGTCGCGCGGACCGCTGTCGGAGCCTCTCGGCGAAGCGTGGGCACGATGCCGGCGAGGGCGAACTGGCCGCCCACCCATACAGCCGCCGCCATCACGTGGATGAACAGCCGGACGGTGTCGAGCGTGGGCGTGATCACGCGTCGAGGCTACGCCGTCGCTCAGGGAGTGCCGAGCGACCGGAGCACTTCGCTCGCTGCGAGTGCCCGGTCGTCGAACGCTGCAGATGCCACCGACGATCCACCGAGCAGTGCCGACGCTGCACTTCCGATCGCAGACTGAAGGTCGCGGAGGTGCCTCGGAGGAGGGAAGTACTCGTCCTCATCAGTGACTCGCACCACCTCGACCCCTTGCGTCGGAGCGAGAAAGGAGATGATCTCGTCGACGAGTTCCTCCGGTGCCGAAGCGCCTGCAGTAACTCCCACGATGCCGTTGAGGCGGTCCGGCAGTTCGGACACCGTGTTCACTCGGTGCACTGCACTGCAGCCGGCCTCGATGGCGAGCTTCTCGAGTGCCCTCGTATTGGATGAGTTCGACGACCCGATGACGATGATGGCATCACACCGTGGTGCCATCGCCATGAGTGCGGACTGTCGGTTAGTCGTGGCGAAGCAGAGATCGCTACGTCCCGGCGACCACACGTCGGGGTAGCGCTCCCTGACTGCGACCGCCACACCTTCCCAGTCGCGGTGCGAGAGCGTCGTCTGGGCGAGCAGTGCAACCGGCTCGCCGAAGTCGGGGAGTGCAGCGACTTCGGCGACACTCTCCACGCGCGAGATCGCCTGCGGCGCGACCGCCATGGTGCCGACCGCTTCCTCGTGTCCCTCGTGGCCCACATAGACGATGCGGTAGCCCTTCCCTGCACGCACCTTCACCTCGTGGTGCACTTTGGTGACGAGCGGACAGACCGAGTCGACGACGTAGCTTCCGCGGGCGCGGGCGGCGGTCACCACCTCGGGCGCCGAGCCGTGTGCCGACAGCATGATCGGACGGCCCTCCGGCACATCGGCGATGTCGTCGACGAACACCACTCCACGAGCCTCGAAGCGCTGGACGACGATCTTGTTGTGCACGATCTCGTGGTAGCAGTACACAGGCGGATCGAAGGTCCGCACCATCCACGCGAGCGCCTTGATGGCCATCTCGACGCCGGCGCAGAAGCCCCGGGGCTCGGCGAGCAGCACGCGGTCCACCGTCACGATGGCGAGGCTACCGGCGCCTCGTGGGTGCCCGCCGGTAGCCTCGGAGCGATGGCACTTCCGGTGGTCGCATCCGTGCTCCCCGGCTCGCCGGCAGAGACTGCAGGGCTCGCCGTCGGCGATCAGGTGACTGCCATCAACGGCATGGTGCCGCGTGATGTCATCGAGTGGCGCATGGCGGCCGACGAGCCAGAGGTCGTGCTCGAGCTCCGACGCGGCGGTCTCGACACCATCGTTCACGTTGCCAAGCGGGCCGGAGAGCCGCTCGGTGCAGAGGTGTCGAGCGCGTTGTTCGACCGCGTGCGAACCTGCGACAACCACTGCGAGTTCTGCTTCATCTACCAGTTGCCGAAGGGTCTCCGGAAGAGCCTCTACTTGAAGGACGACGACTACCGGCTGAGTTTCCTCTATGGCAACTTCACGACGCTCACCAGGTTCACCGAGGCTGATCTCGAGCGGGTGGTCTCCGAGCGACTCTCGCCGATCAACGTGAGCATCCATGCTGTCGACCCCGAGGTGCGTTCGGCGATGCTCCGCAATCCGCGGGGCGGCATGAGTCTCCGCTGGCTGCGCCAGCTGCTCGACCACGGCATCGCCGTACGCGGGCAGATCGTGCTGTGCCCGGGCATCAACGACGGTGTCGTGCTCGAGCGCACGCTTGCCGGGATCCTCGACGAGTTTCCCGAACTGCAGTCGCTCGCCGTCGTGCCCCTCGGCATCAGCCGGTTCAACCCCGAGGCGGCGATGCGCGCCCACACTGCAGTCGAGGCCGAGGCAGTGCTCGATGCAGTGCATCGGTGGCAGGACGTCTTCCTGCGCGTCCTCGGCCGGCGAGTCGTGTTCGCCGCCGACGAGTACTACCTGATGTGCGGGCGCCCGTTCCCGCCAGCTGAGTGCTACGACGATTTCGACCTTCACGAGGACGGGGTCGGCATGGCGCGCACGTTCGAGCGCGAGTGGTACGGGGTCACCGACGAGATCATCGGCACCCGAGCAGGATTCTTCGCCTGGGTCGATGGCGCCCCGCCAGAGGGCTACCGGGCGCCGCGCAATCCGGCAGGTGACACAGGACTCCACGCCGCTCGCAGCGGCGACCCGATCCAGGTGGTCATCTCTGCGCGCCGCAACGCGCCGATCGGCATCCTCACCGGTGAGTACGGTGCTCGAGTGCTCGCTCCGCTGGTTGCCGAGCTGGGCCGGTCGGACGTCAGGATCATCCCCGTGCGAAATGACTTCTTCGGCGGCAATACGGCCGTCACGGGGCTGATGGTGGGGGCCGACCTCGCCGGCGTCCTGGCGGCCGAGCCGCACGGGCATCGCTATCTGCTGCCCGACGTGTGCCTCAGCGAGGGCCGGTTCCTCGATGGCACGACACCTGCCGACCTGCCCCGGCCCGTCGAGGTCATCCCCGCCGACGGACGTGCCCTCCGGGCGGCACTCGAGCCTGTCGACGCCAGCACTGTGCCGGGGGAGGACCGATGAGCGAGAGCACGCTTCCCTCGGTCGTCGTCGTCGGCCGTCCGAACGTCGGGAAGAGCACACTCTTCAATCGCATCGTCGGCGAGCAGGCGGCCATCGTCGAGGACAGGCCGGGCGTGACGCGCGACCGCAAGGCGCTCGAAGCTGAGTGGCTCGGCACGCGGTTCCTGATCGTCGACACCGGCGGCTGGCTGCCGGGCGGGAGCGAGCTCGACGAGAAGGTGAGCCGGCAGGTCGAGGCAGCGGTGCGAGAGGCCGATGTCGTCCTCTTTGTGGTCGACGCCTCGGTTGGGCTCACCGACGACGACCAGGCCGTCGCGCAGTGGCTGCGGAAGATGCGAATACCGGTGCTCGTCGTGGCGAACAAGGCCGACAACGACCGGCGCGAGAACGATCGCTGGGAGTTCATGGCACTCGGCCTCGGCGAGCCGGTTCCCGTCAGCGCGCTCCACGGTCGACGCGCCGGCGACTTGCTCGACGAGGTGATCGCCCGCCTCCCGTCGACCGACGATGCCGCCACGGTGCAGGGCGAGGCGTCGGACTCGACAGGCGACCTCGAGGTGGCGCCGCTGTGGCATCCCGACGACGAGCCGCCGCGTGTGGCGATCGTCGGGCGTCCCAACGTCGGCAAGAGCACCCTCTTCAACCGTCTTGTGGGCGAGGACCGCTCTGTCGTCCACGACATGGCCGGCACCACGCGAGACTCGATCGACACGCTCGTCGAGACGCCTGACGGACCGATCGTGTTCGTCGA
Source organism: Actinomycetota bacterium (assembly GCA_046052275.1). GTDB lineage: Bacteria > Actinomycetota > Acidimicrobiia > Acidimicrobiales > Ilumatobacteraceae > UBA668. The sequence continues at coordinate 16,013 of JBJOMQ010000012.1, read as the reverse complement.
CACCGCCGGCATGCGGCGCAGGAGCAGGATCGACGACTCGGCCGAGTACTACAGCATGGTGCGCGCGCTGCGTGCGATCGACGACGCCGACATCGCCCTGCTCGTCATCGATGCCACCGAGGGCGTGACCAGCCAGGACCAGCGACTCGCCGAGCGCGTCGACGCATCTGGCTGCCCGATCGTGGTGATGCTCAACAAGTGGGAACTCGTCGACGACGCCGACGACAGGGCAGCAGTGACCGCCGAGCTCGAGAGGAAGCTCTTCTTCGTCGGGGATTCGCCGGTGCTGAAGATCTCGGCGCTCACTGGAAAGGGCGTGCACAAGCTCCGTCCCGTGCTGCAGGAGGCGATCGAGCAGTACCGGCGTCGCGTGCCTACCCGCGACGTCAACCGCGTCATCGCCGATGCGCAGCAGCGCCAGCCGGCCGGCCACGGTCTGCGCGTCCTCTACGCATTGCAGGGCGCAACCGACCCGCCGACGTTCACGCTCTTTGCGAATCGCGAGTTGCCGGCTACCTATCTTCGATACCTGGAGCGAAGCATCAGGGAGGCATTTGGTCTCGGTGCCACGCCGATCAAGCTGCGCGTCCGGAAGCGGAGCGAATGACATGCCGTGGTGCGAGGACTGTGCCCGCTACCTGGCACCCTCGGCCGTCCGCGCTGACGGCACGTGCCCCTCGTGCGGTCGGTCGCTCGAGTCGCAGCGACCGACCGAGCGCGTCAGCAGCCGATCGCTCGACCTGCGGCGTCTGGCGGCAGGAGCCGACGGTGACCGCGACAGCACGTCGGCTCCCTGGCATTTCAAGTTGCTGGTTGTCATGCTCGTGGCATACCTCGGCTGGAGGGTGATCGACCTCTTCACGGGCTAGCATCGGGCGCCGGTCGACGGGCTGTGGCGCAGCTTGGTTAGCGCGCTTGTCTGGGGGACAAGAGGTCGTGGGTTCGAATCCCGCCAGCCCGACCACACGCTGCACGGAAGCGAACCTCGCTCACCGTGGCACACAGCGGCGATAGTGCCGTGGGTCACCGCTAGTCATGGTGCCCTAGCGGCTCGCGCGAGGCACCGGTAGTCTCTCGGGGTGCATTTCCGGCCCGTTCTGCCCTGTGACCGCCCGAGAGGGGCGCGCGGAGCACGTGTTCGTCGGCGCTCCGACGCCGTCTGGGCTCTGCTGCTGGCCATCTCGGCACCTGCCGTGGCGGCCTGCTCGGCGGTAGGCGGAGAGGCCAGCGAATACAACTTTGCCTGCGACGCCGCACCGCCAGTGCAGCTGTCCCTCATCGACATCTCCACGAGCGGACGCGACATCGACATCCTCGGCGAGCGCCTCAACGCGGTGCAGGTCGATGCCGAGCGGGTCGCTGATTGCGACGGAGAGATCACCATCGTCGCGTGGGGTGGGTCGGCCTCCACCTCAGAGGTGCTCTTCCAGGGGCAGATCAGGGTCGTCGGTGCCAGCGAGATCGGCCGCGACCGTAAGATCCCGGCCGCTGTCGACGCCGTGATGGACGAGGTCCGCCAGAGCCTCGGCACTGTGCTGGGCTCCCGTGCATCGGGCGGTCACGACCTCCTGGCTGCCTTCTCCATCGTGTCCGACTTCGTCAGGGCCGCCGGGGGGAGCGACGCCAACATCGCCGTGAGCATCTACGCCGACGGCGTGTCGACGGAGGGCTCTGCCGACATCAATCGACCCGGCCTCAGCGAGGCGAGGCTTGAAGAGCTGATCGCCGAGCAGACCATGCCCGATCTCAGCGGCGTGCCCATCTCGATGTTCGGCGTCGGCCGGCTCGGGGGTACCGACAAGCCACCCCAGCAGGTGGTCGACCTCACCCAGGTCTACGCCCAGATGCTGTGCGAGGCCACCGGGGCGGAATGCCGCACATTCTCCAGTACATTTTCGGCAGATTGAGTCCTGGGGACCACGACCAACTGCCAGCAGCGCTCATTTCCGCCAGGAACTGCCCAACCGACCAAGGCCGGGAGACACAGTGGGACTCTTCAACAGCAGATCAGGTGCCTGGAGCACCCTGAATGGCGAGGCTGCCGCGCCGACGCGCAAGTCGGTGCAGCGCAGCTTCGACCGCGACCCCATCGACTGGGCGTCGCACGTGCGGATCGTCGCGCCCCAGCCCACTGATTCACCGATCGACCTTCCCGAGGGCGCCGTGCTGCACGTTGCCGCCCAGTTCGTCGCCGAGGCCCGCGCCCAGGCTGCCGAATACGCGGCCGGTGCCAGTGCCGCGATCCGCGAGATCCTCGCCGATGCCCGAGCCAGGCGCTTCGAGGCGGTCCAGCAGGCCAAGGCCCGGCGACTGATGCTCCAGAGCTACCGAGCAGCCCTGCAGCGCCATGCCGATGCACAGCGGATCCTCGGGCCCCACGTGCGCTTCAGCGGCTCGACCGGCAAGAACCTCTGGATCCTGTTCTTCCTCGTCGGCGACGCCGCTGGCATGACCCTCGCGCTCACGTATGGCGGTGAGTCGCCGTTCATCGCCGGCGTCATGGCGCTCGCGGTCGGCGCTGCGGTAATCGTCTCTGGCAAGCTCGGAGAAGACCTTCGCAGAGAGTCATTCGTCAAGAACCTCGCTGCCTCCGGTGATGAGGAGACTGAGCGTGTCGTCGAAGCGGTGTTCGGCGTCGACGACAGCAGCCGTCTGCTCAACCGCAAGGTGCTCTACACCTTCATGGGCACATCCTCGCTTGCCGGCCTCGCCATCGGCGTGTACCGAGCGCAGGAGGAGTCGGTGTCCATCGGCATCGCATTCGGCATGTGGGCGCTGCTCATCGGCGCAGGCTCATTCGCTGCCTCCTGGTACTACTGCGATCCGGCACGCACCTTCATCTCGCTGACCCAGCAGGCCGTCGACGACGCCGAGGCCATCTTCCAGTCCACCGAGATCGACGCCATCGAAGAGCACAACGCCAACATCGAGGCCGCCAAGCACATCGTCCGCGAGTACCGCCAGCGAGCCGAGGCGGCGTGGAACATGACCCTGGCAGGTGCGGCCGCTGCGATGGCCGCCAACAGCGGCGTGATCGGACTCGCCCAGATGAAGGGCCACTGGGTCCTGCAGCAGCGCATGCCCGACACGTACTGGCCCGACCTGAGCGAGTACTTCGAGATCGTCGACCGCGACGACGTCGCTCCGGACTCGGCGACCGCCACCCTGCTCGAGCCCATCACCGAGGAGACCGAGCGTCCCACGTACTGGCTCTCCGAGGTTGGGGCGGGTCGTCCCCGCGCCGGCGTCGCCGCGGGCGGCTGACTGGCTGTGGCAGGTCGCTCCGCTCCCGTGATGGAGCGCATCCATGGCTAAGCGCCGTCGCCGCCGCTCGCGCAGGCGAGCCCGCCGTCGCAGCAGTGCGCCCATCGGCATGATTGCCGGTGGCGTCGCTGCGGTGCTCGTGCTCGTCGCCGGAGGCCTCGCGTACTCCAACGGCGCCTTCGACAGCCTGCTCGTGAGCGAGGAAGCCGCCGGGCTGACCGGCGTCTCGGCCTCTTCCGACCGCTTCCGTGGTGCCGAGGGAATCGACGTCGGCGAGATCACACCGGTCGAGTACTGGTGGACCGACCCCACGGCAATCATCTCCGAACCCGAGCCCGCCAGCTCGGTGCCCAACACGAACGCAGGTGAGGAGTACCAGGAGGTCCAGATTCCCGCCGACGTGCTCTTCGAGGCCGACTCGGCCGAGCTCGGACAGAATTCCTACGAGGCGATCCAGGCAATCGCCGACACGGTCGCCGATGACTCGCTTCGGATCATCGTGGTGTGCCACTCGTCGTCCGACGGCAGCATCGCCACCCGTCTCACGCTCAGCGAGGACCGCGCCGACGCGCTTGCCTCGGCGCTCGAAGACCTGCTCGGCCGGCCCCGCGGGTCCATCACGCGTATCGGCAAGGGCGACAGCGAGCCGCTGCCCGGCATCGACCAGTCGACCTCAGAGGGACGCGCGCTGAACCGGCGCTGCGAGGTCTTCATCCAGTTCCCCTAGCGGCAGCGATGTGCGGCCGCTTCGTATCGACCAGCAGTCCGGCGACGCTGGCTGCGGTGTTCGAGGCCTCGCCGCCGCCGGTCACGCTTCCGCCCCGCTACAACGTGGCTCCCACTACCGCCGTGTACGGCATCGTGGAAGCGACCGACCGCACGAGGCATGTCGAGGTCTTCCGGTGGGGTCTCGTGCCCTCCTGGGCGAAGGACATCTCGATCGGCACTCGCCTCATCAACGCGCGCGCCGAGACGGTCGCTGAGAAGCCGGCATTCCGAAGCTCGTTCGCCCGGCGTCGTGTGATCGTGCCGATGGACGGCTTCTACGAGTGGCAGCCGTCGGGTGTGCCGCAGGCCCCGAAGCAACCGTACTTCGTGCATCGCGCCGACGGCCAGCTCCTGGCTGCAGCAGGACTGTGGTCGTCGTGGCGTGATCCGTCCGTGGCCGACGAGGCGGCCGCCTGGCTGCACTCGTGCGCCCTGCTGACGACATCTGCCAATGCGCAGATGGCGCCCGTGCACGATCGGATGCCGGTGGTACTCGAGCCCGAGGACTGGGCGGACTGGCTCGACCCGTCGAATGACGACAGCGTCCGCCTCGCCGCACTGCTGTGTCCTGCTGTGGACGGGGTGCTCGAGCTGCGCCCCGTGGGCACCGGCGTGAACAGGGTCGGCAACGATGGACCCGGGTTGATCGCCCCTCTGCGCGAGATCAGCGACACGATTCCCACCGAGCGTGGCCATGGCTGAACCTGAGTCATGACTTCGTCAAGTTTGACGTGAAGCGTCAAGTCCTTGGCGCCAGGTGCCGATTGAGACGCCGGAGACACAAGGAGCAGATCGTGGATACCTCAGGGAGCCTGCCGCAGGGGAGTGAACAGGTCGACATCAGCAGCGTCGCGTTCGCGCGTCGTATGGCGAACCTCCTGCTCGCGACTCGGCGCGAGCGCAGGGTGTCGATCGGCCGACTCGCCCGACACAGTGGCGGACGTTTCTCGAAGCGCGACCTACGCGCCTGGGAGGCTGGCGAGCGCCCCCTTGACGCGCCCACGGTGCTCCAATTGACGGGCCTCTATGGCTGCGACGTGTCGCAGATCCTTCCGCTGCGTCTGCCCATCGCCGTGGAGTTCGGGCGGATCAGCGCAGGTGGCGTAAGTGCTCCGTTCGAGCCCCTCAGCTCGACGTCGCTGCTCGAGGCATACCTCCGACTCGTGCGGTCATTGCGACGTCAGAAGAGTGCCCCGACCGTCGAACTGCGACGCGATGACATCGAAGTGCTGGCCGCGTACCTGCAGGAGAAGGGCGAGGTCGTCGTCGAGCGCCTCGGCGCACTGATGGGTGCGACGAGGAGCCAGCGCACCGCAATGGCCGGGCTGTTCGCAACCGGCGCAGTCGTGATCGGACTTGTTGGCACTGCGGCAGCAGGCGGGCCGAGCCCGGCCACCGGGACAGGCACGCTGGCCCCTGGTGATCGAGCGCCCTCGCTGTCGGATCAGACGTCCACCACGATGCCGGAACTTCTCGAGTCGAAGATGCCCATCTCGGTGCCGGTGATCGTCGTGGCCGGCGACGTGGGAGTCTCGCGTTCGCCTGATGCCTCCGAGACCGGCGCATCATCACTGTCAAGCTCCTCTGTCTCCGCATCGGCGGCGGCCGGCACCGCATCAGCGAGCGACTCGAGTACCAGCAGCGAGGTCCCCTTGGTCGACACTGACCTGCCCACCGAGGTCGATCCAGTCGTCGAGGTCGGCGTCCCGCCGCTTCCCTGACCCCGTCTAGCCGACGTCGTACAGGGCGTTGCGGAGAGCCGCCGCTGCGGCTTCGAGGCCATCGCGATCCGCATGTGGCGCAGCATTGGCGAATGACAGTTCGCCCATCGTGTTCGTCGGGATGACGTGCAGGTGGGTGTGGGGCACCTCGTAGCCGGCAATGATGAGCCCGACCCTTTCGCAGCCGAACGCACGCCGCTGGGCTCGTCCGATGCGGTGGGCGACCTCAAAGAGGTGAGCGGCGAGCGGCGGTTCGAGGTCGATCCAGTGGTCGACCTCGTCGATCGGCACGACGAGGGTGTGGCCGTGCGCCATCGGATTGATCGACATGAACGCAGCGCACCGGTCGTCTCGGTGCACGAATGTTCCGGGGATCTCACCGGCGATGATGCGCGAGAAGACAGTGGTCACGGACGTCACGGTAGACGAACGAACCACCTCGTCGACGCCGGTGCGCGCTCGTCGCGCTGGCTACCATCGTCAACGTGGAACACTCCGGCGCGCATGACGACGGAGGGCCTCGTCTGGCATCCGGGCCCAACGGCCACGGGTCGTCTCGATACGTGACTCTGCCGAACGCATTCACGCTCCTGCGACTGTGCTGCATTCCGGTCTTCGTATGGCTGCTCTTCGGACGAGACTCCCGCCTGGCTGCCGGACTCCTCCTCGGAGCGCTCGGCGCCACTGACTGGGTCGACGGGTGGCTGGCTCGGCGGTTCAACCAGGTGAGCGAGTTCGGGGCGATGTTCGACCCGACGGCCGACCGACTGCTGTTCGTCGTCGCGATTACCTCGATCATCATCGACGGTTCTGCTCCACTCTGGTTCTGCGTGGCGGTCATGGCGCGCGAGGTGCTCGTGGGCGGCACCGTGGCAGTCGCCACCCTGTTCATGCGGATGGCGCGCTTCGATGTGACGTGGTGGGGCAAGACCGCAACGTTCCTGCTGATGTTCGCCTTTCCGGGCTTTCTGCTCGGCGAGTCGGGAATCGCTGTCGACTGGTTCTTCGAGGCGGGCGCCTGGATCCTCGGCCTGCCCGGTCTCGTCCTGAGCGTGTGGACTGGCATCGGCTACGCGCCGCTCATCCGCGACGGCATCCGCCGTGGCAGGGGAGCCGCTGACACCTGACCCCCGACCGGGGACGATGCTGGCGGCTAGGGTCGGGGCATGGACATCCCGGGCGAGCTGCTCTACAGCACGGATCATGAGTGGGTGCGGATCGATGGAACCCGGGCGAGGGTCGGGATCACCGACTACGCGCAGGACTCCCTCGGCGACGTGGTCTTCGTCGAGGTTCCCACCGTCGGCACCCGTGTGTCTGCAGGGCAGCGATTCGGCGAGGTGGAGAGCACCAAGTCGGTGAGCGATGTGTATGCACCGGTCGCCGGCACCGTCGTCGCCGTGAATGATGCCGTCGCGTCGGGCCCCGAACTGCTGAACTCCGATCCGTACGGCGAGGGCTGGCTGTGCGAGATCGAGTTCGATGGACCGGACGCAGTGGCCGGACTCCTCGACGCTGCTGCCTATCGGGCTCTCATCGAGGGCTGACCGCCGCCAACTAGACTCAAGGTCGATGGCGTACGTGTTCTGCAACCAGTGCGGGCATCGCAATCCGCCCGACTCGAGTTTCTGCTCGTCGTGCGGCTCGATCCTCGACCGCTCCGACGACCACACGGTCACCATCGGGCGCGTCGATCCGCTCCAGGATGCACCGGGGGCTGACGACGACATCATCGTTCGGCTTGGCGATCTTCCCCGCGGCACGGCCACGCTCGTGATGCGGAACGGACCCCAGGCCGGGACGTCGGTGACGCTGTCGTCGCGACTCACCAGAATCGGCCGGCACTCAGAGAGCGAGCTGCAGCTCGACGATGTCACGGTGTCGAGGCGTCACGCCGAGATCGAACGCGTCGGCGATGGCTTCGTTGTGCGCGACGACGGATCGCTCAACGGCACGTACGTCAACGGCGAGCGAGTCGACGAGGCGCGGCTGGAGCAGGGCGACGAGGTGCAGGTCGGAAAGTTCCGCCTCATCTTCTTCTCCAGGGCCGAATGATGAGCCTGTCGGAGCGTCCGTATCTCTCGATCGGCGAGGTGCTGGGTCTTCTCCTCGACGAGTTCCCCGACGTCTCGATCTCGAAGATTCGATTCCTCGAGAGCCAGGGTCTGATCGGACCGGAGCGCACGCCGTCGGGCTATCGGAAGTTCTACGACGCCGACGTCGAGCGACTCCGCGTGATTCTCCGCGAGCAGCGCGAGAACTTCCTGCCGCTGCGAGTGATCCGCGACCGTCTCGAGAGTGGCGAGATCGACGACACAGGCGGCCAGGGTGTTCCGCGCGGCGCGCGCAGTGCTACGGGCGACGACCAGTCGGCCGGCGGGGGATCGGGGCGCCGGGATTCCGGCACCGACGACTCGGGCTCCCTGGCAGCGCCACATCGTGGTGGCGAGTCCTCCGTGTCGGACGCCTCCATGCCGCCCGCTTCCGCATCGGGTTCCTCAGCATCGGGGTCAGGCGCGCTGGAACCAGGAGCACCGAGACCAGCGGACCGGCGGGACAACGACATCGACGACTTCGACGACGACATCAACGACGACGAGACCGACGGCGTGGCGATACCTCCTGACGAGGTGCGGACCTCGAACCATCCGGCAGCGCAGCACCGTCCGGCATCAGCGCCGCAGCCCCCGTCAGCCCCGCCGAGGGCTGCTGATTTCTTCGCGCCCGGCGGTGATGTTCCGCCTACGGTGCTTCCCGTGGAGCGCAGCGAGTACACCGCCGGCGACGTGTGCGCGTTGGCGCGCCTCACGACCCGACAGCTCGGAGAGCTCGAGTCATTCGGCCTGATCGCCCCGACTGGTACGGGAACGACGGCCGTCTACTCCCCGAATGACCTCGCAGTAGCCACTGTCGCTGCCCGCCTCATGGAGCGCGGACTCGAGGCACGGCACCTCAGGGCGTGGAAGCAGGCCGCCGAGCGGGAGGCTGCGCTCTTCGAGCAGATCATCTCCCCAACACTGCGCCAGCGGAATCCGCAGAGCCGCCAGACCGCTGCCGACACGCTGGCCGACCTGTCGACACTCGGCGCCGAACTGCGGGCCGTCCTGCTGCGAAGTGCCCTCGGCGACCATCTCGATCCGTAGTCGACGGCGTCTCCCGTCGTTATCGCCCGCCTGACAGGGCGGTGCCGCGACAGGCGATGCGCGGCGGCGGGGGTTACCATCGGAGCGTGATCCGGATGGAGCTGCTGGGCGTGCAGGTCGAGATGCCTGCCAACACCCCGATGGTGATGCTGCGAGAGGTCGACGACCGGGCGCGTGTCCTGCCGATCTTCATCGGTCAGTACGAGGCGAGTGCCATCCACCATGCGACTGAAGGAATCGTCCCGCCGCGTCCGCTGACCCACGATCTCGCGGTCACCGTCATTTCCATGCTGGGCGGCACCCTCGAACGTGTGGTCATCACCGAGGTTCGCGAGCACACGTTCTACGCCGAGCTGCACATTCGCACGCCATCCGGCGAAACCATCGTCTCGAGTCGTCCGAGCGACGCGATCGCACTCGCCGTGCGCGTCGATGCGCCGATCTTTGCCGATGAAGCCCTCCTCGACGAGGCTGGCGTGGCAGTGACCGCTGACGACGACGGCGACGGCGACCCTGAGGCGATCCTCGACGAGTTCCGCGATTTCCTCGACGACATCACTCCTGACGACTTCGCCTCGTGATCAGCCGGCCGGCCCACAGGGCCGACTGCGCCCAGCGCGCAATGTGGTCCTCGTTCGCGCGCAGCGTGCTTGACGGCGCGCGCTGCGAGCCGTACGCTGAGCAACTTGCACGGCGGTAGTTACCACCGTGTCGTCCATTCACGCAGCAGGAGGCTTCCACATGAGTGAGCATGTGCGCCGTCAGCACGGAACCCCGACCGAGGGCTATAGCGGCACGGTCGCGGCCAACGTCGTCGGTATCACGTACCGGCAACTTGACTACTGGGCACGAACCGACCTCGTACGGCCGTCGCTCGCCGACGCCAGCGGCAGCGGCAGCAGGCGGCTCTACGGATATCGAGACCTGCTCGAACTTCGACTCGTGAAGAGCCTCCTTGATGCCGGTATCAAGCTCGAGGCCGTCCGCACCGTCTTCGAGTATCTCCGCGAGCATGTCGACAGCGACATCACCGCAGCGCATCTGGTGATCAGCGGCACGGACGTCCTCCTGTGTGACGGCGATCAGCTCGTCGACGTGCTGCGCCGCGGCCAGGGCGTGCTGAACGTGCTCGCCATCGGCGGCGTGAAGGACGAGCTCGACAGCGAACTGGTCCGCCTCGAGGCCGCCGCCCCTGCGTCTGCTGCCGCGGTGTGATGCCTGAGGCGCTTCTCAGTCCTCTCGACGCTGGCCACCGCGCACTCGGCGCCAAGATGGTTCCCTTCGGGGGCTGGGAGATGCCGATCGCATACCCATCGGGCACCGTCGATGAGCACCTCGCCTGCCGGCGTGAGGCCGTGGTGTTCGACGTGTCGCACCTCGGCACGGTGCGGGTCGAGGGGGTTGGCGCATTCGACCGACTGCAGACAGCGTTCACGAACGACCTGCGGCGAATCGGGCCGGGACGCACGCAGTACACCCACCTGCTCGACGAGGCTGACGCCTCGGTGCTCGACGACATCATTGTCTGGTGGGTCGGCGACGACGCCTTCGACGTGATGCCGAACGCATCGAACACCGGGCGGGTGATCGATGCCATCGGAGGTGACGACGTCACGTCGACTCGAGCAGTGCTCGCCGTCCAGGGGCCGCAGGCAAGAGCCCGGCTCAGCACGGTGTTTCCCGAGGCTGCCGGGGTCACACGCAACAACGTGGCACGCCTGACCTGGCGCGGTGCAGCCTGCACGGTGGCCGGCACCGGCTACACGGGCGAGTCCGGCGTCGAGATCAGCGTTCCCGTGGCCGCATCATCCGAGCTCTGGACTGCTCTTCTAGCGGCGGACATTGTTCCCGCCGGGCTCGGTGCCCGAGACACCTTGCGACTCGAGGCGGGCCTTCCGCTGCACGGGCACGAGCTGGGTCCCGGCATCTCTCCGCTGCAGGCTGCACTCGGCTGGGTGGTCGCGTGGGACAAGCCATCGTTCCGCGGCAGGGCTGCGCTCGCCACCGAGCGCGACCGCGGGGTGCGCCGCCTGCTGCGCGGCATCGCCACCTCTGGGCGCCGTCCGCCGCGAGCCGAGTGTGAGGTGAGACTCGATGGTGCGCCGGTGGGCGTCGTCACCTCGGGCAACTTCTCGCCCGTGCTCGGCCACGGGATCGCACTGGCGTTTGTCGACCCCTTGCTCGAGACGGGGACTGCCGTGCAGGTCGACGTGCGAGGCTCACTTCTCGACGGGCGGATCGTCCCGCTGCCGTTCGTTCGCGGCAGTCTGTTTGCCGGCCGCTGACGAGTCAGCTCACGCTGAGGCGAACGACTCGATCGGGGGACAGGAGCAGACGAGGTGACGATCACCGTATGCGGCGTCGATCCTCGAGACTGGAGGGAAGTAGGTGCGCGGTCGGTGAAGACCGAGCGGGTGAGCGCCCTGCTCGCGCGTGTACGCCCGCTCCCAACTGCCCACGAGGTCGGCGGTGGTGTGCGGGGCATGACGAAGCGGACTGTCGTCGATCGACGTCTCGCCGCGCTCGACGCAGGCGATCTCGCCTCTGATCGACAGCATGGCGTCGCAGAACCGATCGAGTTCGGCAAGGGTCTCGCTCTCGGTCGGCTCGACCATCAGCGTGCCCGCCACGGGAAAGCTCACCGTCGGCGCATGGAAGCCGTGGTCAATGAGCCGTTTGGCGACATCGTCAACGGTCACCCCGGTCGACTTGGTGAGCGGACGAAGGTCGATGATGCACTCATGTGCCACTCTGCCGTGGCGCCCGGTGTAGAGGATCGGGAATGCCTCGCTGAGGCGTGACGCCACGTAGTTCGCCGAGAGTATGGCCACCTCGGTCGCCCGTCGCAGGCCGGCTGCCCCCATGAGCGAGATGTAGACCCACGGGATCGGGAGAATGCCAGCCGATCCGTATCGGGCGGCCGACACCGGGCCGACCGGCCCGTCAGGATTCAGCGGATCGCCGGGCAGGAAGGGCGCAAGGTGGGCACGCACTGCCACCGGCCCGACTCCCGGCCCACCGCCACCATGCGGGATGCAGAAGGTCTTGTGCAGGTTGAGGTGGCTGACGTCTGCGCCGAATCGACCTGGCTGGGCGAGGCCGACGAGCGCATTGAGGTTCGCTCCGTCGACGTAGACCTGCCCGCCGTGGTCGTGCACGGCGGCGCACAGGTCGGTGATCGATTCCTCGAACACGCCGTGCGTCGAGGGGTATGTCACCATCGCTGCCGCGAGTCGGTCACCTGCATGCTCGGCCTTCGCTCGAAGGTCCGCCATGTCGACATTGCCATGCGCGTCGCAGTTCACCACAACGACGTCGAGGCCGGCCATCACGGCACTCGCCGCATTCGTGCCGTGCGCGCTCGACGGGATGAGGCAGACGGTGCGCTGCTGTTCTCCCCGGCTGCGGTGGTACGCGCTGATGGCGAGCAGACCCGCGAATTCTCCCTGACTGCCGGCGTTGGGCTGAAGGCTCACGGCGTCGTAGCCGGTGATAGCCACGAGCATCTGCTCAAGTTCGTCAACCAGCTGGCGGCTTCCCTTCGTCTCGTCGTCGGGTGCATACGGATGCAGGTCAGCGAACTCAGGCCACGTGACCGGCTCCATCTCGGCGACAGCGTTCAGTTTCATCGTGCAGGATCCGAGCGGAATCATGGTGCGGTCGAGCGCAAGGTCGGCATCGGCCAGCCGTCGCAGGTACCTGAGCAGCTCGTGCTCGGAGTGGTAGCGATGGAACACCGGGTGGTCGAGGATCGGCGAGGAGCGAACGGGGAGTCCGCCATCAGCCAGATGATCCGCCGGCGACGCCATCAGTCCGTCGAGGGTGTCGTCTGCGCCGAACACGGCCAGGAGTCGACCAAGGTCGTCGATGCCGGTGGTCTCGTCGACGCTGAATGCCACTGATCCATCGTCAACCGTGCGGAGATCGATCCCGTGCTGGCGAGCGATCTCGGCGACTGCGCCGGCATCGCATCTCACGCGTACTGTGTCGAACCAAGTGTCGTGCACGGTCTCGTGGCCGGCGGCGCGCAGCGCTGCGACAGCAGTCGACGCCAGTTTGCGCACGCGCTGGGCAATGCGCCGCAGTCCGTCGGGTCCATGCCATACGGCGTACATCCCGGCGATGTTTGCCAGCAGGACCTGAGCCGTGCAGATGTTCGACGTCGCTTTCTCGCGGCGGATGTGCTGCTCGCGTGTCTGCAGCGCCAGTCGCAGTGCAGGACGGCCGGCAGTGTCGGTGCTGACACCGACGAGACGTCCGGGCAGTGAGCGGGCGAAGTCGTCGCGAGTGGCGAGGAATGCAGCGTGCGGGCCACCGAAACCCATCGGTACTCCAAACCGCTGCGCTGAGCCAACGGCGATGTCGGCTCCAAGCTCGCCGGGCGGCGTGGCGAGCACGCAGGCCAGCAGGTCGGTGGACATGACGACGACGGTGCCCGCAGATCGGCAGGACTCGACGAGGCTCCGCCAGTCGGGGAATGCGCCTGTCGAGGTCGGGTGACCGACGAGCACGCCGAAGGCAGTGTCAGCCTCGTCGGGGGAGTGGCGGAGATCCGCCACTACGAGGTCGATGCCCAGCGGCTCGGCGCGGGTGCGCAGCACATTGATGGTCTGCGGATGGGTGTCGGAGTCGACGACGAATCTCGTCGAGGACAGTGAGGCGACGCGCCTCGCCATCGTCATTGCCTCGGCTGCAGCGGTGGCCTCATCGAGCATCGAGGCATTGGCAAGTGGCAGCCCGGTGAGATCGGCCACCATCGTCTGGAAGTTGAGGAGCGCCTCGAGCCGACCCTGGCTGATCTCAGGCTGATAGGGCGTGTAGGCGGTGTACCACGCAGGATTCTCGAGCAGGTTGCGGCGGATGACGGGCGGCGTCACCGTGCCGTAGTAGCCCTGGCCGATCATGCAGGTGCGAGGACGGTTCTGGTGGGCGAGCCGGCGCAGCGCTGCGTGGACGTCGTCGACGCAGCGCGCATCGGGCAGGCCGAGCGGCGCCGTCGAGCGGATTCCAGCTGGCACCGTCTGGTCGGTCAGCGCCGCGAGCGACTCTGCTCCCACGACGGCGAGCATCGTGCGGATGTCGTCGTCGGAGGGTCCGATATGGCGGGAGATGAAGTCGTCAGTACCTGTGAGGCGGAAGAGCTCGTCGCGCACCGTCATGGGTGAACCTCCTAGTCGGTTGGCGCCGTGGCGCCGTGGTTCCCCCGCTGTCGTGGTGCCTGAGAGCTTCTCCGGAACGCTCCGGATTTCCCCGTCGGCGAGATGCTCCGTGGTGCATCTGCTTTCCAGCGCTGCCTGCCCGGACGGTCCGTGTGCCTGAGAGATTCCGGGGAGGTTGCTCCTTCGGCGTTGTCGTGCTGGCTGCACGGCAACTCTCCCGGCCGAGCGTGTCGGCACGATCACGATAGCCCGGAGCGCTGACGCCGACCGCCATTGCCGACGGCTACCGTCGTCGCCATGACGTCTGTGCTCGATTCGATCCGCCGGCTCACCGGCCCTGTCGGCGACCTTGGCGGTCGGTGGATGCTCGACCCCGAGGTCCTCGGTCCATGCCGTGCCGCTGGATACCCGAATGGCTTTGCCTACTACATGGCTGGCAGGGGAGGGGTGCTCGGCGACGTCGACGCTGAGGTGGTGACGTCGGCATTCGGCTTCTTCTCACCCGACGTCGTGCGCTCCATGTGGGAGCCCGGCGTCGCGGTCGAAGGAGCCCGAGCAGCGGCCGCACGATACGGCGGGGCATGTGCCACGTACGGGCAGCGGCGCCTCAGTGGGTTCGACGGTGCAGGTCGGCTCGCCGAGCTCGCCGGGGCCGTTGCAGCACGCGCCGACAGCGCCGGACTCGCGCTGTTCGCCGGATGGCGGGTCGAACCGCTTCCTGCCGACGACGCAGCGAGGGCCTTCTTCCTTGTGCACGTGCTCCGCGAACTGCGCGGCAGTGTGCATGTTGCGGCTGTGCTGGCGGCCGGACTGAGGCCTGTCGAGGCCGTCCTGGCAACGGCGGGAGTGCAGGGCGCCGAGCGCTTCGGCTGGAAAGGACCCTTTCCGGACATTGCGCCCGCTGCAAAGGAGCCCGCCGAGCGCCTCACTGACGAGATCGTCGCCCGGCTGTACTCCGAGGTACTCGACGAGACCGCTGTTGCGAGCCTCGCCGATCTCGTCGATGCTGCCAAGGCGCACCTCGACGCGGCTGCTGGCTGAGCGATGCCCGTGTCTGCGTCCCGACTGCCGAGTCGTGGCGACTTCCAACTCGATCCGGACCTCGTCTTCCTCAACCACGGCTCGTTTGGTGCTGTGCCCGTCGAGGTCGAGCGAGCCGCAACCGCGCTGCGGTCCGAGATGGAGCGGAATCCCGTCGAGTGGCTGGGCCGGCGAAGTGACGACCTGCTGTCGGCTGCGAGGGTGCGCCTCGCCGCCTTTCTCGGTGCCCCACCCAGCGACGTGGTGTTCTTCCCGAACCCCACGACGGCGGTCAACATGGTGGTGCGCTCGCTGCGGCTCGCGAAGGGCGACGAGGTGCTCACCACCGACCACGAGTACGGCGCGTGCATGCGCACGTGGAGGAAGTGGTGCGAGGAGACGGGGGCCGTGCTGGTCGAGGCTCCCGTCGCGGTACCGATCACCGACGAAAATGCCGTCGTCGAGCAACTCTGGTCGCGGGTGACCGAGCGTACGAGGGTGCTGTTCATCAGCCACCTCACGAGTGCCACGGCCGTCGTGCTGCCGGTGGCAGCGCTCTGCGCGCGTGCGCGCCAGCAGGGCATCCTCACGATCATCGATGGCGCGCACGTGCCCGCGCACCTCGACCTCGACCTCGAAGCGCTTGGCGCAGACGTGTACACGGGCGCCCTGCACAAGTGGCTCTGCGCCCCCAAGGGTTCGTCGTTCCTCTATGCGGCGCCGCATGTCCAGGACTGGCTGCAGCCACTGGTCGTCAGCTGGGGCTGGGAGAGCGACGCACCATCGGGTTCAGCGTTCATCGACCATCACCAGTGGCAGGGCACCCGCGACCTCACGCCGTTTCTTGCAATTGACGCAGCGCTGCAGTTCGCCGAGTCGTTCGACTGGGCTGCCATGCGTGCCGAGAAGCACCAGATGGCAGTGCGTGCCCGCAACGG
>JBJOMQ010000011.1:0-30106 GCA_046052275.1 Actinomycetota bacterium | reverse complement strand
TCCCGTTCACGACCGCCGCCGATTAGCGGGTGCCCAGACTACCCCCACATATAGAGTCACGTCCGATGGGCAAGCGACTCGCAGTGATCGGTACCGGCTACGTAGGACTCTCGACGGGGGTGTGCATGGCGCACCTCGGCCACGACGTCGTCTGCGTCGATCTCGACGAGTCGAAGATCGAGCGACTTCGCCGGGGCGAGGCCACCATCGTCGAGCACCGACTTCCCGAATTGCTGCGTTCCGGGATCGACACGGGTCACCTCTCGTTCACCACCGACGGTCAGGCGGCGGTGGCGGACGCCGATTTCGTCTTCATGTGCGTGCAGACGCCGCAGGGCGACGACGGCTCCGCCGATCTGCGACACCTGTTTGCCGCGCTCGACAGCCTTCGCTCGTCGTTCAAGCCCGGTGCCGTGGTCGTCAACAAGTCGACCGTGCCGGTCGGCACGGCTCGCGAGGCGGCCCGACGACTCGGCCGGCCCGACGTCCACATAGCCAGCAACCCCGAGTTCCTCCGCGAGGGGTCCGCCATCGACGACTTCCTCGAGCCCGATCGCATCGTTGTCGGGTGCGACGACCCGGCAGCCGCACAGGGCGTGGCGGCGCTGTATCGATCACTCGGCGCAGCAACGCTGATTACCGATCCCGCAACCTCCGAGACCGTCAAGTACGCCTCCAATGCGTTTCTTGCGATGAAGCTGTCGTTCGTCAATGACATGGCAGCGCTCTGCGAGTCTCTCTCAGCCAACGTCGACGACGTCGTCATCGGCATGGGCCTCGACCGGAGGATCGGCAAGGAGTTCCTCCGTCCCGGGCCGGGGTGGGGCGGCAGCTGCTTTCCGAAGGACTCGCGAGCGCTCGTCAACATCGCCGACGGTGCCGGACACGACTTCGAGCTCATGCGGAGTGTCATCTCCTCGAACCTCCGTCAATTCGACCGGATCACCGATCGCATCGAGGCGCTTGCCGGCGCGCCGCTACGCGACTACCCGCTCATGGGCGTCCGAATCGCGGTGTGGGGTCTCACGTTCAAGGCCGGAACCGACGACCTCCGCGACTCGCCTGCCATCGAGATCAGCCGGCGACTTGCCGACCGAGGGGCCGTGCTCAGCGCCTACGACCCGACCGTTCGAACTGTGACGCCGGTCCTACCGGACGGCATCGAGATCGCCACCGACTGCATCGATGCAGCCCGCGACGCGCACTGCGTGGTCGTCCTCACGGAGTGGCCAGAGTTCGCCGCCGCCGAGCCTGCCGAGGTCGGCGCAGTGATGGCCGCCCGCCGAGTCTTCGACGGCCGCAACCTGCTCGACGCCGAATCATGGACCGCCGCCTCATTCGCCTACGAGCGGATTGGCCGCTGACACCCGCTGTCAGCGAGCTGTCATCCACCGCTCGAGCTCCTTCGGCCGCACCACCGCCCGGCGGCTCTGCCGACGTCGGCGGACCAGCGTCACCGGCGCTGCGCTGACAACCGACCATGCGAGCGCCGGTCCGGCGCGGACTGCGCCGAGCAGTGCCCTCGCAGCTGATCGCGGCGGAGCGTTCTTCAACACCGCGATGCGCCGATTGCGGTCGTTCCAGAACCTCGCCTTCACACGTTCGCCACGAGATGCCCACGCATGCTCGTGCAGCACCACTGACGACGGCTCGTACGCGTGGCGCCATCCGCGTGCGCGCCCGCGACACGACAGATCAAAATCCTCGTAGTACACGAACATCGATGGGTCGAAGGCCCCGACATCGCGCAGATAGTCGGCATGCAAGAGCACGGCACCCCCGCACCAGCCGAAGACCTCTGAGGGCGTGTCGTACTGGCCAATGTCTGGTTCGAGGAAGCCGATGTCACCGCCGAGCCAGCCGTTGTACAGACCACCGCCAGCGCTGTTGACGATGCGCAGCGCCTCGCTGCTCTCGCAGTCGAGCACATTGATGCCAGCAGCGAGGCGCGCTGGTCTCGGACCTCGAGGACTGCCGATGCGCACGTCGCACGCTGCCGTGGCACGGAGCGTGAGTCGAACTCGCTGCGCGCCAGTTCCCTCGCTGGCCGGCCACCACGCACAGGCACTGCGGCGAGCGGGCCGATTGCCCGTCCAGCGTTCGTCGAAGCGAAGCGCTGGACCGATGTCGACGCCATCCACCTCGACAAGCTCGACTGCCACCTCCCCCAACGCGTCGTCGCAGTCGACGGTGACAGCGCACGCCCACAGATTGAGGAGGATCTTCGGGCTCGCGGCACCGACCCCGGTCTCGGCAAATCGGCCCAGCAGCGGTGCCAGCCAGCCGCGCTGCACCAGGGCGTCGTTGTTGACGAGCGCCACCGCATCGAGCCCGTCGAGGTCCGCGAGCGCCAGGTTGCAGCCACGTGCGAATCCCTCGTTGCGGCCAGTCGACCGAACCTCGACCTGCGGCCAGGCCGATCGGATCCGCTCGCAGACGCCGTCGCTCGGCGAGTTGTCCACGACCACCACCTCGAGGTCGACGGCTGAGAGGTCGTCAGCGAGCAGGGCCTCGATGCATCGCTCTGTGACGCCGTCCCCGCAATAGTTGACCACCACCGACCGCACACGTGGTCTCTGACGCTTGGCCGGAGACCCGAACGGAATGCTCACCGGCCGTCCGCGCGACGCTGTCGGGCCTCATCGATCATCGAGCGAAGGCCAGATTCGAGATCGACCCGGGGATTCCACCCGCAATCCGCCCGAACGCGCGTGATGTCCGGGCGCCGGCATCGAGGATCGCCAGTTCGCTCGGGGGGGATCGGCAGGTGGACGATCGCGCTTGACGACTTGCAGAGGTCGACGACGAGTTGTGCCACCTCGAGCACCGAGTGCTCGGTTGGCATTCCTATGTTGAAGGGGCCGAGGTGCCCGCTCTGTGCGACCGCGAGCAGACCCGACACCTGATCGTCGACATAGCAGTAGCTGCGAGTCTGACGTCCGTCACCGAATACCGTGACGGGATCGCCCCTCAGTGCCTGGTCGATGAACGTGCTGATGACCCGTCCGTCGTCGGGACGCATGCGAGGCCCATATGTGTTGAAGATGCGCACGATCGCCGCATTCACGCGGTGCACCCGGTGGTACGCCATTGTGAGCGCCTCGCCGTAGCGCTTCGCCTCGTCGTAGCAGCTGCGCGGCCCGATGCAGTCGACGTTTCCCAGGTATGTCTCGACCTGAGGATGCACCTCGGGGTCTCCGTACACCTCACTCGTGGATGCCTGCACGAACCTGGCTCCCAGGCGCAGGGCCAGTTCGAGCATGTGCCGCGTGCCATCTGACCCGGTTCTGAGGATCTCGAGCGGAATCCGGAGGAAGTCGCTCGGAGACGCCGGGCTGGCGAGGTTCAGCACGAGATCCGCGGCATCGATGTCGCCCATCGCCGAGTCGATCGGATCGGAGACATCGACCTCGATAAGCCTGACTGCGTCCGACTGCAGCGCAGCGCTGAGATTCTCGCGGCGACCGGTGACGAGGCTGTCGAGCACCGTGACCTTCCAGCCCTCGGCGGCCAACCGCTCGACGAGATGCGAGCCGATGAATCCTGCGCCGCCCGCCACCACTGCGTGTTGCGTCGACATGATGCCATTAGTGTAGTCGCCGGCTGTGCAGCGCTCACGGAAGCCACCCACGCACTCAGGCGGATCGCCATGACCATTCTCGTCACCGGCGGAGCCGGCTACATCGGATCACACACCGTGCGCCAGCTCTCCGCACGCGGGCATCGAGTGGTCGTACTGGACACGCTCGAGCTCGGCAGCGCTGCAGCAGTGACTGGAATCCCCCTCGTCGTCGGCGACATCTGCGATCGCGAGCTGGTCATTCGAACATGCCGCGAGCACGACGTTCGCCGGGTGGTGCACTTCGCTGCCTACAAGTCGGTCGGCGAATCGATGACGTCACCGGCGAAGTACTGGCACAACAACGTCTGGGGCACGGCTCAGCTGGCCGACGCCGTGGCGAGTGCCGGCGTGCTCGAGTTTGTCTTCTCGAGCTCATGCTCGGTATACGGCACGCCGGACGCGGTACCCGTGGACGAGTCCGCTGCCATTCGTCCCGAGAGCATCTATGCCGAGACCAAGGCGATGAGCGAGCGAATCCTCTCGTGGTTCGGCACCACCCATGGCCTGCGAAGTGTCGCGCTCCGCTACTTCAATGCAGCTGGTGCCAGCGACGACGCGTCGATCGGCGAGGACTGGCGCTACAGCGCGAACCTCATCCCGCTGGTGATGAAGGCCGTGCTAGGGGCAGGGCCGGCGCTGCGCGTCTTCGGAACGGACTACCCCACGCCTGACGGAACATGCATCCGCGACTACATCCACGTCGACGACCTGGCCGATGCACACGTGAAGGCACTCGACTACCTCGAGGCCGGTGGCCCCACGCGGGCGCTGAACGTCGGAACGGGTACCGGCACGAGCGTCCGCGAGATTCTCGCGGCGACGGAACGCATCACCGGCCTGACAGTGCCGGTCGAGTTCACCGGGCGTCGCGCCGGCGACCCCGTTGCCACCTACGCCGACCCGTCGATGGTCGCCGACGTTCTGGGGTGGAGCGCACGCCGGTCTGTCGACGACATCATCCGATCGGCGTTCACCTGGCACTCATCGCAGATCAGCCGTCCGACCACCTGACCCGACAGCGGGCATCGTCGGCCACGACTCGTCTCAGCGCACAGCACCGCTGACGCCCTCGACCACGGTCGATGTCACGACATCGAGACCTGCTGGCGATCGAGCCAGCCGAGAAGGACCGCCACCGCCCGAGGATCGTGCCGCAGCCGGTGGCCTGCGCCGCTGAGGATCCGCAGCTCGGCGGCACCGTGGGCCTCGCCGAGCTGGCGGGACTCTGCGGCCGGCACAGCCTCGTCATCGTCGCCGTGCACCAGCAGCAGCGGCCGCGGGGCAAAGCGACGCGCCGCGTGTGTGGGACGGAAGCGGCGCAGCTCGCGTGCCCATTCGTCGAGATTCCGCGGGAAGCCCGGCGAGCGGATCGCGCCGATCTCGCGGGCATGGTCGGCAAACCGGCGCGGTTGGGCAGCCCAGTCGTCGAAGTCGGCACGAGGACTCAGTAGTGCCGCACCGCGAACCCGAGGATCGTCGGCGCCGACGCACAGAGCGATCGATCCGCCAGTACTGAGTCCGCACAGCCACACGCCGGCAGGCGATGCCTCGGCGATGACGTGATCGATTGCTGCACGCAGGTCGTCGACCCAGCCCTGCAACGAGAAGTCGCCGTCGCTGCTGCCGCATCCCCTGAAGGTGAATGTCATCGCCACCCAGCCACGATCGCTGGCAATCCGATCGACGAGTTGCGGGAAGGTCGCGCCGGACATCCGTGCGTCGATCGGGCCGGTTGGGAATCCGTGGCAGATGATGATGGCTGGCAGCGCACCCTGGCGGCCGGTGGGACGCGCGAGATGACAGCGCAGGTTGAGAGATCCCGATGCGAACGAGCTGTCCACGGCCGAGAGGCTACCTCTCGGCCCGATGAGGCCTTCAGCGCACCCCAGCGCTCAAAGCACTCAGCGTTACACTCGTCCGCATGCTTCGCCGGCTCAAGCAGCACATTGTCGACCGGCTGGGAATCACCAGAGTCGCATCAAGTGCCGATCACTCGCTTCGGTCGATGCAGGAGATCCGACTGTGGCGCGAGGTCGAACTCACCTCACAGGTGATGGCCGTGACGGCGGCATCAGCGACGACCGTCAGCGTGGTGATGGCAACTCGCAACCGGCGTTCACTCTGCCGCCGGGCCATCGGGTCGGTCCTCGCCCAGCGACACGCCGAATGGCAGCTCGTCGTCATCGACGACGGGAGCGACGACGGCACCTCTGACCTCGCCTCCGAGTTTCCCGACCGCAGGATCACGTGGCTGCGCACCGACGGCATCGGTGCCTCGGCAGCCAGGAACGTCGGCCTCGAACACGCGACGGGCGAATGGATCACATTCCTCGACGACGACAACCTGATGGACTCCGGGTGGCTGCATGCCATAGCAGTTCATGCCGATCGCCATCCAGAGTGCAGCACGTCGTACGGGGCCCAGTTGCGCCAGCGCGAGGCAACTGCCGGCCCGTCGCCGCTGCCGCTGCCCTGGATCCTCCTCGCTGGAGACCACAACTTCACCGAACTCGAGATGCGCAACTGCATCGACCTCGGAGCGCTCGCTGTCCGGCGCGGCGACCCTGACCTGTGGTTCCGCGACGACCTCTCTCGCTTCATCGACTGGGAGATGGTCATTCGCCTGCATCGGGCCCACGGAATGTGCCGACTGCCGGTGTGGTCCGGCGTCTACAACACCGACGCACCTCATCGCCTTACGAGCGTCGGCGGCGAGGACGCTGCCGACGCCTTTCGAGCCCGAGTCTCCGATCCGCTCGATCCCGCCGGCAGTCCGGGCATGGCGCGTACACCCCGATGACCACGCAGCCGCGCATCAACGTCCTGCGTTCGCCATTCCAGAACGCCTTCTACGCAGAACTGGCAGAAGTGCTCGTCGCAGAGCTCGTGGCGATCGGCGTCGATGCCAGTCCGCTGTTCGAGCCGCAGACCCTGACGCCAACCGATGCCGACGTCTTCGTCCTACTCCCACCCCACGAGTGGACCTCTCTCGAGGGCGACGCCTGGATGCACGATCGCACGCTGATGGCGCGCACGATCGGCATCGGCGCCGAGCAGCCTCACTCTCTGTTCTTTCAGCGCAACGTCGACATCGGCCGGCGCATCGGAGCACTACTCGACTTCAGCGCCCGCACTGTGGACGCATTCCGCGTGGCCGACGTCAACGCCATCCACCTCCCGTTCGGCTACACCTCGCGCTGGGACCGCTTCCGCGATGACGGCAACTCCGACGGACCCGACATTGTCTTTCTCGGCAACTTCAAAGAACGGAGGCTCGATGCACTCGCCCGACTCTCCGATGTACTCGGATCCCACCGATCGCATGTCGTGCTGGGCGACAACTCGGCCCCCAACACAGCGTCATCGCGCTGGTTCGTCGCAGGCGAGGACAAGCGGACACTCCTCGCCAGCTCGAAGGTGCTGCTCAATATCCATCAGTCGAGTGAGCCGTACTTCGAGTGGCTGCGGTTCACGGAGGCAGCACTGTGCGGGGCAGTGATGCTGAGCGAGCCCTCCACGCACACGCAGCCGTTCGCTGCAGGCACGCACTTCGCAGAGGCCTCACTCGACCGAATGGCCGACGTGCTCGAGCGCCTGCTCGTCGACCACCAGTATCGGGCTGCGATACGCCGCGCCGCCTACGACGCCATCGCTTCCCGTCCGTTCTCCGCCAGTCTCGGGGTGCTCGTCGACGTCGCCGCGTCGCTCACCGATCGCCCGGTTCCCGCTTCGCTGCCGCCCCGAGTGCGCACCGCACCGCTGCCCCATCGGCACGCGCTCGCCCCGAGACAGCCGGCGGCCGAGCCGAGGCGCGACCGGCCCACACGGGAAGCCACGATCGAGGTCATCACCACTGCCGGCGCAGTCCTGGATGCACCGACACTGGCAGCACACGGTCACCTCAGCGTGCGCATGGTCGCCGACCGGGCAGCTGCGATCGAGGCCGCAAGGACCTCGACGGCGACAGCCGTGGCCGTCGCCACACGGCCGGTACGACTCCACGCAGCGACCATCGCCACCATGCAGCAGTCGATCGCTGCCGGATCGAATGCCGTCGTAGCCATGGCAGCGGATGCCGTCGGATGGCGCTGGACACTTCGAGGACTCTGGCATCCAACAATTTCCTCCTGCGCGATCGACTCCATCGAGCACGGTTTCCTCCTCGCTGCGCCGACGCTGATCGATCTCGACGGAACAGTGACCTGGCGCTCGGACGAAGTCGACCACGTGCCGGCCCCTGCGGTGTCGATGACGTCACCGACGCCGAGTGGCGTGGCAATTGTGCTGGCGACGTTCAATCCCGCTGCCGGTCTCTTCCACCGCCAGATCGAATCGATCCGCGCCCAGACCTACGAGAACTTCGTCTGCCTCATCACCGACGACTGCTCCGGGGCGCACGCACGGTCGTTCATCAGGCGCCTTGTGGGCGACGACCCCAGGTTCGTCGTCCTCGAGCACGACGAGCGCGCCGGCTTCTACAAGAACTTCGAGCGCGGCATCGAAGCAGCCCGCACGATGTCTCCTGCCTACGTGGCACTCAGCGACCAGGACGACATCTGGTTTCCGGACAAACTCGAGCAGGCCGTGGCGCGTCTAGAGACGTCGGGGGCATCCATGGTCTTCACCGACGTGGTTCCTGTCACCGACGACCGTCGCATCATCTCGTCAACGTTCTTCGGCCGCCGACGCCCCGTGCATCGCTCTGAGTTCAACCTCGCAATGATGAACTGCGCGATCGGGGCGACCTCGATGATGCGAACCGCACTCCTCGAGACGGCCCTGCCGTTTCCCGAGCAGGGCTTCCGCAGCTTCCATGACCACTGGCTCGCCCGCTGTGCCCTCCGCGCCGGTGGACTGGCCTTCGAGCCGACAGCATCGATGGAGTACGTACAGCACGGACGGAACGTGCAGGGGGCAGGCTCGTCGAGAGTCGCGATCCGCGACGTGCTTGGCCTCTTTCGGCAGACTCCCACCAGCGAATGGGCCGACGACACGGCACTCTTGACGAGGCGGCTGCGCGAGCTCGACGTGCTCGATGCGCGATACGGCTCCACTCGCGCGTCCCGTCGAGTGCGGCGCCTTCACGAGCGATGCCTCGCTGGGCGACGCCGCACGATGGCGCTGCTACTTGCCCTCTGGGCCGTCGACCAGCGCCTCAGGTCGAGAACGCGACGCGAGAACGTCGAGGTCCGCTATCTCCGGGCAGCGCTCGCAGCCCGACGGACCACGCCGACGGACGGAGTGAGCAGTGACAGCTGACGATAGATCCAGTGTCGACCCGCTCAGCCTCGAGCCGGCCGAGGAGGTCGGCTGCCTATGCCGATGGGTCGCCGACAGCAGGCGCGTGCTCGTCGTCGGCACCGACCTCGCCGATCTCACCGCCGCCCTTGAACAGCGCGGGCACGAGGTACTGGTGAGAGCGAGCCTCCCCGTTGCCGATGAGGAGACAGGACACCGACCCGACGCCGTCGCACTCGGTGACGATGCGCTCAGAGCCGCCGGTCCTCGCGCTGCGCTGCGGGCCGCTCTGCTGCTGTCGGCGAGTGGGGCCGTCGTCGTATCCGTGGCCAATGCCGCGTCGCGCGAGGCCAGGCTTGCGCTGCTGGAGGGAACGCCCCCCGCCGAGGGTGGCCTCACGCGCCGATCACTCTTCTCACTTGCGCGCGACGAGGGCGCCGAGGTCAGGGCGTTCGGAAGGGTTGCGTCGGCTGCCGGATCCCGACCGCCGTCACCAGATCGGGGCGCGGTGACCTCGCGGGTTGCCCCTCTGCTCAGCCTCGACCCGAACTCGACAGCGCACCGCTTCGTAGCCCGAATCGAGATACCCCGTCATGTCGACAGGTCAGCAGCCAGCGAGCTCGAGGCAAACGTGCTGGCAGAGGAAGCCGCCGCCGAGCTGCAAATCCGCCAGATCATCGCCGTCCGCGACGCCGACCTCGCTGCGCTCGAGCAGGTCCGACGCGACTTCGTGAGCCTGTCGCGCAGCAGGATGGTGCGGTGGGGCTCGATGCCCGGCCGCTTCGCACGCCTCGGCAGACGCACCGCCGGGCGCATCCTCCGTCTGCTACGGCTGCGGCACTGATCAGGAACGCGGCAGCCTGCGCCGGCGACGCATCCCGGGCTCGGCCAGCGTGTACCCGCGATTGCGTGCCTCTGGAAGCGTGTCAGGCCCGAAGCACAGCCCGGCGTCGCTCTCGACGATCTCGTCGATCACGGCCGGCTCATTCCAGGTATCGAGATCGAAGACCAGCTGTGTGCGCTTGTCGCCAAGGAAGCGGGTGTGCTCAAAGCGTGACGGGCGTTCCATGAGGGGCACGATAGTCCGCCGGGGTGTCCAACCGAGTCTGCCCGACAGCACCGGCGAGCGTGGCAGGATCGCACCATGACGGCGACTGCACCATCCGCCAAGGCCGCGAGGGTCGACTTCTGGTTCGACCCGATGTGCCCGTGGGCCTACCAGACCTCGGTCTGGATCCGCCGGGTACGCGCCGCGATTCCCCTCGACATCCACTGGCGGTTCTTCTCGCTCGAGGAGGTCAACCGCCCCGAGGGGAAGCGCCATCCATGGGAGCGTCCGATCGCCTACGGATGGACTCCGATGCGGGTCGCCGCATGGCTCCGCCGCCGTGACATGGAGCTCTGCGACCGCTGGTACGCCGCCGCTGGTGAGGCGCTGCATGAGCGAGGGCTCCGCTTCTACGACAGGGACGTCGCCACGTCGCTGCTCGCCAGCATCGGTGCGCCGGCCAACGCATGGGACGATGCGCTCGCCGATCACAGCACCCACGACGATGTGCGCGCCGACCACGAGGAGGCCGTCGCCATGCTCGGCGGCTTCGGGGTGCCGATCATCGTGATCGACGGCGGGCGCCCAGTGTTCGGACCCGTCGTGGTGCCGGCTCCTGATGGAGCCGAGGCCCGCGCGCTCTGGGACCTCACCGTCACGTATGCCGCCATCCCAGGACTCTTCGAGATGAAGACGCCCAAGACCGACGCCGACATGGCCAGCATCGCACAGCACTTCACGCCGTACCTCGCCGCACGCGAGTGGCAGACGGTGCAACGGCCGGCCCCATGATCGTCAACCGCCGAGAGCACTAGAAGAGGAGTGCAACCATGATCCCGATCGACACGATCAGAGCGCTTGAGCAGTGCTGGTCGTCAATCGACGCGCTGTGCGCCACGCTCACCGAGGAACAGTGGAAGACGGCGACCGACCTTCCCGGATGGAGCGTGCAGGACAACCTGTCGCATCTCGTCGCAATCGAACGAATGATGGCAGGGCACGCTCCCACCGAGCATCGCGCCGCTGACCTGTCGAACACGCGCAATCCCATCGGCGAGCACAATGAGCACGAGGTCGACGTCCGACGCAGCGTGCCCGGCGCCACCGTGTTCAGCGAGTGGCAGCAGGCAGCAGCAGAGCGACTCGAGCAACTGCGCTCGGCTGACGACGCCTACTTCGACGCCCCGGCGATGACCCCCGTCGGGCCGGGGACGGTCGCTGACTTCCTCCACGTGAGGGTCCTCGACTGCTGGGTGCACGAGCAGGACATGCGGAGGGCGGTCGGCAGGACCGGGAACCTCTCCGGTCCGGCCGCCGAACTCACGGTCGACCGACTGCTGCGGACGGTGCCAATGGTCGTCGGCAAACGCGCCGCCACGCCTGAGGGCCAGGCGGTCGTGCTCGAGATCGTCGGCGGCGTGCAGCGCTCCACCACCTGCGAGGTCACCGCCGGTCGCGCCGCCGTTGTCGATCGCCCATCGGCTCCGCCGCTGTGCCATATTCGTCTCGACGTCGAGGCCTTCGTCGTGCTGGCGACAGGACGCCGCCTTCCCTCCGATGTGTCGGCAGATGTCACGGGTGACGCCCAGCACGCAGCCACCGTGCTGCAGCACCTGAACATGATGATCTGACCTCGCCACCTGCAAGACTCCGGGCATGGCAAGGGGAATTCCCATCGACATCCACGCAGTTGCGAGAGCCGAGCAGTCGCGGCGTCTCGCGCTCGAAGCCGAGTTTCGCAGCACTGTCGAATCGCGGGCGTTCACTGCTGTCCGCTGGATCCGACGGATCACGCGACGCGGTCCCGACCTGGCGTCGATCGACCGCCTGCTCGCCGAGTCGCCCGAGCCCGTCCCGCTGCCCGCCAACGGCACCCAGTGGCTCATCGACCGGTTTCACAAGCTCTACTACGACTACGGAGCAAGGACGTGGCGCGACACCTGGTGGCTCGGTGTCCGGACGCTGAAGTGCCCCCTCGACCTGTGGCTCTACCAGGAACTGCTGCAGCAGGTTCGACCCGACATCGTCATCGAGTGCGGCACAAAGTACGGCGGGAGCGCCTTCTACCTCGCCAGCATCCTCGACTTGATCGGTCACGGCAGTGTCGTCACCATCGACATCGCCGAGCAGCCCGGTCGGCCTGATCATCCCCGGATCGAGTACATCACGTCGTCCTCGGTCGACCCGGCGCTCGTCGCACGTCTCGCTACCCGCTGCGAAGGGCTCACGACCCTGGTCATTCTCGACAGCGACCACTCCAGAGACCACGTGCTCGCCGAACTGCATGCCTACGCACCCATCGTGTCGGTTGGCTCGTATCTGATCGTCGAGGACACGAACATCCACGGCAACCCGGTCCTGCCTGATCATCCGCCCGGACCCGGAGAGGCGGTCGAGGAGTTCCTGCTTGGTCGCGACGACTTCGCAGTCGCCCCGATCGGCGAGAAGTTCTTCCTGACATTCAATCCCGGCGGGGTGCTGCAGCGAGCCCACTGACGGGAATTGGCCGACGGTCAGACCTCGTCCGCCGGCGGGCCGACGGCGCCGATTGCCTCGAAGTACGCAAGATGCCCGGTGACGACGTTCACGACGTCGACATCATCGATGATGGCGAGTCCGGCTCGCTCGGCCTCGCCGAGCAGGTATGCCACGACGGTGTCCTCGGCAATCACGACGGGTGCGACGATGTCCTGCCGACGATCGATCACGTTCGCCGGCTGCAGCCCCTTCGAGTGCAGCCAGCGCATGTGGTACCGGAGCAGCTCATCGAGTTCATCGGGAGTGAGGCGCGCCTGGCTATCGAGGGGCAGGTACGCAGCGACGAACTCCGCCGCCTCCTCGGGCATGTAGACCGACCTCGGTGCCACGGCGTCAAGGCGATGTGCCTCGCGGCCAACGACTACGGCTGCGATCACGAACACACTGACAGCCGAAACCGCCAGGAAGATCCACGTCACAGCAGGCATGGCACGAAGGCAGAGCCGCCGATCAGATTCCGATTCGCTGGGCGAGCAGTTCGCGGTGATACGTCGGGTCGCCGAACATCAGCTCGCTGCTCTTGGCACGCTTGAAGTAGAGGTGCGCTGGGTGCTCCCACGTGAAGCCGATGCCGCCGTGGATCTGGATGTTCTCTGCTGTGGCGTGGAAGTAGGCCTCGCTGCAGTACGCCTTGGCAAGCGATGCCACCGACGGCAGTTCGTCGTTCATCTCGGAGGCACACCACATGCCGTAGTACGCGGCGCTCTTGGCTGACTCGACCTCGAGCAGCATGTCGGCGCACTTGTGCTTGATTGCCTGGAACGATCCGATCGGGCGGCCGAACTGCACGCGCACCTTGGCGTACTCGACGGCCATCTCGAGCACCTTCTGGGCGCCACCGACCTGCTCTGCAGCGAGTCCGACTGCTGCGAGGTCGAGCACCGTAGAGAGCACCTTCCACCCCTCGCCCTCGGCACCGATCAGGGAGGCAGGCGTGTTCGCAAAGTCGAGACGCGCCTGCTTGCGAGTCTGGTCCATCGTGCTGAGCGCGGTGCGGGTGAGGCCGCTCGCCCCGCCGTCGACTGCGAACAGGCTCACCCCCTTCGGCGTGCGTGCAGCGACGATGACCAGATCGGCAGTGTGTCCGTCGATCACGAACATCTTCGTGCCACTGAGTGTCCACGAGGTCCCGGAGCCCGAGGCCTGCATGGTGATGCCGGCCTCGTCCCACTTGCCGCTGGGCTCGGTGAAGGCCAGTGTGGCCACCGTGGACCCGCTCGCGATCCCGGGCAGGTGGGCCTTCTTCGCAGCCTCGTCGCCGCTGTGGATCAGCGCATTGGCAGCGAGCACCACCGACGAGAAGAAGGGTGCGCACAGCAGCGAGCGGCCCATCTCCTCGAGCACGATGCCGAGTTCGACGTAGCCGAAGCCCGAGCCGCCGTACTGCTCGGGGATGTGGAGCCCCTGCAGGCCCATCTGCTCGGCCATCTGCGACCACACCGCACGGTCGAAGCCCGTGTCGGTCTCCATCTGCTCGCGCACTGCTTCCTCGCTGCTCTTGGCGTCGAGGAACTGGCGGACGGTCTTGCGGAGCTCTTCCTGCTCCTCGGTGAAGGCGAAGTTCATGGCCACAGCATTGGCGCCAGGCCGCAGCGCAGTCCAGTTGAGATGTGTACGCTCGTGTACACATGACTGGCATCCGTGAACTCCGTGCCGACCTCGCCGCGCTCGTCCGCCGCGCCGGAGCCGGCCAGCGCGTGGTCATCACCATCGGCGGCCGGCCGGCCGCCCAGCTCGGCCCCGTCGAACCGGGACCCGCTGCTCCGACGCTGCACGACCTCTACGCCACCGGCGCAGTGATGCCGCCCCGACGCCGCAGTGAGCCCCGCCTCGGCGAACCACTGCCGGTGTGGGCTGGCACCCGTCTCGACCGCGCACTCCGGGACGTGCGCGGGTGACGGTCTTCTTCGACACCAGCGCTGTGGTCGCCCTCCACGTCGACACGCCGAGCAGACGCACGGCCGCCGACGCGCTTGGAGCCGACACTTGCGTGAGCGCCCTTGCCCTCACCGAGGCGCTGGCCATCGTCGGCAGGCTCACCGACGAACCCGTCGTACGCGCCGACCTCGAGGACGCGATCCGACTCCAATGGGACCGCTATGCGGTGGTTCCCGTCGACCAGCAGTGCCTCGATCGCGCCGCCGACCTGCTCCGCGACCAGCCACTGCGCATCGCTGACGCCGTGCACCTCGCAGCTGCAGACCGGCTGCCCCGTCCGGTCACGTTCGTCACGTTCGACGCCGCACAGATCCCCGTTGCCCTGGCGCTGGGCTTCGATGTCGTGAGCTCCTGATCGTCAACGTGGTGTCGCGTCAGCCTGTCACAGCGGCGGCGGCACGTAGCCGCCGGTTGCGGCCGCCACGAGTCCGGCAACTGCGATCGTGCGATGGTCGTGCAGGTACGGGCCGACGACTTGCGCTCCGACCGGCAGGCCGGCCGCGGTGAAGCCCACGGGAACGGACGTGCTCGGCAGGTATGCCGCCCCCACGATGGCCGGCCATGCCTCGAGTTCGAGATACGGGCGCTCGCTCTCGCCGATGCGAATGACGCGATCCCCCCAGTAGCCGTCCTGCAGGTGGGCGAACGCGACCGTCGACGTGACCGGGCATACCACCACGTCGACGTCGTCGAACACCGCCGACCACGCTGCACGCAGTCGCGCCCGCTCGCGGTCGAGGAAGAGCCACGCACGGTGCGACGGGCCACGGTCGTCCTGGTCGCTGACCGATACCGCCGAGCCGATCAGGCGGACGCCGGTACGCCATGCGCGCTGCACGTCGACTGCCGGACCGGAGATGCCGACCACGGCCGCGCCGTGGGCGCGCAGCGAATCGACCGCAGCGTGCAGCACCGCCGCCATCTCGCTGTCGATCGGCACGAGCGAGTCGTCGATCCATGCACCGACGCGCAGGCCGCGTAGCGTCGACGGCACCGTCTTCGGCAGGTCGAGCCGCCAGGCGACGGCATCGGCGGCACACGGACCCGCCAGCACGTCGAGCATCGCCGCGAGGTCGGCGGCGCTTCGCGCGATCGGGCCGAACGTATTGATGTCGCCCTCGACGTCACCGCCGTGCGGCTCATCGAGGTAGCCGAGCGTGGGGATCACACCGTGGGTCGGCTTGTGCCCGAACACACCGCAGAACGCCGACGGCACGCGCACCGAGCCTCCGATGTCGGTACCGAGCTCGACGCTCGACATGCCGGTGGCCACCGCCGCTGCTGCCCCACCGCTTGATCCCCCGGCAGTTCGGGTGGTATCCCACGGATTGCACGTGGTGCCGAACATCTGGTTGAAGCTCTGCCAGTCGCCGGACCACTCCGGCAGGTTGGTCTTGCCGAACACCACGGCACCGGCCGCACGGAGTCGGGCGACCGACTCGGCGTCCACCGAGGGCACGTGATCGCGGAGCGCCACTGCGCCGCCCGTCGACCGGATGCCTGCCGTCGCAATGGCATCCTTCACCGTCATCGGAAGTCCGTGCAGCGGGCCACGCGTCTCACCGCGGACCACGGCGTCGTCGGCAGCGCGTGCTTCAGCGCGTGCCCGGTCGAGCTCGAGGGTGCAGACGGCGTTCACCCGCGGGCCGACCGACTCGATACGGGCCAGGACCAGCTCGAGCAGTTCGACGCTGCCGAGTCGCCGCTCGGCGATGGCGCGAGCCTGCTCGAGTGCCGGCCACAGCGTGGGATCGGAGGTGCTCATCGCCTGCGGAGCCGGTGGGCCGTTGCCATGGTCGAACGTTAGGCACATCGGGTCCCAGCAGCACGACGGCAACTGGCCGCAGGCCGCAGGCCGCACCCTCTAGCGTGATGCCATGACGTCACCGACACTGCACTGGTCGAGCGCCGAGGCCGAGGTGCACCGCGTGGTGGTCGGCCCGTACGACAACAACGTGTTCGTCATCCGCTGTCGGGCCACCGGTGAGGCCGTGCTGATCGATGCCGCCAACGAGCACGAGCAGCTGCTCGGGCTCTGCCAGTCGCTCGGCGTGCGCCGGGTTCTCGAGACCCACGGGCACTGGGACCACATCCAGGCCGTGCCAGCACTGCGCGAGGCCGGCTACGAGGTGGCCGTCACCAGACTCGACGCGCCGCGACTGGCCGACGTCGGCTACGACGTGTTCCTCGACGATGCAGAGGTGATCGAGGTCGGCCGGCTTCGCCTGCATGCGATCCACACACCCGGACACACCGAGGGCTCGATCTGCTTCAGGGTCGACGGCACCCCACTGCTGTTCAGCGGCGACACGCTCTTCCCCGGTGGCCCGGGTGCGACGAAGTTCGAGGGCGGCGATTTCACCACCATCATCGAGTCGATCGACCGTCGCCTGTTCACGCTGCCCGCCGACACCATCGTGCTGCCCGGCCACGGCACCGACACGACGATCGGCACCGAGCGCCCCAGCCTGCAGGAGTGGATCGACCGCGGCTGGTGACGGCCTGGCTCGGCGGCCGCCGCTGCCATGGTGCCTACACTCGCCCCATGGCGCATGCTGCGGTCGGACCGGCGACGGGCGGCATGGTGCCCGACCGCCTACCGATCTGCCGGGCCACCCCGCTGATACGCGAGGACGGCCGGCCCACTCCCGAGTTCCGCGAGCAGTTGCGGCGGATCCCCACCTGGCGAAACCTTGCATCGGTAGCGTCGCTGCTCGCGCAGACTGCGGCGGTGCTGTGGGCCACAGTCGAGTGGGCTCCGTGGTCGTGGCCACTCACCTTCATCCTCATGGGGCGCGCCTTCGCCCAGTTCCTGTCGCTGATGCACGAGTCGGCGCACCGACTCCTCGTCGCGAACAGACCGCTGAACGACGCCATCGGAAGGTGGGTACTTGGCTATCCAGCCTTCACCAGCACCGACGCGTACCGGCGTGTGCATGCAGCGCATCACCGCGACGAGTTCGGCCCTGACGAGCCCGACCTCGCGCTGTATGCGAACTATCCGATCGCTCCATCGAGCATGCGGCGCAAGATGCAGCGCGACGCGATCGGCCGCACGGGGATTCGCCTCCTGCGCCAGACTCTCGCAGGAGTGCGGCACCGTGACCCGCGGTCGCGCCATGCGACCTGGCGGATCATCGCCGTGCAGGCCTCGCTCGCTGCAGTCTCAGCGGTCGCCGGAGTGTGGTGGCTCTACATCGGGTTCTGGCTGCTGCCCTACCTGACCGCGTGGCGCGTGATCAACCGCCTGCGGAGCATCGCCGAGCACGGCGGCATGGAGCGATCTGCCGACCGGCGGCGGACGACACACTCGGTCCGCCAGCGTCCGCTGGCGCGGTTCCTGCTCGTTCCCTATGGCATCGGCTGGCACCTGTCGCATCACGTCGACTCGGGAATCCCCTTCCGGAGTCTGCCCCGGTTCCACTCCGCTCTCCGCGAGGCCGGCTATCTCGACGACGCGCTCGAGTACCCGTCATACCGCAGCCTGTGGCTGGCCCTGACCAGGGGCCCCGACCGCGCCACCGCCTAGAGAGACTGCTGTGCGGACCCGGCGGACGGGCCCGGGCGACAGCACCCTCGGCCCACGCACCGGACTGTCCACCCCACTGAGATCCTCGACGACCTTGCGGCGGGGTTTCCACTATCGCCGTAGTGGAAATACACTCTCCCCCGTGAGCGACCTGTTCCGCATCGACGACCTTCACGTCCGCCCGACCTCCGACGAGGGCGACGCCGACGACATCCTGAAGGGCCTGTCGCTCACCGTCCGTGCCGGCGAGGTCCACGCCATCATGGGCCCGAACGGGTCGGGCAAGAGCACGCTCGCCAGCGCCCTGCTCGGCAGTCCCGAGTACGAGGTAACGAGCGGCAGCATCGTCTTCAAGGGCGACGACATCACCGACTGGCCCACCGATGTACGCGCCAAGCAGGGCATCTTCCTCGCCTTCCAGTATCCGCAGGAGATCCCGGGCGTCTCGGTCATCCAGTTCCTCCGCCAAGCGCTCTCTGCCCGCAAGGGCATCGATCTCAGCGTGCTCGAGCTGCGTCTCGCCACGATGGAGTGGATGTCACGGCTCGGCATGGACAGCTCGTTCGTCGACCGGTACCTCAATGAGGGCTTCAGCGGCGGAGAGAAGAAGCGCAACGAGGTGATGCAGATGGCCATCCTCGAGCCCGAGCTCGCCATTCTCGACGAGACCGACTCCGGACTCGACATCGACGCCCTGCGAATCGTCGCCCGCGGCATTCGCGAGATCAAGGTCGACCGGCCCGAGATGGGCGTCGTGCTGATCACGCACTACCAGCGGCTCCTCGACGAGCTGCAGCCCGATCATGTCCACATCATGGTGAATGGCCGCATCGTGCGCAGCGGCGGCATGGAGCTCGCAGCCCAGCTCGAACGCGACGGCTACGAGGCCTTCCGGTGACCGCCCTTCTCGACGGCACGGCAATCGCTGCGCACTTTCCCGTGCTGCAGCGCACGATCGACGGGCAGCGGCTCGTCTACCTCGACTCGGCCAACACGTCTCAGAAGCCGCAGTGCGTGATCGACGCAATGGCCGACTTCCTCGCTCACGGCTACGGCCCGATCAACCGCAGCGCGTATCGGCTTGCTGCAGAGGCCACCGACGCATACGAGGGGGCCCGCACCAAGCTGCAGCGCTTCATCAATGCCCGTCGTCCCCACGAGATCATCTTCACCAAGAACGCCACTGAGAGCATCAACCTCGTCGTGCACTCGTGGGCGCGGGCCAACATGCAGGCGGGCGACGCCGTGGTACTCACCCACATGGAGCATCACGCCAACATCGTGCCGTGGCAGATGCTCGCCGCCGAGCGGGGCATAGAGATCAGGTGGGTGCCGCTGACCGCCGACGGCAGGCTCGACCTCACCGAGCTCTCCCGGCTGCTCGAGGGCGCCAAGGCCTTCAGCTTCACTGCGATGAGCAACGTGCTCGGAACCCTGACTCCTGTCGCCGACCTCTGCGCCGCTGCGCATGCGGCCGGTGCCATTGCGATTGTCGACGGCTGCCAGTACGTCCCGCACAACCCCACCGATGTGCAGGCATGGGGTGCCGACTTCGTCGCCTTCAGCAGTCACAAGATGTGCGGGCCATCGGGCCTCGGCATTCTCTGGGGCCGCGAGTCGCTGCTCGAGGCGATGCCCCCGTTCCTCGGCGGCGGCAACATGATCAGCGATGTGCGCCTCGACGGATTCACATGTGCCGACCTGCCGGCAAAGTTCGAGGCCGGCACGCCGGCGATTGCCGAGGTCGTGGGTGTAGGTGCTGCAGTCGACTTCCTGGAGTCGCTCGGCATGGACCGAATTCGCCAGCACGAGGCTCGGCTCGCCGAGCAGGCTCTTGCCGAACTCACTGGGCGATTCGGCACCGACATCCAGGTGCACGGTCCGCTCGATGCCGCAAGCCGAGGTGCCACGTTCAGCTTCGCATTCCGCGACATCCACCCGCACGACCTCAGCCAGGTGCTCGACCAACGGAATGTCTGCATCCGCGCCGGCCACCACTGCGCAAAGCCGCTCATGCGGCTGCTGGGCGCCTCGGCCACTGCCCGCGCCAGCTTCTATCTGTACAACGATGCCGACGACGTGACGGCCCTCGCCGACGCGCTCGAGAGCGCCACCGACATCTTCGGCAGCTGAGCCGAACCCACAGGATCGACAGGAGACACCGATGCCCGGCCTCGACGACCTCTACCGCGAAATCATCCTCGACCACCACCGCAATCCCCGCAACCGTGGCGCCCTCGACACACCCCCCGCCCGAATGGCCGTCGGCCACAATCCGCTCTGCGGTGACGAGATCGAGGTGTACCTGATGGTGGACGAGGGCGTCATCGCCGACGTCCGGATCGGCGGCTCGGGCTGCAGCATCTCGCAGAGCTCGGCCAGCATGATGAGCCAGGCGGTGAAGGGCCGCCGCCTCGACGACGTCCAGGCGCTCGTTCGCCGGTTCAAGGCGATGATGAGCATTCCCGACGACGACGGCAATCCGATCGAGGCCGATCCGGCCGTCAAGCTCGGCGATCTCGAGGCCCTGCAGGGAGTCGTGAAGTTCCCGGTGCGGATCAAGTGCGCGACGCTCGCCTGGAACACCCTGCTCGACGCACTCTCTGCCGGCTGATGGGCCCGTTGTCCGCCCTCGGCGCAGTAGTGAACGGCTGAGGCTCGCACCGTACAGTCGGCATCGTGCACGAATTCCTCGACGGCATTGCGCCCCACCCCGACGGGGTCGATCCCGTCGACGACCTGCTGCACGAACGCTGCTACGTCGTGCGGGCCTATCGGGCGGACGACACGACGCTCATCCTGCGAGGTGCCCTGCGCGACCAGAAGCCGCCGGGTCTGTACATCGCCGACGACGACGAACCCCTCACCGTTCACCACATGGTGGTCGACATGACGATCCGAGTGCCGTCCCTCGAGATCGTCGATGCCCGGGCAGTGCTCGAGACACACCCGCACACAGCGTGTCCCCGTATCGAGGACCACTACAGGAACCTGATCGGCCTGTCGATCGCCCGCGGCTACACCCACCGGGTGCGCGAACTCTTCGGCGGTCCGAGAGGCTGCACGCATACGACGGCCCTTCTGCAGGCGATGGCGCCAGTGGCAATCCAGTCGATGTGGTCGCTGCGTGTGGTGGCGGGCCGCCGCGCCACCGCGGAGGGCCGCCCGTCGCCCGTCGATCCCCACGAGGCGCGTCAGCGAGCGCTGATGATGAACCTCAACACGTGCCACGTCTGGGCAGAGGACGGCGAGCAGGTGTCGCTGCTACGCGCCGGGCTGCCAATGGAGGTTCCGGTGTGGATAACCCGCCGTTTCGCCGAGCTGGGGCGCGATCCCTCGGGATGGGGCTTCGACAACTGACGCGCTCGCCAGCCGCGGCGTCAGCCGCGGACAATGCCGCGCCGGACGAGTTCAGCGTGCACGACGAGTGCCGCATCCGCCGCCGAGGTCGCCGCACCCTCGATCCGGATCTCTGGCGACTCGGGTGACTCGTACGGCGAGTCGATGCCGGTGAAATTGGCCAGCTCGCCGCGGCGAGCCTTCGCATACAGGCCCTTCGGATCGCGTGACTCGGCAACATCGAGCGGCACGTCGACATGCACCTCGATGAAGTCGATCTCGGCGGCACGGTCCCGGGCCATCTCGCGCTCTGCACGGAAGGGCGAGATGAAGGAGACGAGCACGACGATCCCCGCATCCGCCATGAGCCGGGCAACCTCAGCGATGCGCCGGATGTTCTCGACACGGTCGGCATCCGTGAAGCCCAAGTCGCGGTTCAGGCCGTGGCGCACATTGTCGCCGTCGAGCAGATAGGTGCGCACTCCATCGGCGTGCAGTCGTGCCTCTACCAGGTTGGCGATGGTGCTCTTGCCCGAGCCCGACAGGCCGGTGAACCACACGATCGCCGGACGATGTCCGCCGAGCGACGACCGTGCTTCGCGGTCGACCGACAGCGACTGCCAGTGGATGTTCTGCGAACGCCGGAGCGCGAAGCGCAGCATTCCGGCGCCGAGCGTGGCATTGGTATGGCGGTCGATGACGATGAACCCGCCCGTCTCGCGCTGCTGATCGTAGGGGTCGAACGGCACCGGCCGGTCGAGCGACAGGTTGCACACTGCGATCTCGTTCAGGGCGACCGTGGTGGCCGACACATGCTCGAGGGTGTTGACGTTGACGCGGTACTTCGGCTGGGCGATCGACACGCCCACCGTTCGCGTGCCGATCTTCATCAGGTACGGGCGGCCGGGCAGCATCGGCGCCTCGTCCATCCACACCAGCGTCGCCTCGAACTGGTCGGCGGTGGACGCCGGATCAGTCGCTGACGAGAGCAGATCGCCGCGGATCACATCGACCTCGTCGGCAGTGGTGAGCGTCACCGACTGCCCCGCCCTTGCCTCTGCAAGGTCGCCGTCGGCTGTCACGATGCGCGACACGGTGGTCTCCGTCGCTGCCGGCAGCACGCGTATGCGGTCGCCGACCCGGACAGTGCCGCTGGCGATAAGGCCGACGAAGCCGCGGAAGTCGAGTGTCGGACGAAGCACCGACTGCACCCACATGCGGAAGGGGCGCTGCGCCGCGCTGTCGTCGACGGGAACGGTCTCGAGGTGGTCCATCAGCACCGGACCGCCGTACCAGGGAGTCGACTGGCTGCGGGTCACGATGTTGTCGCCGTGCAGCGCCGACACCGGGATCACGAGCGGGTCGTCGATGCCGATCTGCGAGGCGAAGGCCCGGTAGTCGGCAGCGATGTCGTCGAACTGCTGCCGTGACCAGTCGACGAGATCCATCTTGTTCACGGCGACGACGATGTTGCGGATACCGAGGAGGCTGACCAGATATGAGTGCCGACGCGTCTGCACGAGCACGCCCTTGCGGGCGTCGA
This sequence comes from Actinomycetota bacterium, assembly GCA_046052275.1. Taxonomy (GTDB): domain Bacteria; phylum Actinomycetota; class Acidimicrobiia; order Acidimicrobiales; family Ilumatobacteraceae; genus UBA668. The sequence continues at coordinate 7,311 of JBJOMQ010000011.1, read as the reverse complement.
TGAGAATCACCGCGAGGGTCGCCGTCGAGGCCCCGGTGACCATGTTGCGCGTGTACTGCTCGTGACCAGGCGTGTCGGCAACGATGAAGGTTCGCCGCTCGGTGCTGAAGTATCGATGCGCGACGTCGATGGTGATGCCCTGCTCGCGCTCGGCCTCGAGGCCGTCGAGCAGGAGTGCCATGTCGAGGTCGTCGCCCTGTGTGCCAACCCGGCGGGAGTCCGCCTCGAGGGCGCGCAGGTGATCGTCGAAGACGAGATGCGACTCGTAGAGCAGCCTGCCGATGAGCGTGCTCTTGCCGTCGTCAACGCTGCCGCACGTGATGAACCGCAGCAGGTCGTTCCGGTTCTGCCGGGCAAGGTACGACTCGAGGCCGTCGGCGATGGCGGGAGGTCGGCGAGCCATCAGAAGTAGCCGTCCTGCTTCTTCTTCTCCATCGACGCTGCCTGGTCGCGGTCGATCATGCGCCCCTGCCGCTCGGAGGTGGTCGCCAGCAGCATCTCGCGGATGATGTCGGGGAGCGTGGTGGCATCCGACTCGACGCCGCCGCTGAGCGGATAGCAGCCGAGCGTTCGGAATCGCACCATCCGCTGCTGGGCCTCCTCGCCCGGCTCCAGGCGCATCCGCTCGTCGTCGACCATGATGAGCGTGCCGCCACGCTCGACGACGGGGCGGGGCGCTGCGAAGTACAGCGGCACCACCTCGATGCCCTCCTGGTGGATGTACTGCCACACGTCGAGCTCGGTCCAGTTCGAGAGCGGGAACACGCGGAGCGACTCACCCGGCGCATGTCGGGCGTTGTACAGCGACCACAGTTCTGGGCGCTGCCGTCGCGGGTCCCACTGGTGCTGTGCGCTCCGGAGCGAGAACACACGCTCCTTGGCCCGCGAGCGCTCCTCGTCGCGTCGGGCCCCACCGAAAGCGAGATCGAAGTGGTGCTCGTCGAGTGCCTGCTTCAGCCCGACCGTCTTCCAGAGATCGGTGTGCATCGCCGAGCCGTGATCGAACGGGTTGATGCCGCGGGCGACGCAATCGGGATTGCGGTGGACGATCAGGTCGACGCCGTACCTCTCGGAGGCCTTGGTGCGGAACGCGTACATGTCGCGGAACTTCCACGTGGTGTCGACGTGCAGCAGCGGGAATGGGATCGGAGCCGGGAAGAAGGCCTTCATGGCGAGATGCAACATCACCGAACTGTCCTTGCCGATGCTGTAGAGCATCACCGGGCGATCGGCCTCAGCGACGGCCTCGCGGATGATGTGGATCGACTCGGCCTCGAGGCGCTGGAGGTGCGTCAGTGCGTGCACGGCAGCCACGGCGACGACAATACCGACCGCTCACGCATCCTCACCGATCGACGTGACGGCGGAATGTGATGAGATGGGGAGATGTCGCCGCTCGGTCTCACCGTCCTGCTCGGCAGCCTCCTGTGGCTGGTGCTGGCCGCGATGTCGGTCGAGCAGGTGCTCCGACGCGGCGCGCCGCGCCTTCTCAGCAGGAGGGCCCGGGCAGCGGCCATCGTGGCAGCAGTCGCCTGCACTGTCCTCCCAGCGACATCACTCGGCCTTGAGCTCGTCGCCAGCCAGGACGGCACGCTCCAGGCAGGTGCCAACTGGGCGCGCAATCAGGGCTTCGGGTCGATCGTCGACCGACTCGAGCGCTGGCACTACGCCGATCCGCCGTCGATCGTGCCCGCAACGGCGCTTCCGCTCGCCGTTGTCACCACGACGATGCCGACGGCGATCACTCAACCGGGGCCGGCCACCACGGTGCCGGAGGGCCAGAGCACCACTGCGGTCCCATTCGTTCCGGTCGATCTCGTACCCGTGCTCGGCTCGCCCCTCCCGGGCGAAGGTGAGTGGATCCCACTCGGCGCACCCGGCATCGCTGATGCACTCTGGGTGACGTCGATGCGGCCCGTGCGCTCGGCCGCATCGGTCACTGCCACCTATGTGTACATCCGCCGCGACCTTGTCGCTGCGCGCATGTACGGCGGCACCGAGCTGCCAGGCGGCGACGGATGGGAGTACTTCGCCAAGGTCGATGGCAGCGACCGGCAGACCCTCGTCGCCGCATTCAACGGAGGCTTCCGCTTCGAGCACATCGACGGCGGCTACATGACTGAGGGCCGCACCGTCGAACCGCTCGTCGACGGCGAGGCGACGATCGGCATCGACCGCGATGGCCTCATCACTGTCGGGCAGTACGGGCGCGACCTGCGCGACGACGGCACGTGGGTCTCGCTCAGGCAGGGTCTGCCGCTGCTCGTCGACGGCGGCGAGTCGATGGCGGCGACGCGGTACGACAAGGCGTGGGGTGTCGACTTCGGCTCCGAGACCTACACGAACCGCTCGGCACTCTGCCAGCTTGCCAGCGACGACCTGCTCTATGTGATGGCGGGCCCGGTCGATGCAACGATGTTCGCCGGATTGCTGGTCGATGCCGGCTGCGTCAGGGCAATGCAACTCGACATCAACGGCACATGGCCGCAGTTCGCGTTCTACGAGGGATTCGGCACCGACGAGCGCACGCCGGTACTCGTCGACGCCCGCATGCGCATGCGCAATCCGTATCGGTATCTCAAGGGCACGGAGAAGGACTTCTTCGCCCTGTTCCCCGCCGTGTAGCGCCGGCCTTCAGTGTCGCCGGCCCCGGCCTCGCCGCCGATGTGCTGAAATGCCCATGTGGAAAGCCTCGCCCTGCTGGCAGCGATCATCTTGCTGAGCACCCTCGCCGCAGGTGTTGCGAGCGTCGTCGTCGTCCTGCGACGGCCACGGCATCTCGCCACGCGCCTCATCTCGGGGACGGTCGGCATCGTCGCGCTTGCTGCCGGTACGAACATTGCCCGACTCGAGATCGGCATCGGCGCACGGGCGATGGGAGCGGTCACGGCGGCGTTCGGTCTTGCCGCACTCGTAGTGTCAATCACCGGGCAACGCAGCACTTCCGTTGCCGACGAGCCGGCCGACTCGTGAGCACGCCGTCGGTCAATCGTCTTCCATGATGTCGAGCCCCATGCTCGACCGGTCGGCACGGTGGGCCGACGGCATCGAGCCGCTGTCGATGAAGGGAGTCTTCAGCGAATCGTCGGGGGTGGCCGAGGAGGTCGCCGACGGCGTCGTGCTGGTCGAGGCCTTCAGCAACTCGGTGGCGTTCGATACCGACGAGGGCCTCGTCGTGTTCGACGTGTCGCATGCGCTCTCGGCTCCAAGGGTCGTCGAGCAGTTGCGTTCGTGGCGCACACGCCGCGTCCACACAGCGGTGTACACGCACGGCCATGTCGATCATGTGACCGGTGCCCACGCCTTCGACGCCGATGCTGTCGCCCGTGGCCATGCCCCCATTCGCTATGTCGGCCACGAGGCCGTTCCCGCACGCTTCGACCGCTACGCAGCCACGAGTGGCTACAACGGCCACATCAACATGCGTCAGTTCAGGCTTCCTGCACCGGCGTGGCCCACCGACTTCGTGCGGCCGCATGTCACGTACCGCGACGAGCATGCAGTCGTCGTCGGCGATGAACGCTTCGAGCTGCATCACGCCCGCGGCGAGACCGACGATCACACGTGGGCCTGGGTGCCCCATCGACGGGCACTCTGTGTCGGCGACCTGTTCATCTGGCAGTTCCCCAACGCCGGAAATCCGCAGAAGGTGCAGCGCTATGCGTGGGACTGGGCAGTCGCGCTCCGCGCCATGGCGCGGCTCGGCGCCGACCTGCTCCTTCCTGCCCACGGCCCGGCGCTCGGAGGACGCGAGCGGATCACCCGAGTCCTCGACGACACCGCCGAGGCGCTCGAATCGCTGCACGGCCAGACCCTCGCCCTGATGAACGCCGGCGCCCGACTCGACGAGGTGATCCACGAGGTCCGGCTGCCCGAGCATCTCGCTGGCAAGCCATATCTGCAGCCGACCTACGACGAGCCCGAGTTCGTCGTCCGCAACCTCTGGCGCCTGTACGGCGGCTGGTACGACGGCAATCCTGCCAACTTGAAGCCGGCACGTGAGGTTGAGCTCGCTCGCGAGGTCGCGTCGCTGGCCGGGGGCACCGACGTGCTCGCAGCGCGGGCCGAGGTGCTTGCCGCAGCCGGCGACCTCCGCCTCGCCTGCCACCTGATCGAGATGGCCGTCACCGCAGAGCCCGAGTCACCCCGCCTGCATGCCGTGCGAGCCGCTGTCTACGACGCCCGGCGGCGCACCGAGCGCTCGTACATGGCGACCGGCATCTACCGCGCCGCAGCCGCCGACTCCGCCGCTCGCGCCAGCGAGTAGCTGCGACGGATCAGCGACGTCCAGCCGGCGGATAGCTCGTCGAGCGCACCAGTCGCCCGCTGCGATCCCACGTCTCCCAGGTGCCCACCTGTTCGCCGGCGGCGAATCGGCCGACCCGCATGAGCGTTCCGTCAGCCCGGTACCAGCGCCACCGGCCATGCAGCAGTCCGCTGCGCATGCCGCCCTCGGCTTTCACCATGCCGCTGTCGTAGAACTCGAGCCGGGGCCCATCTGCTACATCGGCGATCTCGTCGAGCCGTGTGCGAATGAGTCGCCGCAGGAGAGCCTTCGACAGCGGCGTGTCGACGGCGAAGCGCAGCGTCCCGCGGTCTGCGGTGCATCCCTTCGGCAGTCCAGTCACCTTCTCGAGGACACCGCCACTCATCGGGAAATACGAGCAGTGCCCCTTGAAGCCGTCGTATGCGGCGACCCCCTTGCCGTGCACCGAGAAGGCGGGCATCCGGTACTTGAGGCCCTCGTCGGCGTGGGGCAGCAATTCGCGCAGCGAGGCCCGCACCGCCCGAAGGGTCGTTCGCTGTGGCTCGGGCAGTGCGGCGAGGTGCAGGTCGACGGCTCGCGCTCCCGGACTGGTCGACCTGGCCACTGCCATGGGCGCAACCTATTCGCTGACGGCGGGACCGACGCGGCAGGATTGCCGACGCAGGACGAACCGCGCAACGGAGGGCACGATGGGCGAACTCGAGGGCAGGCCGGAATTCGATGGAATGGTGGCGATCGTCACCGGGTCGTCGAGCGGCATCGGCGAGCGCACTGCGCAGCGACTGTCGGCGCTGGGCGCCACTGTCGTCGTCAACTCGGCATCGAGCGTGGCCGCCGGTGAGGCAGTCGCCACCGCACTGCCGGGGCCGTCGATGTACGTGCAGGCCGACATCAGTGACATGGACCAGTGCCGGGCGCTGCTCGACCGCACCGTCGAGCAGTTCGGTGGGCTCGACCTCCTGGTCAACAACGCCGGGTGGACAACCGTCGTGCCACACCACGATCTCGACGCGCTCACTGACGACATCTTCCACAAGACGTTCGACGTGAATGTCGTCGGCACCTGGCAGCTCACGAAGGCGGCGATCCCGCTGCTGCGACAGCGCCCCGACGGCCATGTGGTCACGATCACGTCGATCGCCGGCGTGCGACCGGTCGGCTCGTCGATCGCCTATTCGATGACGAAGGCAGCCCTCAACCAGATGACCCGACTGCTCGCCAAGAGCCATGGACCGATCCGGTTCAACGCCGTCGCACCCGGCCTTGTCGACACGCCCTGGACCTCGGATTGGGATGCCATGCACGCCGGTGTCGCCAAGATGGCCCCGCTGCGTCGATCTGCCACGCCCGACGACTGCGCCGAGGCGGTCCTTGCCCTCGTGCGGAACCGCTATGTCACCGGCGAGATCCTCGTCGTCGACGGTGGTCTCACCCAGGTGTCGTGACGTTCTGACGATCTCAGCCGCGCACGTGCGTCACGGCGGCTGCGTGACGCACTCCTCAATCCTTAGCGAGGACGCAGGCGCATGCGCACCTTCACCCGGTCGCCGATGCCGATTCCATGCTCGGCGCGCACTGCATCGCGAAGCGGCAGGTAGTACGTGCCCGAACGGGGCCACAGCGAGGTGGTGAATGCGTGTCGCCGATGCGGGCCGACACCGGGACCACTCCCAAGCCATACGTCACCGCCGATGCGTCCTCGGCAATGTCGCTGGCGAGGTCGGCTGGCAGTGCGACGAAGTGGCACGGCGCCAGCCCCCGCCACTCGAAGACCTCGGCTGCGAACTCGGCAACGAACGATGCACTCACGGCTCACCTGCACTCAGTGCAGCAAGAAGCCGGATCGAATCTGTCTCGCAACCGCACGAACCAGCAACCGACGGCTGTCAACCTAGTCAGTCTTCGACTCCGGCATCGCGCCGACGAGCAGCGTCGCGGCCCCTCGTGACGCTGATCACAGGGACGCGGCCATCAGGCCCACCTCGTCGGCGGATCCCGTCTTGCTGACGACGTCGTTGACGGCCACGTGCAAGACGGCGACTTTGGCATGAGTGGACTTCGACAGATCGAGAGCGCTGGTCATTCCCCAGCGGTCGGACCGGATCTGACGCAAAGGTGTTCGCGACGCACTCCGTGGCTGACGTCGGCCTCGGCAGCGATCTACGTTACGGCAACGAGTTCGAATCGAACTCGGCGATGCAGGCGGCGGCGTCGGCGACTGCTCCCTCCCTCCAGGCCTCCGACTTGCAGTAGCGCAATCAAGTCAGGTAACTGGACCCAATGTATGGGTCCGATCTGGCGCCGCACAGCTATCCCACACCAGCCGTCCAGCGCCGCCGTTCGCCAACACCGGCCCTTTCGGCGAGCAGACTTGCTCGCGTCGCCAATTTTCGAGGGTCGCAATCCCACCTCGCACCACGAGCTCGACGCCACGACCTGCGGGTTGCAGGGGATCGCCGGCTCGTATGCGCTCGTGATCGCGCATTGGTCCACCGAAGGTAGTGCTGCGCTCATTTCACCGTCATTGCCTAATCAGAAACTCGTGGTAAATCGAGTCGACAATGGCACCGGAGACCGGTGGCGCGCCTCGGTTCAATACCGAGCTGGCAACTTAGCCTCACTGCTAGCGTCAACGCAGTGAACGGGAAACGCACTGCCATCAATACGGATTGCTCCCCTGACGGTGACAGTCCAATTCTGACCCCACGACGACGCCTAGTGCTCGGCGCAATGTTCAGTGCCGCCTGCTTTGTAATCGCATTTCACGGACCTCTTTTCGGTGGAAAGACCTTCGACACGGCATCGACTGTGAACTACACCGACGGCGCCGACAACTTTCCAGGCGCACCCTCACCTGTCGAGCACGACGTGCGGTTCACCCGCGATCCGGGAGCCTGCCCTTGGCCGTCGAAGGATACGACCTGGTGATGATCGGCATCCTGGCGGTCGCCGCGCTGCTGGGCTACTTCAAGGGAATCGTCTGGCAGATCGCCTGGATCGCCGGGATCGCCGTCAGCGCGTTCGTCGCCATCCGCTTCGCCACC
>JBJOMQ010000010.1:0-40235 GCA_046052275.1 Actinomycetota bacterium | reverse complement strand
GAGGCGGCGGCGCTCGCCCATCCGCGGGCCCGATTCGACATGGTTCGCACCGGGATCACCATCTACGGACTCAGCCCGGGTGGCGAGCTCACGGCGACAACGCGCTCGCTTCGCCTGAAGCCGGCGCTTTCCCTGCGGGCACGGGTGTCGCATGTGCAGCGACTAGCAGCGGGCGAGCGAATCTCGTACGGCTTGCGCCATGAGTTCTCCACGCCGACCACGGTGGCCACGCTGCCGATCGGCTACGCAGACGGCGTGCCCCGCCGCCTGTTCGCCGGCGGCGGGGCAGTGCTCATCGGCGAGCGGCGCCGGCCGGTGGTCGGCACGGTGACGATGGACCAGATGATGGTCGACTGCGGCAACGACGACGTGCACGTGGGCGACGAGGCGGTGCTGATCGGCAGCCAGGGCCGCCAGACGGTCACCGCGACCGAGTGGGCCGAGTGGCTCGGCACCATCGACTACGAGGTCACGTGCGGTATCTCATCGCGCATCGAGCGTCGACGAATCTGACGCAGCATCCAGGGCTCTCGATGCCGAGGGCCATGCGTCGCCGGTCGGGCCGACGTGCGCCGACGTAGATTGTCGACGTCATGCTGCATCTGCGTGCTTCGAGTCTCGCCGACACCCGTGCCATTGCGGGAGCGATCGCTGGCCTGTCGCGTGCCGGCGACCTCATCGTGCTGTCGGGCGAGATGGGCGCCGGCAAGACGGCCTTCGCCCAGGGCTTCGGCGCCGCCCTTGGCGTGGTCGAGCCGATCACGTCGCCCACGTTCACGCTGGTGCACACCTATGCCACCTCGGGCCGCGTGAAACTGCACCACGCCGACATCTACCGACTCGCCACACAGCATGAGGTGGCCGACCTGGCCCTCGGTGAACTGCTCGAGTACGACGGCATCGTGCTCGTCGAATGGGGCGACGTCGTCGCCGGCGCGCTCGGGGATCACCTGCACGTGCATCTCGAGCATGATCCGTCTGACGACGATGCTCGCTCGGTCACCATCACGGGCGTCGGCCCGTCCTGGGCGGCACGCTGGTCGAGGATCTCCGACGCCGCCGGCCGCTTCTCCGCCTGAATTCGACCGGCATCAGAAGCGGGCGACGAACGGCTCAGAGATGCAGCATCCGGTAGGCGGCGACGACGATCGTCACCGGCCCCACGAGTGATGCGACGGCGATCATGACCCACCGCCTGCCGGACCACATCACGAGCCAGGCGCCGATCGACACGTCGGCGGCCTGCCGGTAGTACGCCGGATCAGTGGTCAGCCCGTAGAAGCGGACGGCCAGCACGACCGCTCCAGCCCCCATGAGCAGCTCACCGGGATGGCTGCGCCACATCGTGGGCACGGCACCAGAAGCCGCGGCCCCTGCCACGAGAACGATGAGCATTGCCAAGAGCAGCAGCGAGAAGCGGCCACCGCCGGTGCCGAACGCCTCGCTCGCGAAGTCGCCGACGCGAGTGAACACTCCGAATGTCGGAGAGCGTCCGTTCGCCGCACCGCTGACGAGCGCCGGCCACCTTCCAACCTGTCGGCTTGCAGTCTCCTGCCATGTGACGAAGACGACGAGGGGTGGTGCGGAAAGGCGGGCGGCGGCGAGCACGGCATGTCGCCACCCTGATTCGCGTCGTTCGGCCACGAGCGTCCCGAGCACGACCATGACGACGGCAAGGACCGCCTGCTCGCGGGTGAGCACCGACGCCGCCATCGCAGCCGCGGCCCACCAGGGGCGCTGCTGGCGGATGAGCAGCAGTGCGGTGCAGAGCGCAGCGGCGGCGACGATCTCGGAGAGGTTTCGACTCAGCGAGTAGGCGAAGCCGAAGTACCCGGCGATCGCAAGCCCCCACGCGCAGGCCCTGCCGCTGTCGAGCGCTAGACGCGCGCCGACGTAGCCGAGCACGCCGATCGCCACGACGTTGACGACCACAAGGGCAAGTGGCACGAGTGATGTCGTGCCGCCGCCGCTCACTATCCAGGCAAGGGCCGGATAGCCGATTCGCCCGGCACGGAAGGCTGTGTCCAGTGAGATCCCGTGGTGTGGGCCGAGGCCGAGTGCGAGAGGATCGGCTGCCAGTCGAAAGAAGAACTGACCGTCGTAGCCGTCGCCGTTGACCACGGGGATCACGCCCGCGAGCGCGTCTGGGTCGGCGTAGCGACTGCCTGCGACGACGAAATGACCAACACCGCCGAGCACCCAGGCGCGGACTGCGCAGAACGCGGCGGCAGTTGCGGCCGCAACGCCAGCCACCCGCCATGGTGTACGCACGACTGCGGCCAATCCCTGTCCGCCGAGCCACCATCGCAGTCGCACCGGTAGATCATCGCACGACTGCATTGGACGGTATTCCTGCCGCTGGCTGGCATGATGTGTGGCGAATGCTGATTCTGGGTATCGAGACCTCGACGCCGCAGGTGAGCGTCGCCATCGGCGGCCATGAGGGAGTGCTCAGCCTCTTCGAGTCGTCTCGTGGCCGCCGACATGCCGAGACCCTCACGCCGGCCATCGAGTTCGTCTGCCGCCAGGCCGAGGTCGAGATCGGCGAGTTCGGTGCGGTCGCGGTCGACATCGGCCCCGGTCTCTTCACCGGCATGCGTGTCGGTCTGGCCGCGGGGAAGGCGATCGCCCAGGCGCTGCGCATACCGATGATCGGCATCAGCTCGCTCGACCTGCTGGCGTTCCCCTTGAGCCACGCCGATCGCACGGTGGCCGCCGTCATCGACGCACGCAAGGGCGAGGTGTTCTACGCGTTCTACCGACCGGTGCCGGGTGGGATGCAGCGAGTCACCGAGCCGCAGGTCGGGCGCCCCGACGATCTCGTCGCCGACCTGATGGCGCGCGGGCAGCACACGCTGTGCGTGGGCGACGGTGCACTTCGATATCGCGACGAGATCGTCGATGCGATGCGATGCGACGTGGCGGAGCAGTTTCTGTCGTATCCGTCGGCAGCACCGCTCGTGCAGCTCGCGCATGCACGGGCGCTGCGCGAGGACTGGGTGAATCCGTGGGAGATCCAGCCGCTGTACCTGCGGGCGCCCGATGCACAGATCAACTGGTCGACTCGCGAGAGTGCCGGCGAGAGCGCCCGACGCGGGGGACCGGCGTCGTGAGCGTGCTCGACCGCTTCGTCTCCGGACTGCGCGTGCCGCGGCAGGCCGTCACAGCGACCGTCGTCGAGCCGATGCGCCGTCGCGACATTCCCGCGGTGGTCCGCATCGAGGACGCTGTCTACCCGCGGCCGTGGTCGGCCGACCTGTACCGCAGCGAGGTGTCGAAGATCCCCGGCGGCGACCGCCACTACCTCGTCCTGCGGCGCGCAGGGGCGGTGCTCGCCTATGGCGGCCTCATGCATGCTGCCGACGAGGCGCACGTGACGACACTCGCCGTGTCGCCGCACCACCAGCGTCAGGGACTTGCGTCGCGGCTGCTTGCCGAGCTGGCGTGGCATGCCGTTCGGCGCGGCAGCCGCGGACTCACCCTCGAGGTGCGCGCCTCGAACACGGCGGCACAGGAGCTGTACCGTCGATTCGGCTTCGAGTCGGCCGGGGTACGAGTCCGCTACTACGAGAACACCGAGGACGCGCTCGTGATGTGGTGCCACGACATCCAGAGTCCCGAGTTCGCAACGCGGCTCGGCGAGTTCTGCCCTGAGGCCGTCCGATGACTCGCACTGTCGACAACTCGACGCTCGTGCTGGGCATCGAGACGAGCTGCGACGAGACTGCGGCGGCGCTGGTGATGGGAGGGCACGATGTCGTCTCCAGCGCGGTGAGCACGCAGGTCGATCTCCATGCTCAGTTCGGCGGGGTGGTGCCCGAGGTTGCCAGCAGGGCACATCTCGACCTGCTCAATCCGATGATCGCCCGCGCCATCGTCGAGGCCGGTGTGGAGGAATCGCGCATCGATGCCGTCGCCTGCACGGTCGGGCCCGGCCTCGTCGGGGCGCTGCTGGTAGGGGTGTCGGCGGCCAAGGCGCTGGCGCTGACGTGGGGCGTTCCATTCGTCGGGGTCAACCACATGGAGGCGCATCTCTACAGTGCGTTCCTCGAAGACTCGACGCTCGAGTTCCCACTGGTGGTGCTGCTCGTGTCGGGCGGCCACACGATGCTCGTCGAGATGCAGGGACATGGCGCCTATCGGCTACTCGGCCAGACCATCGACGATGCTGCAGGCGAGGCATTCGACAAGGTGGCCAGGTTCCTGGGTCTCGGCTATCCCGGCGGCCCCGCCATCGATCGCGAGGCGGTGCACGGCGACCCTGAGGCCATTGCATTCCCGCGGGCCATGCTGCACGACGGCCTCGACTTCAGCTTCAGCGGCCTGAAGACCTCGGTGATGAACCATGTGCGCCGGAATCCCGACGTGTCGGCGGCCGACGTGGCGGCGAGTTTCCAGGCTGCCGTCGTCGACGTGCTCGTGGCCAAGGCCGCACGCGCCGCGGTCGAGGTGGGGGCGAGGGGCCTCGTGATCGGTGGCGGAGTCGCCGCCAACTCGCTGCTCCGCGAGCGCATCGTTGCGGCCTCGGACGAGATCGGGATCCGCGGGTTCCTGCCAAGCCGTGCGATGTGCACCGACAATGCGGCGATGATCGCCGCTGCCGGCTGGCATCGCCTTCGGTCGGACGGGCCTACGTCGCTCGACGCCGGCGCCGCGCCGAACTTGCGCCTGCCGCTGCTCGGCAGCAGGGCGTGAGCACGCGAGTCGACGCATTCGTCGTTGCTGCACGCGGACTCGAGCCGCTCGTGTTCGACGAGGTGGTGCGGCTGGGAATCCGTCCGGCGCGCCCCGTCAGGGGTGGAATCGAGTGCGCCGTCACATGGCGCCAGGTGTGGGCACTCAACCTTCGCCTGCGGATGGCGACCCGTGTGCTCGTGCGCGTTGCGTCGTTCGCCGCAGATGGCCCGGGCACGCTCGAGGCCGGCCTTCGCCGCATCGACTGGTCGGCATGGCTACCGCCCGACACGGTGGGCGTGCAGGCGACCTGCGATGCGTCATCGGGGCTCTTCCACTCGGGGGCAGTCGAGGATCGCGTGCGCGACTCGATCAGCCGCGCTGGTCGCTCAGCGAGCTCATCGGCGGCAGACAGCGACGCAGAAGATGCTCCGATGCAACCACAGGCAGTGCATGTGCGCGTCGAGTCGGATCGCGTGACGGTGAGCATCGATGCCTCGGGTCGGCCGCTCTATCAGCGGGGATGGCGCGGCGCGGCGGGGCGCGCGCCGATGCGCGAGACGCTCGCCGCTGCGCTGGTGGCGGCAAGCGGGTGGCGGGTGGCCGCACCGCTCGTTGATCCGTTCTGCGGCTCGGGCACTGTGCTCGTGGAGGCGGCGATGATGGCGCGGCGGATGGCACCGGGCCGCCACCGGTCGTTTGCCTTCGAGCGGTGGCCATCGTTCGATGAGCTGGCCTGGCAGCGCATCGTCGCCGGAGCCGATGCCGATGTGATCGACCGGTGCCCGCCGATCGTGGGCAGCGACCGCGACGAGGGGGCGGTCGCGGCGTCGCGCCAGAACGCGGCGCGTGCCGGTGTCGGCGAGAACGTCGAACTGCGTCACGCCGCACTCAGCGATGCGGTGCCGCCGCCCGGAGGTCGCCTCGGCTGGATGGTGTCGAACCCGCCCTATGGCGAGCGCGTCTCGGGCGGCAGGTCACTCGTGCCGCTGTACGACGCGTTCGGCCGCGTGCTCCGCGAACGCTTTGCAGGGTGGCATTCGGCGCTGCTCGTGTCGTCGGCGGTGCCACTGCAGGCGACGGGCATCATCTGGGCTGATGCGCTGCACACCGCCAATGGGGGCATCCCAGTACGGGTCATGGTGACAGGCCCGCTCGGCGGGTGATCGGCGCGTCGGCAGCGCCCGGCGACCCGGGCTGCCGACAGTTGGCCGCGGGCGCTCGCAGTCGGGTTGGCCGCCGGGCGACTGAGTTCGGTGTGTGACGGTGGCCGGCGCCGGTACCGTGCCGTCGTGGCCGCACCGCGCGATCCGTCAGCAATGTCCGAGACCGGCGCGCCAGGTGCATCGGCGGTGGCCGACCGACTGCCGCTGCGCCTCGGTTCGTTCGAGCCGGTGGCTCCGGTGGTGCTGGCGCCAATGGCAGGTGTCACGAATGCGCCGTTCAGGGCGATGTGCCGCAGGTTCGCACCCGGACTCGTCTACGTGAACGAGATGGTGATGTCGGCTGCCGTGGTCAACCGGAATGCGAAGACCGAGCGGATGATGACATTCGGGCCCGACGAGCAGCCGAGGTCGTTGCAGGTGTACGGCAGCGACCCGTTCCAGGTGGGCGAGGCAGTTCGCATGCTGTGTGCCGAGGGCCGGGTCGACCATGTCGACATGAACTTCGGGTGTCCGGCGGCGAAGGTGACGCGCAAGGGAGGCGGGGCTGCAGTGCCCGCGAAGCCCAACCTCCTGCGGGCGATCGTGCGCGAGGCCGTGCGCGCCGCAGCGCCGTATCGGGTGCCGGTCACCATCAAGTTCCGCAAGGGACTGTTCGACGAGTTGCTCACACACGTGGCCACCGGTCGAATCGCCGAGGACGAGGGAGTTGCGGCGATCGCGTTGCACGCCCGCACCGCCGAGCAGCACTATGCGGGCACCGCCGATTGGGCAGCCATCGGCGAACTGAAGGCGGCGGTGTCCGGCATTCCTGTGCTCGGCAACGGCGATGTGTGGGAGGCGTCGGACGCAGTCCAGATGATGCGCGAGACGGGGTGCGACGGCGTGGTGGTCGGCCGCGGCTGCCTCGGCCGGCCGTGGCTGTTCCGCGATCTCGTCGATGCGCTCGCCGGTCGGCCGGTTCGCCCGTCGCCGCTGCTCGGCGAGGTGGCCTCGGTGATGCGCGACCATGCGGTCCTGTTGGTCGGACACCTCGGCGAGGACCACGCGATGCGCGACTTCCGAAAGCACACGTCGTGGTACCTCACCGGCTATCCGGTGGGAGGTGCGACGCGCAGCCGGTTCGGCATGGTCGCCAGCCTCGACGAACTCGACGACCTCATTGCCGGACTCGACCCGTCGCTCGAGATCGTTCCGGGCGGCGAGCGCATCCGACGCGGCCACACCAACGGCCCGATCCGCGTGGCGCTCCCCGACGGCTACCTCGACCGTCTCGACGACCTCACCGTGCCCGACGACGATGCCGTGATGGCCGTCTCCGGCGGATGATGCAGGGGCGGCTCTTCCTCGCCTCGTCGTCGCCGCGTCGGCTCGACCTGGTGCGCTCTCTCGGCCTCGAGCCCGAGGTGGTCTCGCCGGACATCGACGAGTCGCCGCTCGAGGGCGAGATGCCGAGAGAACACGTGGCCCGGCTGGCGGCGGCGAAGCTGCACGCCGTGGTCGTCCGACGCGAGCAGCCGACGGGATGGGCGCAATGGACCGCCCCGGCCGAGGGCACGGTGATCGCTGCCGACACGACGGTCGACCTCGACGGCCGGATCCTCGGCAAGCCAGCCGACACCGAGGATGCAGTGCGGATGCTGCGCTCGCTCAGCGGCAGGCGCCACGAGGTGCACACGGCGGTGGCGGTGTGGACCGGCGGGACGTCGACGGTGGAGGTGGTGACCAGCGGCGTGGTCTTCCGCCGGCTCGATCCGCTCGAGATCGAGCGCTATGCGGCCTCGGGCGAGCCGCTCGACAAGGCCGGGGCCTACGCCCTGCAGGGGGGCGGCGGACGGTTCGTGCAGGCGGTCGAGGGCAGTCGCAGCAACGTCATCGGCCTGCCGCTAGGGGTCGTGGCCCGCCTGCTCGGCCTGCCGGCACCCGTCGGGGAGCCGGGCGACCTCGGTTAGCACTCGCCACCTCCGGTTGCTAACGGGCGGGGTCGCCGCGTAGTCTTGGCACTCGCAACGGGGGAGTGCTAACCCCCGTCCCAACCAGTACACGTGCATTCGCCAATGGAGGCCCGCACCATGAACCTGAAGCCCCTCGATGACCGCATCGTCGTGAAGCCCGCCGAGGCCGAGCAGACCACTGCCTCGGGCCTGGTGATCCCCGACACGGCCAAGGAAAAGCCCCAGCAGGGCGAGGTCCTGGCCGTCGGACCGGGCCGCTGGAGCGACGACAAGGGCACCCACAGCCCGCTCGACGTCAAGGTCGGCGACACCGTGCTGTACAGCAAGTACGGCGGCACCGAGGTGAGTGTCGACGGCAAGGATCTGCTCATCCTCACCAGCCGCGACGTGCTCGCGATCGTCAGCAAGTGAGCCACTGAACCACCATGGCAAAGCAGCTGAAGTTCCACGATGAGGCGCGTCGCGCCCTCGAGGCCGGTGTCAACAAACTGGCCGACACGGTCAAGGTGACACTCGGGCCGAAGGGCCGCAACGTCGTCCTCGACAAGAAGTTCGGTGCGCCGACCATCACCAACGACGGCGTGTCCATCGCCAAGGAGGTCGAGATCGACGACCCCTTCGAGAACATGGGCGCCCAGCTGGTGAAGGAAGTCGCCACCAAGACCAACGACGTCGCCGGTGACGGCACCACCACGGCCACCGTGCTCGCCCAGGCCCTCGTCGGCCACGGCCTGCGCAACGTCGCGGCCGGTGCCAATCCGATGGGCCTGAAGCGTGGCATCGAGAAGGCCGTCGCTGCGGCCGTCGAGAGCATCAAGTCGCAGGCCACCACGGTCGACGACAAGGACCAGATCGCCGCCGTCGCCACCATCTCGGCAGCGGATGCAGGAATCGGTTCGGTCATCGCCGAGGCCATCGACAAGGTCGGCAAGGACGGCGTCGTCACCGTCGAGGAGAGCAACACCTTCGGCACCGAACTCGAGTTCACCGAGGGCATGCAGTTCGACAAGGGCTATCTCTCGCCGTACTTCGTCACCGACCCGGACCGCCAGGAGGCCGTGCTCGAGGAGCCCTACATCCTCCTGCACTCGGCGAAGATCAGCACCGTCCAGGCGATGCTGCCGTCGCTCGAGGCCGTGATGAAGACGGGCCGCCCGCTGGTGATCATCGCCGAGGACGTCGACGGCGAGGCGCTGGCGACGCTCGTGGTGAACAAGATCCGCGGCACGTTCAACTCGTCTGCGGTGAAGGCTCCCGGTTTCGGCGATCGTCGCAAGGCGATGCTGCAGGACATGGCCGTCCTCACCGGCGGCCAGGTTGTCAGCGAGGAGGTCGGCCTGAAGCTCGAGAACGTCACGCTCGACCTGCTCGGCCGTGCCAAGCGCGTCATCATCACGAAGGACAACACCACCATCGTCGACGGTGCGGGTGACTCGGCCGACGTGCAGGGCCGCATCAACCAGATCAAGGCCGAGATCGACAACACCGACAGCGACTGGGACCGCGAGAAGCTCCAGGAGCGCCTCGCCAAGCTCGCCGGCGGCGTCGCAGTCATCAAGGTCGGGGCAGCCACCGAGGTGGAGCTGAAGGAGAAGAAGCACCGCATCGAGGACGCCGTGTCGGCCACCCGTGCAGCCATCGAGGAGGGCGTGGTCGCCGGCGGCGGCACCGCCCTTGTCCGCAGCCGTCCGGCGGTCGCCAAGGTTGTCGAGTCGCTCACGGGCGATGAGGCCACCGGCGCCAAGACCGTGTGGGACGCGCTCGTCGCCCCCGCCCGGCTCATCGCCGACAACGCGGGCCTCGAGGGCAGCATCATGGTGCAGCAGATCGAGAGCGCCAAGGGCACCATGGGCCTGAACGCGGCGACTGGCGAGATGGTCGACATGGTGAAGGCCGGCATCATCGATCCGGCCAAGGTCACCCGTGCAGCGCTCCAGAACGCCGCGTCGATCGCCGCGCTGGTGCTCACCACCGAGTGCCTCGTGGTCGAGAAGCCCGAGAAGAAGCCGGCGATGCCGGCGGGCGGCGGCGGGGGCATGCCCGGCATGATGTGACGGGTTCGCCTGTCATCGCCTGACGTCGGTACGAGACGCGAACGGGCCGCCTGCGCAGCAGCGCAGGCGGCCCGTTGCATTCACGCTCGATGCGCCGCACCGTGTGCGGCGCCGTCACCACTTCGTGCCAGCGGCCTTTGCCATCCACGACGCCACGAGGACGCCGAATGCCTCCGGTCGCACCGGCTTGCCGACGTACCAGCCCTGCACGAGATCGCAGCCGGCCTCTTTGCAGAGGGCGAGTTCTTCGATGGTCTCGATGCCCTCGGCCACGACCCGGAGGTCCATCGCCGCAGCGAGGTCACACGCGGCGCGGAACATGTTGGCGGTCCGCTCGAGGTCGTTCTGGTCGGCATCAGCGAATCGCCGGTCGGCCTTCAGAATGGTGAACGGGTACTCGCGCAGCCTTGCGAGCGTCGACGTGCCGGAGCCGAAGTCGTCCATGGCCAGGCCGAAACCCTTGAGGCGCAGGCGGATCAGCACGTCGAGCGCATCGGCGAGCCGGTCGACCTCGGCGGTCTCGGTGATCTCAAGCGTCCACCGTGCCGGCGGCGCGGCAGCACCGAGGATCTCGGCCGCCCTCTCGGGCAGCGTGAGATCGGCGAGGTCGCGCACGGAGACGTTCAGTGACACGGTGGGCAGCGCAGCGAGGGCGGCCACCTGGGCCCGGTCGCGTGCGGCGCGCCGCAGCACGCCCTCGAGCAGCCGGCCGCTATGGCCGGCGTCTTCGATCGCCGGCACGAACAGCTCGGGCGACACCCGTTCGAGGACGGGGTGGTCGAGCCTGACGAGAGCCTCGGCGCCGACCACCTCGCCGCTGGCGATGTCCATGATCGGCTGGTAGACGAGATGCAGCATGTCGCCATCGATTGCCTCGAGGGCGGCTGTGGCGAGGCGGTGGCGCTCGGAAGCCGCATCGTCGGCGGCACTTGACGGTGTGCTGGCAGCGCCGGCTGCGAGGGTGCTGCGTTCGCGGAGCACATTCTCGATCTCGGTGATGTTGGCCGACTTGGCGCACGCCGCCACTACGTTGAATCCGCTGAGTTCGGCCACGCGGCGAGCACCGTTGATGACCGACTGGTCGGCCCCGGTGAGCAGCACGAGGTTGGCCCCCGACTGGGCCTCTGCGAGCGATCGCATCACCGTCATGCCGTCGGTCTCGCCGAGCGACAGGTCGAGGAGGATGAGATCGTGGCGGGTCTGGATGGTGCGCTCGATCTCGGCGAGGGTCGAGGCGGTCTCGGTGTCGTAACCGAAGCCGCCGGCGATGACCGCCAGCATCTCGCAGATCGCCCGGTCATCGTCGATGACCAGCAGCGTCGGCCTCGTGCCCTGTGTGTCCGTCATGGCTGTTCGTCCGTCATTGCGCGGTGGTTCCGTCGGCATCCTTGATGCCTACGTGCTGAGAAAGTACTCGGACGAGGTCGTCGCGGGTGAACGGCTTGGCGAGCACGGCGACGCCGGCCGCCTGGAGTGCCTTGATGCGGTCGCTGAATCCGGTCATGAAGATCACCACGAGCGACGGATAGCGCTCGACCAGCTCTCGGGCGACGTCGAGTCCGTCCATGTCGGCGCGGAGGTTGGCATCCGAGACCACCAGCTGCGGGCCGAACTCGTCGGCAGCGGTGAGTGCCTCCTCAGGAGTGTTCGCCGTGCGGGTGGACAGGCCGAGGTCGCCGAGCCAGGCAGCGACGAGATCGGCGAGCGCCGGTTCGTCGTCGATCACCAGCACGCGGCGCACCGACCACTCGGTCGACGCTGGCCCGGTGGGCTCGGCAACATGGGTGCTGAAGGCCGGCGGCAGGAAGATCGACACCGTCGTGCCGACGCCCTCGGTGCTCTCGATGGTTGCCCATCCGCCGCTCTGCTGGGCGAACGAGTACACGGTGGCGAGGCCGAGTCCGGTGCCGGAACCGACCTGCTTCGTGGTGAAGAACGGCTCAAAGGCCCGGGCGGCGACGTCGGCACTCATTCCCTTGCCGGTGTCGGTGACGGCGATCGACACCATCTCGCGCAGCGCTCCGTCGGCAGCAGCGGTCTCGCCGCGGCGCACACGGATGGTGATCGAGCCCTTCGAGTCCATCGCATCGCGTGCGTTGAAGACGATGTTCAGCAGGCCGCTCGACAGCCGGCCGGGATCGACGACGACGTCGAGGCCGTCGCCCTCGACATCGACGTTGAGGTCGTGGGCGCCATGGATGGCCTGGTCGATGAGCGGCTGCAGGTCGGCGAGGAACTGGCGCATGTTGATGGCCGATGCCTCGAGCGGCTGGCTGCGTGCGAACGAGAGCAGTGACTTCGCGACCGTGGCGCCGCGTTCGACGGCCTCGACCGCCTTGCCGACGAAATTGCTCGCCTGGGCGTCGCTCGCCACAATCGGCTGGCGCTCGAGCATCTGCAGATAGCCGAGCGTGATGAAGAGGAGGTTGTTGAAGTCGTGGGCGAGGCTGCCGGCGAGCACGCCGATCGCCTCCATGCGCTCGGACTGGGCGGTGCGCATCGCACGGTCGCGCTGGTCGGTGATGTCGACGCACTGCAGGTACACCAGTCGGGGATCGGGCAGTGGTCGCACGTCGACCTGGAAGATGCGCATCGAGTTGGCGGGTTCGTCGGGATCGGTCCAGTGATGCGTCAGCACGCTGTCCTCGCCGGCTCGGGCGCGCTCGAGCATGGTGAGCACCTCGTGACGGGTGTCGTCGTCGGCCGCCCAGATCTCGGAGTCGGCGACGAGCGCCCCGGCGGGCACGCCGTGCTCGTCGTTGTTGGCCATCACGACTCGGTCGTTGGCATCGACGACTGCGGTCCATCCCGGCGACCCCTGCAGGGCCGCAGCGAGCAGTGCCTCGCGACGTCGGCGCTCGCGCTCACGCTCGAAGGCCTGGTCGGCTCCGCCAAGAATGAGTCCGACCAGCAGGAGTCCGCCGATGCCCTCGAGTCCGAGCAGCAGCCTCCGATAGTTGGGCGGCGTGCCGAACTCCTCGCCAGGCTGCGCAGTGAGCGTGAACTCGACATCGCCGATGGTGATTGTCGTGACGTCGAGGACGGCGCGTTGGTCGGTGATCTCGCCGGCAGGTGCCGGATCGGGACCGGCATCAGCAAGGTCGCTGTCCCAGACGCGTCGAAGAGTTCCGCCGTCGAGCGTGTAGAGGTCGAGGCGAGCGTCACCCTGGGCGACGATCGTCGGCGTGATGGCGGTCTCGAGGAGCGAGTTGAGGCTGAGGGTGTAGGCGAGGACGCGGGGAGCGCCCGATGCATCGGGGAACAGCGGCACGACATAGACGAGTGACGGCTCCGTCGACCCGTCGATCGTCGGGAGTTCGAGGAGGCCGAGATACTCGGAGACGCCGAAGGCGATGCTGCTCTCCATGAGGTCGGCGTCGCGCTCGGCGAGCCAGTCGCCGAGCGAGACGTCGTAGGCATCGCCCGTCTCGGACAGCGCAGCCGTGACGATGGCCTCTCCGCCGCTGTCGAACTCGACCAGCTGCATGCCGCGCACTGACGCCTGCCCCAGCAGGGTGGCCTGCAGCGACTCGGCGAAGTTCGCTGCCTCGAGGTCGGGCGTGCTCGTCGCCTTGTTGTTGACGGCGTTGAGGTCGTCGGTGATCCCCTGCAGCAGGCCCACCGAGACGGTCTCGTTGGTGATGCGCAGCAGGCTCTCGTCGCGGTCGTCCCAGTAGCCGAAGGTGAAGAGCACCGATGCCGACGTGGCGGCAAGGGTCATCGAGGTGCTGAGCAGCGGCCCGCTGAGTCGCCGTGCCTGCAGCAGCGATGCGGCCGATGCACCGAGAAAGATGCCGATTGCGATGTGGAGGCCGTGTTCGGACCAGCGATGGTGATCTGTTGCGAGCAGGTGTTCGATGCCGGCGGCGGCGAAGGCGATGACGGCGAGCGCCGCCAGCCGCATGCCGAGCCAACTGGGCCGGTCGTCGCGGCGGCTGCGGCGATGGAGGACCGGCATGGCGAGCGCAGCGCAGCCGAGGGTGGCGACGAGCTGTCCGAATGAGCCAGTGGTGGCCAGGTTGCCGGCGATGACGCCGACCGCTGCGCCGGCGATGGCACTGGCATTGATCGGCCATAGGGCCACGGCGATGATCGCCACGGTGGTCTCGAGCCGCAGCCAGTCGGGGGCGAAGGAGGCGAGGAACGCAAGGACGACGAATGCGGTCGCAGTGAGCGTCGGGTGCGACCACTCTGGAAGCCGCCGGTGGCGGGCAGCGACGTCGATGACGGCGTCGTGCACCGCTGCGTCGCCGAGCCGCTCGGTGTCGATGGTGACGCTGGAGCGGTCCATGGCGAACCGAGCGTACTCAGCGGCATCGGCGTCTGCTGGCCGCCGCCGTGACGCCGCCCGGCCCCGCATGGCCGGGCGGCACCACCGACGGGGGAGATCGCTCAGCAGGACCAGTAGTCGAGGCGACCGAGACGCTCGAAGACGGTCGCTCCGCCGCCGCTGATGGTGGCGACGGTGTAGAAGTCTTCCTTGCCCTCGGGGTCGGCGTTCGGGCAGTCGCTCACCGGCGTGCTCACCTTCCACGACAGCTTCTGGCCCTTGGCGAGGGCCTTGCTCGAGCTGGTGACGAACGAACCGCTGAGCTGATCGATCAGCGTGCCGTCGAGCTCGATCACCATCACCGTGACGGTGACGCTGGTGGCGGTGGCGGCGGTGCAGGTGACCGAGCCTGTGCCGCTGAGCTGCTTGGTCGAGGTGACCACTGGGAGCGCCGAGGTGATCGAGCACGAGACGGCCGAGGTCTTCAATGACACGGTGGCGCTGGCGGGGCTGCCGCCGAACACCGACATCAGCAGCGCCGCTGTCGCAACGAGGGCGCTGGCGGTGGTGATGGAACCCCTGCGTGTCATCGGTGCCTCCTCGATCGGGCCGGCGGGCCCCGGCGGGCGGTCGCACCGGAGCGGTGGCGACTCACAGGAGGTATCGACAGGGAAGTGTTACTGCTTGAGTCGATTGCCCAACTCTTGAGGCATCCCTGATCGGGGCCCGACCTACTCGCTGAGCGGTCAGCAGTTCCAGCCGTCGATTCGCCCGACCATCTCCTCGGCCCGAGTGGAACCGTTGGAGATCGAGACGATCGTGTAATAGTCCTCGAGGCCGGTGCCGTCGGCGCTGACGCAGGTCTTTGCCGGGGTGGTGACGGTCCACGTGACCGCCTTGGTGGACGCTGTGAGCGCCCTGCCGGCCGACACGAAGAACACGTTGCTCATACGGTCGATGACGGTGCCGTCGAGTTCGACCACCTGCACCGTGACGGTGACCGTGGTCGCCGTGCTGGCGGTGCACGAGATGCTCGCCGAACCGGTGAGCTGCTTGGTCTTGGAGAGCACCGGCAGGCTGGCGGTCGCCGAGCAGCGCACGGCGGTCGTGGTGAGGCTGACCGTGGCGAAGGCCGACGAGGGGGTGAAGACGGCCACGGCTGTCACGACGGCCACTGCCGCACGGAGTCCGAGTCGTCTGCGCATGGTGGAGTTCTATCACTTGAAACCCTCACGTTCCACGCTGAAGGCGCCACGGCGCGTGATCTTGATGTTGGTGGCGAAAACGTCACGCACAGTGTGATTTCACGGGGCGTGTGTGACTCGCCACGCACGTTGCGTGGCGGCGCCGGGCGGCCCGAGCGGATCCCGCCGAACGCTGCTGCCGGCACGCAGCGTCGGCATGTTCAGCCGAGGTCGGCCGTGGCGGCGATGAGCGCACCGACGTCGAATGGCTTGACGACCACGCGCTCGATCCCGATCGACGCAAGGCGCGCGGCGGTCGCCGTCGACGCATCGCCGGTGACCGCCCAGACAGGCGCGTTGGTGTTGAGACGTCGGAGATCGGCGACGAGTTCGTCACCGTCGCCGTCGGGCAGGTCGAGGTCGACGAGCACGAGGTCGAATGCCCGAGAGCCGTCATGCTCGGCATCGATGATGGAGCGGGCCTCGGCGAGCGATTGTGCCGTCACCAGGGTCCAGCCCGGCATGAGGGCCACGACATGCTCCATGAGCACTCGGTTGAGTTCGTCGTCCTCGACGTAGAGCACCCACCGCGCGCCGCCCGTCATGCGGACACGCTAGCGACGAGCGTGCAGTTGATGCTGCGGCACTGCGGGCGTCGAGGGCACCCGCCGACTGCCGGCCGCACGCCTATCGTGCCGGTACGCTCGGCGCATGTCGACCGGCGGCGCGAAGCGGCCCTTCTGGATGCACCAGTTGGTCGAGTACATCCTCGGCGGTGGGCTCGTGGCCATCGGAACGCAGAGCCTCACGCCCATTGTCCCGTCGGCGCTCGGCGCAGTGATGCTGGTGTATGCGGCGTGCACCAAGAGCCCCGTAGCCGCATTTCGACTGCTCTCTCGCCGCGTGCACCGATACGTCGACCCGCTGCTGATCGCGCTGCTGGTGTTCGGCGCGGTGCAGCCGTGGATCGACGTCGACGCCGCCTCGCAGGTGGCGATCGGGGGCGTGGCGTTCGTCTACCTCGTGGTGTGGATCCAGTCGAGCTACGCCGAGCGCACCCCCCGCAGTGAGCGGGCGGCTGCACGACCAGCGACGACAGCGACAGCAGGGTCGGGCGGCACGGGTGCAGAGTCGGCCACTGCCGACCGCTCGACGGAGATGGGCCGCTCGATGGGCCGGCTCGTCGGCCGCGGATATGCGGCGGCACGCGACGCTGCGGGCCGGCGGCAGTCGCGCAACGGTGGGTAGCCTTCAGCGCATGACGTTCGAACCACCCGCTCCCGATCTCGAGAAGCTCATCGCCGCCTGGGATGAGTGGGAGCGCGGTGACGAGTCGCCGGGTCGAGTGCTGGCCAACCTGAAGACGGCCGGGCTGCCCGCAGTGCTGCATCGCCTCCGCGACGAGGGATGGAAGCCGTCGGCCTGACGGCCGTTGCTGATGACCCGTGAGGCACTGCCGCATCGCCCGCGAGGCGGCGCACAGCACATCCCCCGTCCGGCCGACTGGTCGCCCGGTGCGCCCCCACAGTGGCCCGAGCCCGCAGGTGCCGTCGTCGTGGCATCCCTCGACGCGTCGCTGCGCGGCGGATACCTGCGTGAACCGGGCGAGCCCGACGACTTCTCGCACCCGCTGCGGCCCGCCGACAGCAGGGCGTCGTCGGTGCTCGCCGTGTTCGCCGATGGCCCGCGCGGCGCCGAGGTGCTGCTGACTCGTCGGTCGCAGTCGCTCAGCAGCCATCGCGGCGAGATGAGCTTCCCCGGAGGCCGAGTCGATCCGGACGAGGGCTATGCGGAAGCTGCCCTGCGCGAGGCACACGAGGAGGTCGGACTTCCGCCGCACGCCGTGACGGTGCTCGGCGCGCTCGATCCCATCAGCACGTGGGTGAGCCGCAGCTGGATCGTGCCGATCGTGGGCATCGCCGCCGACGGTGCCGACGCATGGCGTCACCTCGGACCGGCATCCGGTGAGGTCGATCGCGTCATGTGGGTGCCGCTTGCCGATCTCTGTGCCCCCGGCACCTTCCGTGAGGAGCGGTGGCGTACCGAGCGGGGCGAACTGGCCGTCTCGTTCTTCGAGCTCGACGACGAGACCGTGTGGGGAGCCACGGCTCGCGTGCTGCGCTCGGTGCTCGCAGCAGTGCACGCGTCGTAGCCGGATCACGGTCCGCCGAACAACCGCACCGCCGCGTAGAAGGTCTGGGCCCACCAGCGGCAGCTGGTGCGCAGCCACGCCGACCGTGTCTCGCAGTGGTTCAGCATGTCGCGCAGGAACCTGTCGTCGATCGCCTTGCGGCTTGTTGCGTTCCACTGGTGGGTGCCGTAGCGGCGGTCGATGAGGCGCAGGTTTCGGTAGCCGAAGTCGTGGCGTCGGCACGGGTGCCGGAAGTCGAACGACCGGCCGGTGCTGCCGACGAGCGGCGCCGAGCAGAGGTCGGTCGACCAGTCGAACCAGCGGTCGACGCCGACGCTGGCGAGGAAGTACGACATGCTCACCCGGAACAGCATCGTGTCGACATACCACCGGTCAGCGGCGGCGGAGCGCTCGGTGGCGGCCTCGGCAGTCGTGGCCGGGAGCGGCGACAGGCAGATGGATGCGACGGCCAGGACGGTCGTGGCCGCGACGAGCAGTGCAGTGCGAATGCGCACGCCGTGCTCCGTTCAGGTGATGGGTCGCCGGGGGAGCGCAGCGGGCGCCGGAGCGCCAATGACGTCGGGGGAGCGGGCGCTCGGCGGCGTCAGCCGGCGAGTGACTGGAGGAGGTGCCAGGCCGCCTCGACATGGCGGGCGTCGGTGGTGCGCCCGCCGACGGAGATGCGGCATGCCACCCGGCCGTCGAGCACGGTGCGCGTGAAGAGCGCAGCACCGCTGGCATTGGCGCGCTCGATGAGTGCGTCGGTGGCGTCATTGCCAGCAACAAGGCTGAGGCAGAGCAGGTTGAGCGGGTGTGGTGCGACGACCTCGAAACGGGGGTCGGCCGCGACCCACGCAGCGAGTTGCTGTGTGAGGTCGACGTGGCGGCGGATCATCCCCACCGCATCGTCGACGCCTCCCGATCGGATCGAGAACCACAGCTTCAGCGATCGGAACCGACGACCGAGAGGCACCTGCCAGTCGCGGTAGTCGATGACGGCACCGGCCTCGGCAGCCTTCGATCGCAGGTACTCGGGGAGGATGCTGAGCGCCCCGAGCAGCGCAGCGCGGTCGGCCGTCCAGAACAGGTCGCAGTCGAAGTTGACGCCCATCCACTTGTGCGGATTGGTGCAGTAGCTGTCGACGCCATCAAACCCGTCGAGCAGCCAGCGGTACTCGGGTGCCAGCGTCGCGATGCCGCTCATCGCCCCGTCGACATGCAGCCAGATCGAGTGGGCGCTGGTGACGGCAGCGATGTCGGCGACAGGGTCGACGGCCATCGAACTGGTGGTGCCCAGCGTGGCGCATGCCCAGAACGGCACGAGTCCCGCAGCGATGTCGGCCTCGACGATCCGGCGGAGCTCGTCGGGTCGCATCGCAAAACGGTCGTCGTGCGGAACGATGCGCAGCCGATCGGTGCCGATGCCAGCGATGCGCAGGCCTTTCTCGATGCTGCTGTGCGCCTGTGAGGTCGCGTACGCGACGAGGTGCGAAGTGTCGCCTGAGGCGTTGACGGCGCCGTCGGTGGCGCGCCAGCGGGCGGCGAGGATGGATGCGAGCGTGGCTTCGCTGGCGGATCCCTGGATGACTCCTCCGCCATGGGGTGAGGTGCTGCGGAATCGATCGGGCAGGCCGAGCAGTTCCTGCATCCAGTCGAGCATCAGCGTCTCGACCTCGGTGCATGCCGGGCTCGTGACCCAGCTCATGCCCTGCACGCCGAGACCTGATGCGGCGAGATCGCCGAGGATGGCGGGATAGCTGGTGTTGCCGGGGAAGTAGGCGAAGAACGACGGATGCTGCCAGTGCGTGATGCCGGGCATCACGACGCGGTCGAGATCGGCGATGACGTCGGCGAAGGGCTCGGCGTGCACGGGCGGATGCTCGGGCAGGCTGGCTCGGATGTCACCGGGTGCGACTGGGCTGGCGACTGGGTAGCGCTCGACTCCCTCGAGGTACTCGGCGATCCAGTCGATGAGCGCGTGGCCATGCTGGCGGAACTCGTCGGGCGTCACTGCGTCTTGCTACCAGCGCAACTGCAGGGCCGCAACCGTTGCCTGAGGACGCCCGGCGGCGCGCTGTCCCCCGTGCGACGATGCGTCAGGAGCCGGCGCCGTCCCTGCTGCCGGCAGCAGCGGTGTCGTTGACGACCCGGTCGCGGGCGCGCACGCCCTTCGAGATGCGCCAGCCGATGAACGCAAGGCCGAGGGCGAGCACGCCCATGGTGAGGTACTGGCGCCACCCGCCCCGGGCATCGCTGCCGCAACCCGGGCGCGGCAGCAGCCCGATGCAGTCGTCGAGGTTCTGCTCGTCGGGGAAGAAGACGTTGTCGCCGTCGTCGGCAGGCGGCGCGGTGGCGGTACGTGCGCTGGCAGCGACGGATGCCCCTGCGCTCGCACCAGCGGTGGGGCCGACAGCAGCGGCAGCGCCTGGGCTGAGCACAGCGAGCACGGCGGCGGCGCATGCCGCACGGGCAATATTCCGGCCGAGGGTGGTTGCCATGTCGACATCGTCGCACGCGGCACGGTCGCGCGGGGTATCGGTCGCCTACCATCGGCCGCCATGGCGCAGCGCGACGAGACGGTGCTCGTGGTCGACTTCGGGGCCCAGTACGCGCAGCTCATCGCCCGTCGCGTCCGCGAGCTGAAGGTGTACAGCGAGATCGTCAGCCACCGCATCACCGCAGCCGAGGTGGCCGCTCGCCAGCCGGCCGCGATCATCCTGTCGGGCGGCCCGAAGAGCGTTCACGTCGAGGGGGCGCCGTCGCTCGACCCGGCGATCTACGACCTCGGCATCCCGATCCTCGGCATCTGCTACGGCGTGCAGCTCATCGCCCAGCAGCTCGGCGGCACCGTCGGTCGCGGGATGCGCGGCGAGTACGGGCGAGCGCGACTTGCCCGCGTCACGTCGACGCCGAGCGAGTTGCTCGACGGCACTCCGGCCGAGCAGGACGTGTGGATGAGCCATTTCGACGCGGTCACCGAGGTGCCGTCCGGGTTCAGCTGCACCGCCAGCACGCCCGATGCGCCGGTTGCGGCGATGGAGCATCCCGGTCGCCGTATCTACGGCGTGCAGTGGCATCCGGAGGTGGTGCACAGCCCGTTCGGCATGGAGGTGCTCGCCAGCTTCCTGCACACGATCGCCGGATGCGACGCAGCGTGGACGATGCGGTCGATCATCGACGAGCAGGTGGCGGCCGTGCGGTCGCGTGTCGGCAGCGGTCGCGTGATCTGTGCGCTGAGCGGTGGCGTCGACTCGGCGGTGGCGGCAGCGCTGGTGCACCGCGCCATCGGTCATCAACTGGTGTGCATCTACGTCGACACGGGGCTGATGCGCCGTGGCGAGAGCGACCAGGTGGTCGAGACCTTCAAGCGCAACATGGGCATCGAGCTGATTCACGTCGATGCAGGCGCCCGCTACTTCGAGCGGCTGAAGGGCGTCGTCGAACCCGAGCAGAAGCGCAAGATCATCGGCGAGTTGTTCGTGCGAATCTTCGAAGAGCACACGGGCGGGCTCAGTGACGCCGAGTTTCTCGTGCAGGGCACGCTCTATCCCGACGTGATCGAGAGTGGCGGCAGCGACGGCACGGCAGCGGTCATCAAGAGCCACCACAACGTCGGCGGCCTGCCCGACGACATGCGCCTGCAGCTGGTCGAGCCGCTGCGCGACCTGTTCAAGGACGAGGTGCGCCGCCTCGGCACCGAGCTGGGCCTGCCCGACGAGATCGTGCTCCGCCAGCCGTTCCCGGGTCCGGGGCTGGGCGTGCGCATCCTCGGCGAGGTGACGCCCGAGCGGGTGGCGATCCTGCAGCACGCCGATGCCATCGTGCGCGAGGAGATCCTCGCTGCCGGGCTCGAGCGCGACCTGTGGCAGAGCTTCGCCGTGCTCGCCGCCGACGTGCGCTCGGTCGGCGTGATGGGCGACGAGCGCACCTATGCGCACCCGGTGATCATCCGGGCCGTCACGAGCGACGACGCGATGACGGCCGACTGGGCCCGCCTGCCCTACGACCTGCTGGCCACGATGTCGAACCGGATCATCAACGAGGTCGCCGGGGTGAACCGCGTGGTCTACGACGTCACGTCGAAGCCCCCCGGCACGATCGAGTGGGAATGACACCGGCGAGGGTGAATGGCACCGGTCCGCTGCGGACGGACGGCCAACGGCAGACGGGTTCCACGCCCTGACCCGTCGGTCGGACCGAGGGCCGCGCCCCGGCAGGCCGGCCGGCCGACCGGCTGCAACAGATTCGTAATACTTGCTAGGCTTCGCCCGCCATGGCCTCCGCCCACCGACCTGCCGTCCGCGCCGCTCGCCGCCCCGGCAGCGTGCGCGCCACCGTGCTCGCTGTCGGCCTCATCGGCGGGTCGCTGCTCCAGACACATCTCGCCCACGCCGACGGCGTCACCGACGCACAGGCCCGGGTCGACGCCACGCTCGCCGAACTCGAGGGCCTCCGCGACCAGCTCGGCCAGATCGACGAGGAGTACGGCGAGGCGCTCGACCGCAAGGAAGAGCTCGACGGTGAGATCCTCGAGGCGCAGGCCGATGTCGATCGCATGTCGGCCGAACTCGGCGGTGCCGAAGCGGTGCTGCAGGAGATCGCCCTCGCCCGCTTCGTGGCAGGCGGCTCCACCGACCTCAGCCCAGTGTTCTCCGACGCAGCGGCGTACAGCGCCGCCGAGCAACGCGATGCGCTCAACCGCATCGCCAGCGACTCCGGCGAGGCCAACGTCGACGACATCACCAAGCTGCTCGACGACCTCACCGATGCACGCGACATCCTCGCCTCGAAGCTCGCCGAGGCCGGCAACCTCATTGCGTTCCTCGACGCAAAGCGCCTCGAGTTCGAGGGCCTCGAGGCCCAGTACCTCTCGAAGTACGAGTCGGCCAAGGCGTCGCTCGGTGCCGCTCGCCTTGCAGCAGCCGAAGAAGACCGTGCCCGCGCATCGGCTCGCAACCGCACGCGCAATTCCGGCTCCACCAGTGGCGGTGGCTCCACGGTGACCGTGCCGCCGGTCTCGGGCAAGGCCGGCATCGCCGTCCAGGCAGCGCTCAGCCAGCTCGGCGTGCCGTATCGCTTCGCCGCCGAGGACCCCGGCGTGGCATTCGACTGCTCGGGCCTCACCAAGTGGGCGTGGGGCCAGGCGGGCGTCTACCTGCCGCATCAGAGCGCCGCCCAGTACCGGGCCACGGCGCATGTGCCGCAGAACATGGCGCAGCCGGGCGACCTGATCTTCTACTACTCGCCGATCGGCCACGTGGGCCTCTACATCGGCAACGGGCGCATGGTGCACGCACCGCAGACTGGCGACGTGGTGAACATCACCGACGTCCGCTGGTACAAGGTCGTCGGCGTCGGCCGGCCCGGCTGATCCGCACGGCGTCCGTCCCGTCAGCGGCGCCGCACCTCGCGGCCATCCTCGCCTCGGCCGCTACGGTCTCGGACGTGGCCGACACCCCGCAGGGAATCGACAGCGAACGAGTCTCGGCCTGGCTGTCGGCACATGTCGCCGGTGCCGTCGCCCCCTTCGAGTTCGACATCATCGCCGGTGGGCGCTCGAATCTCACGTATGCGGTCCGTTGCGCCGACGGCACCCGACTGGTGCTGCGCCGACCGCCGCTCGGACATGTGCTCGCCACGGCGCACGACATGGCCCGCGAGCACCGCATCATGTCGGCGGTCGGCCAGTCGACGGTGCCGGTGCCGCGCTGCGTCGGCCTGTGCACCGACGACACGGTCAACGGCGCCCCGTTCTATGTGATGTCGTTCGTCGACGGGCTCGTGCTCGACAGTCCCGAGAAGGGTCTGCTGCTGGCGCCAGCGCAGCGACGCAGCGCCGGGCTCCACCTCGTCGACGTGCTCGCCGACCTGCATGACGTCGACATCGACGCAGTGGGACTCGGCGACCTCGCCAAGCGCGAGGGATACGTCGAACGGCAGGTGAAGCGCTGGACCACCCAGTGGGAGCGGTCGAAGACCCGCGAACTCCCTGCCGTCGACGAGGTGGCCCGCCGGCTCGCGGCGCGCATTCCAGCCCAGCAGGGCGTCTCGATTGCACACGGCGACTATCGATTCGGCAACGTGCTCGTCGACCCAGCAGCAGGGCAGATCACTGCGGTACTCGACTGGGAGCTGTGCACACTCGGCGATCCGCTCGCCGACGTCGGATATCTCGGCGTCTACTGGTTCACCGGCGACACCGCCACGATGCGCGCCAACGACCCCACGCCGGCGGGCGGATTCCCCTCGTACGACGAGCTGCTCCAGCGCTACGCGGCCCGAACCGGGCGCGACCTCTCTGGCATTGCGTACTACGTGGCCTTCGGATGCTGGCGACTCGCCGTCATCAGCGAGGGCGTGTACGCCCGCTACCTGCACGGTGCCATGGGCGCCTACGACAGCACCGAGCTCGAGTCGTTCAAGGTGGGCACCGAGAGCCTGGCGGCGCGGGCGCTCGCTGCGCTTGAGGCGATCTAGACAACCAACAGGGGAGGCGCAGGTGGCAGGCAACAGCACACGAGAGCTCGATGGATGGACGAGGATGCCGTTCACGTCGGCGGGAATCACTCACGACGTCTTTCGCAAGGGCAGCGGTCCGGGCGTGGTGGTGGTGCACGAGATCCCGGGCATCACGCCCACCGTGCTCGCCTTCGCCGAGGAGGTTGTCGCCAGCGGCTTCACGGTGGCGATGCCCTCGCTCGTCGGCACCCCTGGCAAGCCACCGAGCGGGCCCTACCTGGCGTCATCCGCCGTGAAGGTCTGCATCTCGCGCGAGTTCACCCACTGGGCGACCGGCGCCACGTCGCCGGTGATCGCCTGGCTGCGGGCACTCGCCCGCTGGCTGCACGGCGAGGCCGGCGGTCCCGGTGTCGGGGCAGTCGGGATGTGCTTCAGCGGCGGCTTCGCGCTCGGGATGATGGTTGACGAGATCATGGTCGCCCCCGTGCTCAGCCAGCCGTCGCTCCCGTTCGCCGTCGGCGGCGGTGCAGCGGGTGCAGCGCGTCGCTCCGACCTGAACCTGTCGCCAGACGATGCTGCCGAGGTGGTGCGCCGCGCCGCAGAGGGCTGTGAGGTGCTCGGCCTGCGGTTCACCGGAGATGCGCTGGTCGGTACGCGGTTCGACACGCTGCGGTCGCTGCTCGGCGATCGGTTCATTGCGGTCGAGTTCCCGAGCTCGACGCCGAAGGCACATTCGGTGCTCACCGAAGACCGCATGCAGGAGGGCGTCGACCGGGTGCTCGAGTTCTTCAGGGCAAAGCTGCTGACAGGTTCCTGACCCCGCTGCCCTGACCCGCTGTGGCGGCGGTGCCGGCCGCATGGTGGACTGGGTGCATGGGACACGGTGTCGGCGAGCCGCAGCGCAGCGACCTGGCAGCGCGCCGGCACGAGATCGCCTCCCGGCACCTCCGGCCGCGCAGCGAGCGCCCCTCCTCGACGGCTCGCGGCGTGCACCACGTGGCGCTGATCTCCGGCGACGTCGAGCGCACCGTCGAGTTCTATTCGGGCGTCCTCGGCTTCCCGCTCATCGAGATGTTCGAGAACCGCGACTACGAGGGCAGTACCCACTTCTTCTTCGACATCGGGATCGGCAACACGCTGGCATTCTTCGACCTGCCGGGCCTCGACCTCGGCCCGTATGCCGAGGTGCTGGGCGGCCATCACCATCTTGCGATCTCGATGACGGTCGGCGAGTGGAATGCAGCGCGACAGCGGCTCGACGACGCAGGTATCGACTACGCCCACGTCGATGGGTCGTCGCTGTACTTCCGCGGGCCCGACGGTGAACGCCTCGAGCTGATCAGCGATCCACTGCTCGAGATGTACGGCAAGCCCGTGGGCTGACGCTCAGTTCACCCGAAGTGCACTCAGGAACTTCTTGCGAGGCTTCATGTCCTCGGCGATCTGCCGGGCGATCGCATGGAACGCCTTGGCCGCCTCGCTGTCGGGCTGCGTCACCGTGATCGGGCGTCCGGTGTCGCCGCCCTCGCGCAGTGCCGGGACGAGTGGCAGCTGGCCGAGAAGCGGCACGCCGAGGTCCTTGGCGAGTTCCTTGCCGCCGCCGCTGCCGAAGAGCTCGTATCGCTTGCCGTCGTCGCCGGTGAACCAGCTCATGTTCTCGATGACGCCCTTCACGGGCAGCTTCACCGTCTCGGCCATCGACGCGGAGAGTCGGGCAACCTTCTGCGCGGCGGGCTGGGGCGTGGTGACGATGTACACCTCGCCGCGCGGCAGGTAGGTGCTGAGGCTCAGCGCGATGTCACCGGTGCCCGGCGGCATGTCGATGAGCAGGAAGTCGGGATCGTCCCAGAAGACATCGGCGAGGAACTGCTCGAGCGCCTTGTGCAGCATCGGGCCACGCCACACGATGGCCTTTCCCTCCGGCACGAAGTAGCCGATGCTGATGCAGCGCACTCCGTGCGCCTCCGGCGGTACGAGCATGTCGTCGATCACGACGGGGTCGCGCTCGGCGCCGAGCATGCGCGGCACCGAGTAGCCGTAGATGTCGGCGTCGACGACGCCAACGCTGTGGCCCTGGGCGGCGAGCGCAACGGCGAGATTCACGGTGACACTGCTCTTGCCGACTCCGCCCTTGCCGCTGCTGATGAGGATGGGACGCGTGCGCGAGCCGGGTTCGTTGAACGGCACAGCGCGGCCCTCGGCGTGGCCGTGGCCGTGCGAGTGCCCCTGCGACTGTGCAGCGCCACCGTGGAGCTTCTCGCGCACGGCGGCGCGCTCGTCGTCGGTCATCACCGTGAAGTCGAGCCGTACGTCGCTGACGCCGTCGAGCGTGGCGACGGCGCCGGTGACACGCTGCTGGATCTCGTTGCGCAGCGGACAGCCGGCGACCGTGAGGGCGATCTGCACCCCGACCGTGCCGCCGTCGATGGTGACGGTGCGCACCATGCCGAGGTCGACGATGCTGCGGTGCAGTTCGGGGTCCTCGACAGGGCGGAGGACGTCGATGATCTGTTCGGTGGTGGGCATCGGGATCACTCTCTCGAGGGGGTTGTCCGGCGGAGTCGGCCTCCCGGCGGTCAACCGCCGAATTACCACTACGCGCATAGGTAGAATACCCGTCGTGCCGAGCACGACCTCATCGTTCACCGCCACGGTGTCGGCCATCACCACAGCGTTCGGCGACCCCACGCGTCGCAGCATCTATCTGTTTGCGCGCGACGCCGAGCACGGGGTCACGGCCGCCCATGTGGCCGACCGATTCGGGGTGCACCCCAATGTGGCCCGCCACCATCTCGACAAGCTCGCCGCCGGGGGATACCTCGAGGTGGTCGTCGAGCGTGCCGAGGGTGCCGGCGCCGGCCGCCCGAGCAAGCACTACCGCGTGCCGGCCGGCGCCAAGGTCGATCTCGACGGCACCGTGCAGGTGCGCAGCGACGACCTCGTGCTGTCGATGCTGGGCCGAGCGCTCGCCCTGCTGCCGCCCGACCAGGCCGAGGCGATGGCCGAGGACGTCGGCCGCGAATACGGGCGGGCAATGGCCCACAGCCTCGCCGGCGCCGACCTCGCCGCCGGCCAGCGCAGCCTCCGCTCGGCGATGCAGGCCGTTGCCGACGCGCTCACGGCGCACGGCTTCGCCGCCCACGCAGATCAGCGCAACAACCAGCTGCGGATCATCAACAACCACTGCCCATTCGGCGATGTCGCCGTCGAGCACCCGGTGATCTGCGCCGTCGACCGCGGCATGGTGCGCGGCATGCTCGGTGCCCTCTACGGCGCATGCTCGGTGCCCTCTACGGCGATGCCGAGGTGAGCACCTCGGCGTCGATCCCGCAGGGCGACTCGTTCTGCGCCACCACGTTCTGACAGCCACCACGTTCTGACTCTGGCTCCCCGGGTGCCGACCACCTGCCACCCGCAGGTCGACCGGAGCCGACCGGTACGATGCTCGGGCAAGCCTTCGACGAAAGGAACCCCGTGGACGTACGCATCGGCGTCACCCAGAGCCCGCGTGAGATCAA
The DNA here is from genome assembly GCA_046052275.1 of Actinomycetota bacterium. GTDB lineage: Bacteria > Actinomycetota > Acidimicrobiia > Acidimicrobiales > Ilumatobacteraceae > UBA668. Next base: position 12,827 of record JBJOMQ010000010.1, on the reverse strand, counting down.
CCTCGAGGTCGCCGACGACACCGATCGTGCTGCGCTTCGGGCCCAGGTCGACGCTGCCCTCGCCGGCACCGCCGCCACGCTCTGGGTCACCGACAAGAAGGGACGCGAGATCGGCGTGGCCGCCTCGAAGATCGCCTATGTCGAACTCGGCACGCCCGAGGGCGAGCGCCGCATCGGATTCGGTGGCTGAGATGCGCCGCTGCAGCGGGCAGCGATGAGGGGCATCGTCCTCGCAGGCGGTACCGGCAGCCGCCTGTGGCCGATCACACGGGGTGTCAGCAAGCAGTTGCTGCCCGTGTACGACAAGCCGATGATCTACTACCCGCTCTCGACGCTGATGCTTGCTGGCGTCCGCGACGTGCTGGTGATCACCACCCCGCACGAGCAGGTCGGTTTCCAGGCGTTGCTCGGCGACGGCTCGCAGTGGGGCATCCGGCTCGAGTACGCCGTGCAACACGTGCCGAACGGGCTGGCTCAAGCGTTCGTCATCGGCGCCGATTTCGTCGCTGGCGGTCCGAGTGCGCTGGTGCTGGGCGACAACATCTTCTTCGGGCACGGACTCGTCGACCAGCTGCGCACCGCGACGTCGCGCAGTACGGGAGCCACCGTGTTCGGATACCGCGTCGGCGATCCCGAGCGCTATGGGGTCGCCGAGATCGATGCTGCGGGCCGCGTGCTGACCATCGAGGAGAAGCCTGCCCAGCCTCGGAGCAACTATGCGGTCACAGGGCTGTACTTCTACGACGAGCAGGTGGTCGACATCGCTGCCAGCCTGCAGCCGTCGGCGCGGGGCGAGTACGAGATCACCGACGTGAACGCCGAGTACCTGCGACGCGGCGAGCTGTATATGGAACTCCTCGGCCGCGGCTTCGCGTGGCTCGACACCGGCACCTACGACTCGCTGCACGATGCGGGGGCCTTCGTCGCCACCCTGCAGAAGCGCCAGGGGCTGCAGGTGGCGTCACCGGACGAGATTGCCTTCAGGGCCGGGTGGATCGACGCCGCGGCGCTCGAGGCCAATGCCGCCCCGATGGCGAAGAATCCCTACGGGCAATACCTCCTTCGACTGGCGTCCGAGGGCCCCGCATCGTGATGCTGGTCGGGTGACCCCCGGCCTGCTCGACCGCCAGCTGCTCTTCGTGAGCGGCAAGGGCGGGGTCGGCAAGACGGTGGTGGCGGCTGCCATCGCGACGCTCGCTGCATCGTCAGGTCGCACGACGCTGGCCTGCGAGATGGATGCCAAGGGTGCCCTCGCCGCAGCGCTCGGCAGCGGTGAGGAGGCCACCGCCTTCGATGCTGTGGCGGTGCGGCCCGGGTTGTCGGCGATGGCGATGAACACCGAGGACTCGCTACGCGAGTACCTGCGTGTGGTGGCCAGGGTGCCGTTCATCGGCCGCATCGGACCGCTGGCGCGGACGTTCGACTTCGTCGCCGACGCTGCCCCCGGGGTGAAGGAGATCCTTGCGATCGGCAAGGTGTGCTGGGAGGTGCGCGAGCGCCACTACGACCTCGTCGTCGTCGATGCCGAGGCGTCGGGGCATGTCGTCGCCCAACTGTCGTCGCCGCGAGTGATCCGCGACCTCGTGCGAGTCGGCATGGTGCGCGACCAGGTCGAGTGGATGCTCGAACTGCTGCACGATCCGCAGCGCACGGGACTGGTCGTCGTGACGACACCGGAGGAGATGCCGGTGTCGGAGTCGCTCGAACTGCTGGGACGCGTCAGGCGCGAGACGAGCGTGTCGCCGGCCGCCATCGTGGTGAACCGGATGCCGTCGCAGTGGTTCCAGCCGTCGGACGCGGTGCTGCTCGACCGGCTCGACTCGCCGGCGTGCGTGCCGGTCGTGGCCGAGTCGGTGGGGTGCGCAGCGGCTGATGTCGGTGCCGTGCTCGACGCCGCGTCGGCGACGTTGCGCCGCCGAAGCGCTGCCGTCGGCCACCTCGACCACCTGCGCGCCGGGATTGCAGCGGCAGGCATCGAGCGAAGCCTTCCGGTGCTGCTGGTGCCGGAAGTGGTCGCTGCGGCGATGTCCTCGCCGGACGGTGCCTCGTCTGCAGCGGTCTGCACAGCCATAGCCGAGTCACTTGCGATGGAGCTCTCGTGAGGCCCTCATCGTCTGATGCCGTTGTCGACTCGAACGGACTCGGTGCTGTGCTCGACGGGGCGCGCCTCGTGCTGGTGTGCGGCAGTGGTGGCGTGGGCAAGACCACGGCGTCGGCGGCGCTCGGCATGGCCGCTGCCCAGAGGTCGTCTCGACGCGTGCTGGTGATCACGGTCGATCCGGCGCGGCGTCTCGCCGATGCGCTCGGCATCGAATCCGCCTCATTCGCCGGTGCCGGAGCGGTGCGGGTCGAGCCGCCGCCCGGCGAGCAATGGGCTGGCTCGCTGGCAGTGGCGATGCTCGACACGAAGGCGGGCTGGGACGAGCTCATCCGGCGTCATGCCCCCGACGCCACGATGGCTGAGCGGGTGCTCGCCAATCCGCTCTACCACAACATCACCTCGCGGTTCGTCAACAGCCACGACTACCTCGCCATGGAGCAGTTGCACTACCTCGATCTCAGCAGTGAGTTCGACCTCGTCATCGTCGACACGCCGCCGTCGCGGCACGCGCTCGACCTCGTCGACTCGCCGCGGCGCATGCGCGAGTTCTTCGCCAGCTCGCTGCTCAGATGGCTGACAGTTCCAACGCGTTCGCGCCTGCTCACGGCAGCGTCGCGGCCATTCAACGCCGTCGCCGAACGGGTGCTCGGCATCGGCTTCCTGCAGGACATCATCGACTTCTTCAGCCTCCTCCGGGCGATGGAACCCGGCTTCGTCGAACGCGCCGCCGCCGTCGAGAAGCTGCTGGCTGCCGAGCGGACGGCGTTCGTAGTGGTCACCACGTGCGAGGACTCGCCGATGGGTGAGGCGCAGTACTTCGTCGACGAACTGCACCGCCGGTCGCTGCCGATGCGCGCCATCGTGCTGAACCGCGTACTGCCCGACTCGTTCCGGTCGCCGGGGGCCGCCGCTGCTGCTGTGACGCTGGCGGGTGTCGGCGACGCGACTGCGCTCGCCGACCGGCTTGCGGAGCCCATCCCGCAGTTCGACCCGGCTGCACTGCGCCACGTGCTCGTCGAAGTCGGACGGCGGTTCGCAGAGGTGCGAGCACGGGCCGATGCCGAGCACGGCAGGAGGATGTCGCTGATGGCGCATCTCGCCGGGCTCGGGTCGGCGGTGCCGGTTGTTGCGGTGCCCGACCTGTCTGCCGACGTGCACGACCTGGGTGGTGTCGCCGCCATGGCTGCCGCCCTCGCCGGCTGACGGCACCAGCGGTTACCCGCCGGCCGATGCCGGCGTGACACACTCCTAGGGGTATGGCCACCCTTGGCGAACTCGCCCGGCAGCACACGTCGCTCGGGCGCGAGGACATCGAGCATCTCCAGCGTCTTGTCGGCGAGTGGGGCATGCTGGCCGACCTGTCGTTCGCCGACCTGCTGCTGCAGGCACCGCTCGGCGGCGGCCGCTGGCTGATCCTCGCCCAGGTCCGGCCCGCCACTGGGCAGACGGTGTACCCGGTCGACTACGTCGGATCAGAGGTGCAGAGCGCCCAGCACCTGCTCGACCAGGCGCTTGCCGAGTGCCGGATCGTGGAGGGCGAGATCACCGTCGACGACGTCGACGGGTCGGTGCACACGGTTGCCATCCCGGTGCGGTCGTCGAGCGGCATCGTCGCCGTGCTCACCCGCGAATGGAGCTCGCGGCTGAGCCGCCAGCCCGGCAAGCTCGAGCGCACGTACATCGACATGTTCGACCAGTTCGCAGCGATGATCAGCGCCGGTCTGTTTCCGTTCGCCGGACCGGTCGCCGACACCAGCGCAGCGCCGCGCGTGGGCGACGGTGCGATCGTGCTCGATGCCGAGGCCCGTGTGGTGTTCGCCTCGCCCAACGCCGTGTCGGCGCTGCATCGGGTGGGTATTGGTGCCAATGCCTCGGGAATGCGTCTCGCCGAGCTCGGATTCAACGACAGCACGGTGCGGCAGGCCTTCGAGACGCAGCTTCCCGTCATCGAGGAGTTCGACCAGACCGCCGACGTCACCTTCCTCGCCCGCTGCATCCCGGTGCTCGGTGGGGATGCCGGGGCTGCATCGGTGATCGGCGGGCTCATGCTGCTGCGCGATGTCACCGAGCTGCGCAAGCGCGACCGACTGCTGCTCAGCAAGGACGCAACGATCCGCGAGATCCACCATCGGGTGAAGAACAACCTGCAGACGATCTCGTCGCTGCTGCGCCTGCAGGGCAGACGGCTGACCTCCGATGAGGCGAAGGCGGCGATCTCAGAGAGCGTGCGCCGGATTCGCACCATCGCACTCGTGCACGAGACCCTGTCGCGAGAGGCCGGCGACGACGTCGCATTCCTCGAGATCGTTCGGCCGCTGCTTCGTCTCGCCGAGGAGAGCTTGCAGTCGGTCGACCGACCGGTGCGATTCTCGGTGAAGGGCGATGGCGGACGGCTGCCCGGCACGATCGCAACGCCGCTGTCGGTGGTGCTCACCGAGTTGCTGCAGAACGCCGTCGACCACGGGTTCCCCGAGGGCAGCCCGGGCGGCGACGTGGTGGTGGTGCTCGGTGCCGGCGACGGACGCGTGCACGTTCGCGTCCTCAACGACGGTCGGCCCCTCGATCCGGGCTTCGAGATCAACAAGGCCACCGGCCTCGGTCTCTCGATCGTGCGCACGCTCGTGACCACCGAGCTCGACGGCTCCATCACGATGCGCGCCGGCGAGCCCGACGACTTCAGGGAGGCCGGCCTCGGCGACCGTGCACGCGGCACTGGCACCGTGGTGGAGCTCACCGTTCCGGTGTGAGCGCGGTGCCGAGTTGAGCGCAGTGCCGGTCGGCGTCACCCGGCGCAGTGCGTCAGACGGCGACGCGCTGGCGGAGCTTGAGCGTGCGCCGCAGCGACCGGCGCTCGTCCTCGCTGGTACCGCCCCAGATGCCGGCGTCCTGGTTGGTGTCGAGGGCGTACTGGAGGCAGTCGGACTGCACGGGGCACTCGCCGCACACCTGCTTGGCCTGGTCGATCTGGAGCAGGGCCTGGCCGGTGGTGCCGACGGGGAAGAACAGCTCGGGATCGGTGTCGCGGCACACCGCGAGTCGCCGCCAGGAATAGTCGGCAGCGCCGAGGGCAAGGCTCGAAGCCGGAATCGACACGGTGGGCACCTCAGAATTGCGGATCGGACGACAACCTGCACGTGGAACGCCGCCGGCGACCACGCAGACTGCACCGTAGGAAGCCGGAGGGTTCATGACAAGTGATAGAACCCACGGCCGCGATAGTTCCTGCCGATAAGGGGGTATCGGAAAGTCATGCTTGACGACGACAATGGGGCCGCTCCGAGGGGACGACCGGGCAGACGGGCCGTGATCGCCCACCGGGGCGCCAGCCGCGCCGAGGCCGAGAACACCCTGGCCGCCTTCCGGCGGGCTGAAGCCATGGGCGCCGATGCCGTCGAACTCGACGTCCGCCGCACCGCCGACGGGGTGCTGGTGGTGCACCACAATCCGCATCTCGACGACGGCCGACTCGTCGCCGCAACGGTGCATGCCGACCTGCCCGATCACCTTCCCACCCTCGGCGAGGCGCTCGACGCGTGCCAGGGCATGTGGGTGAACGTCGAGATCAAGAACGATCCCGACGAGCCGGACTTCGACCCGACGGAATCGATCGCCGACGAGACCATTGCCCATCTCGTCGCACGCGATGACGACGCCCGCTGGCTGATCTCGTCGTTCCGCATGGAGACCGTCGACCGCTGCCGCGCGCTTGCCCCGACGATCCGCACCGCCTGGTTGTGTGTCGACGTCCCCGATGGCGTCGAGCGCACGCTCGTCCGCAAGGGACACGCTGCGCTGCACCCCTGGCATCACGCGGTCGACCGTGCCCTGCTCGACCGGTGCCACGCAGCGGGTGTCGAGGTGAACGTCTGGACGTGCGACGACGCCGAGCGGATGGCTGCGCTCTACGAATGGGGCATCGACGGCATCTGCACGAACGTGCCCGACCTTGCCGTCACGGTTCGAGCGGCCGCACCAGCCTGACTGCGTCAGGGACGTGCCGGAACTCGAGCCGCATCGTCTCGCCGAGGTAGTCGCCGTCGAGCTGGTACGGGAACGGTGAGGTCGACTCGATGTCGACGGCGGCGAGATCGGTGCGGACATCGACATGCTCGCTCGGGGCGATGCTGCCATGTCGCAACGCCCCGACGACGGCGCGCACGATCGTGCCGAAGTCGAGCGTGCGAAACGTCACGGCGACGAGGCCGCGGTCGAGCGTGGCGGCGTCGCTCATGCCGAGCGGCCGATTGCCGAGGTACGAGTACGGATTGGTGTTGAGCACGACCGTGAAGAAGCCGTCGACAGGACTGCCGTCGGCCGTCGCCAGCGTGAAGTGCGGACGCCGCCGGTCGTAGCCGAGCAGCCAGGTGCGCAGCGCAGCCTCGACGAACAGGGGGTGCCCGAGCCAGCGCTTGAGCGGAGCCCGGCGCTCGACCTCGCGCACCACAGCGGCGTCGTACCCGACGCCGGTGTGGAAGCAGAAGTGGCGGCCGTTGGCCCGGCCGAGGCCGATCGGCTCGATGGCCCCCCGATCGAGGCCGGCGGCGATGCGGTACACGCTCGCCACCGGATCGTTGGGCATCCCAATGGTGCGGGCGAAGACGTTGGTGCTGCCGCCCGGGAGGACGGCAAGGGCCGTGCCGGTACCTGCGACGCCGGTGGCCACCTCGTTCAGGGTGCCGTCCCCTCCGAAGGCGACCACGACGTCGATGCCCCGCCGGGCGGCGTCCTGCGCGTACCGGGTGGCGTGGCCCCGGCGATTCGTCTCGACCACCTCCACCTCGTGGCCCTTGCTGAGGGCGCGGTGCACCACGACCGTGTTGCGGGCGGTGACCGACGAGGCGAAGGCGTTGACGACGAGGAGGATCCTCAAGGGACCAACGGTACCGGTGAGCGGACGGTTGGGCGCAGGGGTGACCGGCAGGTAACAATGGTCGCCTATGAACGTGATCGTGTGCGTCAAGCAGATTCCCGACCCGGCCACGCCCGGCGCCCTCGGGTCCGACAACACCCTGAAGCGGGACGGCAAGCTGATCCTCGACGAGTCAGACAGCTACGGCGTCGAGATGGCGCTGCAACTCGTCGATGCCGCCGGCAGCGGCGAGGTGAGCATCGTGTCGATGGCGCCCAACGGCGAGGTGTCCGGCATGCGCACTGCGCTGGCCATGGGCGCCGCCAAGGGCACGCTCGTGTCGGATCCGGCTCTGCAGGGCAGTGATGCGCTCACCACCGCCAAGGTGCTGGGAGCGGCGATCGCCAAGATGGGCGGCGCCGATCTCGTGATCGGAGCCACCGAGTCGAGCGACGGCTACACCGGCACCGTGCCCGAGCAGCTGGCCGAGGTGCTCGGGCTGCCGTCGGTGACCTTCGCCAAGAAGGTCGTGGTCGAGGGCGGCACCCTGAAAGTCGACCGCCAGACCGAATCGGGTTACGACGAGGTCACCTGTCCGCTGCCCGCCGTCATCAGCGTCACGGCCGGCGTCGTCGAACCTCGCTACCCGAGCTTCAAGGGCATCATGGCCGCCAAGGCGAAGCCGATCGACACGGTCACCGCCGGCGACCTCGGCATCAGCCCCGTGGGCTGGGCCGGCGCCGGCCAAAGCATCACCAAGGTCGCGCAGGCCGAGGCCCGCGCCGCTGGCGAGATCGTGGAGGACGACGGCGAGGCGCACCTGCGCATCGTGTCGTTCCTCGAGAACCTGAAGGTCATCTGAGAGAGGCATCGACATGAACATCTGGGTCTTCGCACAGCAGGCGCAGGGAGCGCCCACCACGGGCACGCTCGAACTGCTCACCAAGGCGCGCACGCTCGGCACCGTCACGGCGTTCGTCGGAGGTGACGCCTCGGGCATCGCCGCCGCGCTCGGCGAGTACGGCGCCGCAAAGGTGTATGCCACCGGCGACCTTGCCGGCAAGCTGCCCGGCGTTGCGGTGTCGGCAGCGATGAAGGCCGTCATCGACGGCGGTGATTCACCCGACCTCATCATGTTCCCGCAGAACTACGAGGGCCGCGACGTGATGAGCCGCCTGTCGGTGAAGCTCGACCGCACGGTGCTCACCAACAACATCGACGTGGTGACCGAGGGCGGCTCAGTGAGCGTCACCACGCCGATCTTCGGCGGCAACTCTCTCGTCACCACCACCTTCACCGGCCAGGCGCCCTACCTCGCGGCATTCCGCCCGAAGAGCTTCGCCGCCGAGCCATCGGGTGGCGCAGCGCCGTCGGTTGCATCGGCGCCGGTTCCGGCGCTGGGCGCCACGGGCGGTGCCACCGTGACGGCGGTGCATGTCGAGGAGACCACCGGCCCGAAGCTCGACGAGGCGGCCATCGTCGTGTCGGGCGGTCGTGGCCTCGGCGAGGCGGCGAAGTACGAGCGCATCGAGTCGCTGGCCAAGCTGCTGAAGGGCGCACCCGGCGCCAGCCGTGCCATCGTCGATGCTGGATGGGTGCCGTACAGCTACCAGGTCGGCCAGACCGGCAAGGTGGTGAAGCCGGGCGTGTACATCGCTGTCGGGATCTCGGGCGCCACCCAGCACATGGTGGGCATGAAGGGCTCGAAGAACATCATCGCCATCAACAAGGACAAGGAAGCGCCCATCTTCGGGATCGCCGATCTCGGCATCGTCGGCGATGCCGACAAGATCATTCCGAAGCTGATCGACGCCCTCGGCTCGCGCGGCTGACCGGCGCGGCGAGCGTCTCAGCGTCCGTCGTGGGCGCTGATCGCCCAGCCGAGTCCCTCGTCGGGATCCTCGACGGCTACCTGCAGCGACCAGCCGAGCGACGGCACCCCTGCGTCCCACCACCACCAGCGCAGGCGTTGGGCGACCTGGCCGAGTTCGGCCGGCTCGGGCGGCCATTCGTCGAGTAGGTCGCCCAGCGCAGCGAGCAGCCACCATGCGCCGAACCTTCCGGTGGCGGCACCGCGGCGTCGGCCCTGCGCCCCACCGGTCGAGCCAGCCCAGGCCAGCCATCGCAACGCCTCACCGAGTTCGAGGGGAACGCGGCGTCCCGACCTGACGCCGAGCGCGCCGATGGCCTCTGCAGCGGTGCCCTCGACGCAACTCGACTCGACGCGGCCGGTCGATGCCGCCGACCACGTGTCGAGCAGCTGGCGGACGGCTGCCTCGACCAGTTCGTCATCGACGGCCTCGCCGCGCGGCCACTGCTCGACGTCCGCTCCGGCGAGGAGCGGCGCCGCCGGTGCCGGATCGCTGAGCCCGCCGTCGGAGTACTCGGCGAGCGGGTAGGACGGCTCCCAGTGCTGGAGCTCGAACGGAATGTCGAGCGGATTGGGCGTCTCGGGTGGCACGGTCTCGCCTCGGAGCGCCCGTTCGTGGGCGATGAGCCCGATCCGGTGCGGGGCGTGCACGTGCGGCATCAGGTCGGCGAGGTCGTGCCCCTGGGCGGCCACCTCGCTGAGCGGGCCGATGGCGAAGCGCCCGCTCTCGTCGTCGAGCACGGTGGCAGCCCACTCGGCGGGTGCCCAGAGCGCCAGCCGGTACTCGGCGAGCGTCGCCACCGGCCACAACTGCCGACCGGTGCGGACTGCGGCTCTGCACGCATCGCGCGTCGCGAGCACGCCGGCCCAGTCGCGCTGCGTGCAGAGCGAGTCGACGAGTCGCACGAGCCCGTCGAGGTCGACTCGGTGCACGAGGGCATCGAGCGTCTCCGCCGTGGTGGATGCGTCAGGCATGTCGGATTCGCCGGGGCGGCCCGTGTCCTGCATCATCTGCTCCGAGTCACACCAGCGGCCACGGGTAGCGGCGCCCGCTCGGGTCGACGGGGAACGTGCCGCCGTCGGCGAGCAGCCGGGCGCGTTCGGCGAGCGCTGCCACCTCGTCATCGGCGAGCAATTCGGCAACATCATCGGGCACGGCTTCGGCGATCGATGCGATCGCTCCTCGAAGCGCATCCGGCAGCGGCTCGCCGCCGAACTCCCACACGACGGTTCGGAGCTTGAACTCTTCGGAGAAGCACAGCCCGTTGTCGATGCCCCAGACCCGTCCCTCGCTGTCGATGAGGACGTGGCCGCTCTTGCGGTCGGTGTTGTTGGCGACGACGTCGAACGCAGCGATGGCGCGCAGTTGATCGTGCACGTCGGTGCGCGCCTCGAAGATGGTGAAGTAGTGCTGCGAGTGGTCGGCATCGACGAACCACTGTGCGCTGCCCTCGCCAAGCGGGCCGTCGCGCAGCACGGTGGGCGGGATGACGCCGAGTCCCATCGCTGCACTGAGCCGGTACGCGGCGACCTCTCGGCGATGCAGGCCGGGCTCGAAGTCCCATAGTGGACGCTCGCCACGGACCGGCTTGTAGATGGCCTGCCCGCGTGCCTCACCGTCGATCACGAGTCGGGCCAGGAACGTGGCATTGCTGCTCCAGGGCATCCTTCCCTCGATGTCGAGGTCGGCGGCACCCAGCAGTTCGAGGATGCTCAGTTCATCCGCGGGCATGCGTGGCCATCCGGGTCGATGGGGCCCTGGCACCAGCGGCATGCCGGCCGTCCCGATGACACGAGGTCGTCGGCCCGCGAGCAGAAGGCGACGGCCTGGCTGCGAGTGACGAAGAGGCGAAGGTGGCTGCGCTCATCGTCGTCCTCGACCGCCTCGCCGTCCTCGTCGATCGCGGGCACCTCATCGAGTTGGACGAGCACCATGTCGGTGCCCCGGTCGTAGCCGAGGCCGACGGGTCCGAGCACGAAGGCGGCCTCGATCGGGTCGGCGAGTTCCATTGCCCCGTCGACGGGACGGCCTGCAGGCTCGGGAAGGTCGCTCAGGACACGGCGCAGGTACTGGGCGATGGCAGCGGCCTGCTGCTTCTCGCACTTCACCGTGACGACGGTGCTGCCGCGACGCACCTGCAGGAAGAACGTTCGCTCGCCCGGCCGGCCGAGGGCTCCGACGGTGAAGGCGTCGACCTCGTCGAAGTCGAACCAGACGCTCATGACGGACGCAGCTCGGCGAGCGAGCCCCCGGTGGAGTTGACGGTGAGCACCACCGGAGTGCCCATGCCGTAGGCGATGGCGGTGATGCTGCACGTGCTGATGACGATGCGCTGGAACAGGTCGATGTGCGTGCCGAGGGCGTGGGCGACAAGGGCCTTGATGGGGTCGGCGTGCGAGACGCACACCACCACCCCGCCAGCGTGCTTGGCGCGGATGCGGTCGACGGCGGCCACCATTCGCGTCTGCATCGCCGTGAAGCTCTCGCCACCAGGGAAGGTGAAGGTGCTGGGTGCGCGCTGCACGGTCTGCCACTCGGGCAGCTTCGACAGGGCTGCCAGTTCGCGGCCCGTCCATTCGCCGAAGTCGCATTCGAGCAGGCCGCGTTCGACCTGTACGCGGAGCTTGCGGGCAGCGGCGATGGGGGCTGCTGTCTCGCGGGCACGCTCGAGCGGCGAGGCGTACAGCGCATCGACACGCGGCAGTTCGGCAATTCGTGCCGCAGCGCGCTCGGCCTGCTCACGGCCGGCATCGGCGAGGTGCAGACCAGGTGCCCGGCCGGGCAGGACCTTGCCGGTGGTGGGGGTCTGCCCGTGGCGCACGAGGAGCACGAGCGTGGAGGGCGGGGGAGTCTTCGTCGTGCGTGCCATCGCACCGGCGAACCTATCGCCGACGACGCCGCGTCACAGCGCGGTGCGCATCGACCACAGCTCGGGAAAGAGCACGATGTCGAGCATCGAGCGGAGGTATCCGACGCCCGACGTGCCGCCCGTGCCCGCCTTCACGCCGATGATCCGCTGCACGGTAGTGAGATGGCGGAAGCGCCACAGCCGGAAGGTGTCCTCGAGGTCGACGAGTTCCTCGCCGAGCTGGTAGAGGTCCCAGTTGGCGTCGGGATCGCGGTAGACGTCGAGCCATGCAGCCTCGACGCCGGGGTGGGCCGAGTACGGCAGGGTCACATCGCGGTGGAGAACGTCGGCGGGCACGGCGATGCCCCTACGGGCAAGCAGCCGGAGCGACTCGTCGTACAGCGACGGTGCATCGAACGCTGCCTGTACCTCGGCGAGCCGCTCGGGATGGTGGCGGTGCGGCTCGATCATCGCCGGGTTCTTGTTGCCGCATGCGAACTCGATGCACCGGTACTGGTGGCTCTGGAATCCGCTGCTGGTGCCGAGCGCCGGCCGGATCGCCGTGTACTCGGGCGGCGTCATCGTGGAGAGCACGTCCCACGCATGCACGAGCTGTTCCATGATGCGGCTGACGCGGCTGAGCATCTTGAATGCGGGAGCGAGACTGTCGGCGGCGACGTGGTCGATGGCACCCCGCAGCTCGTGCAGCATGAGCTTCATCCACAGCTCGCTGGTCTGGTGCTGGATGATGAAGAGCAGCTCGTCGTGGGCACCCGACATCAGGTGTTGGGCGCCGAGGACCTCGTCGAGGTGCAGGTAGTCGCCGTAGCTCATCGTCCCCGAGTAGTCGAGGCGGGCACCGCTGGTGCGGACGATCTGCTCGGCAGAGCCGGGTTCGCCGGGTTGGGTGGCTGCTTCCATCGCTGAGTGTCAGTGTGCTGCGGGGGCCGAGCCGTCGGCCTTCTTCTTCGGCGGTGGGACGCCGATGGTCGGCGCACGATCGGCCCAGTCCGGCCAGCGGCGGCGGCTGACGATGCTGAGCGTGCGCAGCAGCTTCATCGCCACCTCGTCCTCCTGCGCCGGGCGCGCCTCGATGACGCCGTCGCTGATCATCCGGTTGATGACCTCCTCGCCCAGCTCGGTGCGCACGATGGTGAG
>JBJOMQ010000009.1:0-28058 GCA_046052275.1 Actinomycetota bacterium | reverse complement strand
CACCGAGCGCAGCGGCGGCAGCGACGCCGGCTGGCACCGCCTCGCCGGGACTGTCGAAGGCCGCCTGCTGGGCGGTGACGGCCAGCACTGCTGCGCCGCTGACGAATGCGCTGAAGCCCGCCCCTGCGGCAAAGCCCGCGAGCAGCGCCGTGGGGAGGAACAGCACGGCGAGTGGCGACGACCACATGCCGGTGCTCACCACGCCGATGCAGATGACCAGCTGCTCGGCGAGGATCGCGACGCGGATCCGCTGCGAGTTGCGGGTGGGGAGCGACATCCGCCATGAGGCGAGTGTGTAGACGCAGGCCGCGGCCACGAGGAGGGCGAGGTCCCATTCGCCGTCGGCGACCGGCCGCAGCGCAAGGGCGAAGGTGCCCACCAGCGCTGCGACGCGCAGTGGCCACACGGGAGCGCTGCGAACCGCCGGCTCGACCTCAGGCGCCGCCGTCATGCCGTGTGCGGCGGCCGGTGCGAGTGGGGCCACGCTGGGAGCCGGAGCGGGCGGTGCGGGCACTGCCGCATCGGCGCGAGGGCCGGACTCCTCGGTGCGGCCCTCGTCGGCGGAGCTTCGCTCGATCGTCGCCCGGTCGGTCACGTACGGAAACCTACCCGACCGACCCTTCACGGTGCTGGGGCACGGACGCCGACGTGGACGGTCGGACTACGGTCTGGGCGTGAAACTCGTCGGCCTCACGGGCGGGATTGGCTCAGGAAAGTCGACTGTCGCGCGGGCTCTAGCGGCGCGTGGCGCGGTGATCGTCGACGCCGACGAAGTGGTGCGCGATGTGCAGGCACCGGGTTCGCCGGTGCTGGCTGCGCTTGCCGAGCGTTTCGGCGCCGACATCCTCGCCGCCGACGGAGCGCTCGACCGGGCGCTGCTCGCCAGCCGGGTGTTCGGCGATGCCGACGCACTCGCTGCGCTCAACGCCATCGTCCACCCTGCTGTCGGTGCCGAGATGAATCGCCGGGTGAGGGAGCACGCGTCGAGCGACAGGGTCGTGGTGATGGACATCCCACTGCTGACAGAGAACCCGCGTGCTGGCCTGCAAGGCATCATCGTGGTCGACGTGCCGGTCGAGACCCAGGTGCAGCGACTCGTCGAGGGACGCGGATTCTCCGATGACGATGCACGGGCGCGAATCGCTCGGCAGGCGAGCCGCGAGGCCCGACTGGCGACGGCGTCGATTGTGGTCGACAACAGTGGCGCCGTCGCGGCCCTCGAGGCGCAGGTGCAGCGAGTATGGGATTGGCTCGAGGGACTGCCGCACCTGCCGCCCGACCATGAGGTCGGTCGCATCGACGCGGTCGACCGTCCTGGCGGCGCCCCGTAGCCCCTCCGAACATCCGTTCGTCTCGCTAGAGTGACCGCATGACGGTGTCGACGCGGCAGTTCGAGGTTGTGTCGCCCTTCGCCCCGGCCGGCGACCAGCCTGCCGCCATCGCTGCCCTGGCCGATGGCGTCCGCCGCGGCGACCGCTTCCAGACGCTGCTCGGCATCACCGGCTCAGGAAAGAGCGCCACGATCGCATGGACGATCGAGGCAGTGCAGCGGCCTACGCTCATCCTCGCCCCCAACAAGTCGCTCGCTGCGCAGCTGGCCCAGGAGATGCGCGAGTTCTTCCCCAACAACCGGGTCGAGTACTTCGTCAGCTACTACGACTACTACCAGCCCGAGGCCTATATCGCGTCGAGCGACACCTACATCGAGAAGGACTCGTCGATCAATGACGAGATCGACCGGCTCCGGCATTCGGCCACCGCAGCGCTGCTCACCCGGCGCGACACCATTGTGGTGGCGTCGGTGAGCTGCATCTACGGCATGGGTGATCCGGCCGAGTACCGCGGTCAGCTGCTCGAGCTGCACACGGGCGTCGACTACGACATGCGCAGCATTCTGCGGCGGCTCGTCGACCTGCAGTTCGACCGCAACGATGCGGTGCTCGGCCGCGGCAAGTTCCGCGTGCGCGGCGACACCATCGAAGTGCATCCCTCGTACGAGGAATCGGTGGTGCGCATCGAGATGTTCGGCGACACGGTCGACCGGATCACGGTGGTCGATCCGCTCACTGGCGAGATGCTCTCCGAGCACTCCGAGATCCTCATCTTCCCGGCAACCCACTATGTCGCCGGCGACGAGCGAATGCGCAAGGCGGTTCTCGGCATCGAGGCCGAGTTGCAGCAGCGACTGGCGCACTTCGAGTCGAACGGAAAGCTGCTCGAGGCCCAGCGACTCCGCATGCGCACGCAGTACGACCTCGAGATGATCCAGGAGGTCGGCTACTGCAACGGCATCGAGAACTACTCGATGCACATCGACGGCCGCAGCCATGGCGAGCCACCCTTCACGCTGCTCGACTACTTTCCCGACGACTACCTGCTCGTCGTCGACGAAAGCCATGTCGCCGTGCCGCAGTTGCACGGTCAGTACCTCGGCGACCGCCGTCGCAAGGACGAGCTAATCGAGCACGGATTCCGCCTCCCGAGCGCCGCCGACAACCGTCCGCTGCGCTTCGAGGAGGTCATGGAGCGCATCAAGCAGTGCATCTTCCTCTCTGCCACGCCGGCACCATTCGAGATCCAGCACAGCGCACAGGTGGTGGAGCAGATCGTCCGGCCCACCGGCCTCGTCGACCCGGAGGTGATCGTGAAGCCCACCAAGGGGCAGATCGACGACCTCATCGAACTCGTGCACAACCGCATCGGAATGGGCGACCGGGTCCTCGTCACCACGCTCACCAAGAAGATGGCCGAGGATCTCACCGAGTACCTGCTTGAGCAGGGACTGCGGGTCCGCTACCTGCACAGCAACATCGACACCGTCCAGCGAATCGAGATCCTCCGCTCCCTCAGGCTCGGCGAGTTCGACGTGCTTGTCGGCATCAACCTGCTTCGCGAGGGACTCGACCTGCCCGAGGTCAGCCTCGTGTGCATTCTCGACGCCGACAAGGAGGGCTTCCTTCGCAGTGAGACCTCGCTCATCCAGATGATCGGCCGCGCAGCCCGCAACGTCGACGGCCAGGTCGTGATGTACGCCGACGCGGTCACGCCGTCGATGCAGAGGGCGATTGATACCACCCGCGAGCGGCGCCAGCGCCAGGTGGCCTACAACGCTGAGCACGGAATCAATCCGCAGACCATCCGCAAGGCGGTGGGGGACATCCTCTCGTTGCTGCGTCCCGACGACACGGCGCCGGTGCCCGGCAAGGGGCAGCGCCGCAACCGCGAGCGCGACAAGGTGCAGCGCGAACTGAAGACCCTGCCACAGCAGGAGCTCGCCCGGCTGATCCAGACGCTCGAGGAGGAGATGCACGAGGCCGCCACCGCCCTGAAGTTCGAGTACGCCGCCCGTCTCCGCGACGAGGTGTCCGAACTGCGTCGCGAACTCCGCGATGCCGGGTGACGCGTGCCTGATGCCAGGCGACGCCGGCCCACCTCAGCCCGCATTCGCCATCGTCGTCCCCGTCGCCGGTTGAGACTGTCGCCGACCGCATCGGTAGCCTGCGCCCGTGCCCACCGCCCCTGAAGCGAAGATCGTCGTCCGCGGCGCCCGCGAGCACAATCTCAAGAATGTCAGCGTCGAGCTGCCCCGTGACCGTCTCATCGTGTTCACCGGGCTCTCGGGCTCGGGCAAGAGCAGCCTCGCCTTCGACACCATCTATGCCGAGGGCCAACGACGGTATGTCGAATCACTCAGCGCCTATGCGCGCCAGTTCCTCGGGCAGATGGACAAGCCCGATGTCGATGTCATCGAGGGTCTCTCGCCGGCCATCTCGATCGACCAGAAGAGCGCCAGCCGCAATCCGCGTTCCACTGTCGGCACCATCACCGAGGTGTACGACTACCTCCGTCTGCTCTTCGCCCGCATCGGCGTGCAGCACTGCGCCAGCGACGGCACCCGCCTGCAGCGCCAGACACCACAGCAGATCGTCGACAGGATCCTGCTGCTACCCGACGGCACCCGCTTCCAGGTGCTGGCACCCGTCGTGCGTGGACGCAAGGGCGAGTACGAGACACTGCTGGCCGACCTTGCGTCGCAGGGCTTCGTCCGCGCCAGGATCGACCACGAGGTGGTCGACATCACCGAGTTCCTGAAGCGCGATGAACGACTCGCGCGCTACGAACAGCACACCATCGAGATCGTCGTCGACCGACTGGTGCGTCGTGACGGCATCGAGCGGCGGCTCACCGACTCGCTCGAGACGGCGCTGCGCCTCGCCGAGGGGGTCGCCGAGGTCGAGTTGATCCGTAGTGAGACCGAGAGCGAGACGCTCACGTTCAGCCAGCACCTGGCGTGCCCGAAGTGCGGCACGAGCTACGACGAGCCAGCGCCTCGCAACTTCTCGTTCAACTCGCCGTACGGTGCATGCGAGACCTGCGACGGCCTCGGCACCACCTTCGAGGTCGACCCCGAGCTGGTCGTGCCCGACCCCGACCTGTCGATCAACGAGGGGGCGATCGCCCCGTGGCGCAGCAGCCACACCCAGTACTTCACGAGGATGCTCGAGGCGGTGGCTGCCACTCAGGGGATCGACCTCGACAAGCCGTACGGCAAGCTCAGCGCGAAGGCCCAGAAGGTCATCCTTCATGGTGTCTCCGGCAACATGAAGGTGAAGTACCGCAATCGCTATGGCCGCACACGCGAGTACTCGACTGCGTACGAGGGTGTCATCCCGTGGCTCAACCGTCGCCGAGAGGGAGCCGAGAGCGACTGGTCGCGTGAGCAGTACGAGGGCTACATGCGCGAGGTTCCCTGCCCGAAGTGCGGCGGCGCCAGGCTGAAGCCATCGACGCTCGCCGTCACGGTGGGCGGCAAGAACATCTCCGAGATCTGCGACATGGCAATCGCCGACTCGAGCGGCTTTCTCTCCGCGCTCGATCTCAGCGAGCGCGATCGCATGATCGCCGAGCGCGTGACCAAGGAGATCAACGCCCGTCTCGGCTTCCTGCTCGACGTCGGCCTCGATTACCTCACACTCTCCCGGTCAGCCGGCACGCTGGCCGGTGGCGAGGCGCAGCGCATCCGCCTCGCAAGCCAGATCGGCAGCGGACTGGTGGGCACGCTCTACGTGCTCGACGAGCCGTCGATCGGCTTGCACCAGCGGGACAACCGGCGGCTCATCGACACGCTGGTCCGCCTCCGCGATCTCGGCAACACGGTGCTGGTCGTTGAGCACGACGAGGACACCATCAAGGAGAGCGACTGGATCGTCGACATCGGCCCCGGTGCCGGCGAGCATGGCGGCGCCGTGGTGTACAGCGGCCCGGTGAAGGGGATCCTGAAGTCGAAGGAGTCGGTCACCGGGCAGTACCTCAGCGGGCGCAAGTCGATCCCGGTGCCGTCTCAGCGCCGGTCGCCGGGCCTGCAGTGGCTCGAGGTGGTCGGCGCACGCGAGCACAACCTGCAGAACATCGACGTGCGCATTCCGCTCGGTTGCTTCGTCGCCGTCACCGGCGTGAGCGGCAGCGGGAAGAGCACACTCGTGCGCGACATCCTGCTTCCGGTGCTGATGCAGAAGATCTACAAGTCGAAGGACGCGGCCGGCAAGCACAAGACGATCAGGGGCGTCGACCACCTCGACAAGGTGATCGACATGGACCAGTCGCCGATCGGCCGGACACCTCGCAGCAATCCGGCCACCTACACCGGAGTCTTCGACAACATCCGCAAACTGTTCGCGACCACTGCCGAGGCCAAGGTGCGCGGCTACCTGCCGGGCAGGTTCAGCTTCAACGTGCAGGGTGGCCGCTGCGAGGCGTGCTCGGGCGACGGCACGATCAAGATCGAGATGCACTTCCTGCCCGACGTGTACGTGCCATGCGAGGTGTGCAAGGGGGCTCGCTACAACCGCGACACGCTCGACATCGAGTTCAAGGGCAAGAACATTGCCGAGGTGCTCGACATGCCGGTTGCCGATGCAGTGGGCTTCTTCGCCAACCAGCCGGCGATTGCCCGCTACATGCAGACGCTGATGGATGTCGGACTCGGGTATGTCCGGCTGGGCCAGTCGGCACCCACGCTGTCGGGCGGCGAGGCGCAGCGCGTCAAGCTCGCCACAGAGCTCGCCAAGCGGGGCACGGGGCACACCATCTATCTGCTCGACGAACCCACCACCGGCCTGCATTTCGAGGACGTCCGCCGACTGCTCACCGTGCTGTCGCGTCTCGTTGATCAGGGCAACACAGTGCTGGTGATCGAGCACAACCTCGACGTCATCAAGACTGCCGACTGGCTCATCGACCTCGGCCCGGAGGGCGGCAGCGGTGGCGGCACCGTGGTGGCCGAGGGTCCTCCTGAGACTGTGGCGGCGGCGGCCGGCAGCCACACAGGGCGTTTCCTCGCCGCGTTGCTCGACCGCTGATCGCACGGCCAGCAGTCGGTCGCCTCTGCCTGGCGCCGCACGGCGGTACCGGTGACGGCCGATCGCGTCTGTGACGATGCGCCGGTGACTGCCGTGATTGACGACGCCGAACTCGACCGCCTGCAGCGGCGGACCATCACCACGCTGCGACTGGCCCAGGTTCCGGGGCAGGCGGCCGTGGCCGGTGTCGTCGCGGTCGTGACACTGCTGGCCAGCGACCTGCTCGGCAGCGACCGCCTCGCTGGCATCGGCAGCGCCGCGTTCACGCTCGGCTCGGCGTTCCTCGCTGTTCCACTGGCGGCGTACATGCGCCGACGCGGCCGGCGCCCAGGCCTCGTGCTCGCCTTCGGCCTCGGCGCCGCCGGGGCGGCCGTGGCGGGAATCGGCGGCCAGGTGCATGTCGTCGCCTTGTTCGTCGTCGGGATGGTGCTCTTCGGCGGCGCCCAGGCAGCGACCCTGCAGGGCCGCTATGTCGCTGCCGACCTGGCACCTGACGGCAAGAAGGCAACCGCCATTGCGGCAATCGTGTGGGTGGGCACGCTTGGTGCGGCATTCGGACCGATGCTGACTCCGCAGGAGAAACGGCTCGGACGCTGGCTCGGTCTCGACGATCTCGTCGGCCCATTCGCATTCGCGTCGCTGCTCTTGGTCATTTCCGCAGTCGTCGTGTGGTCGCGCCTGCGCCCCGACCCGCTGGCGGTGAACGGGCAACTGGATCCGACCGCCGAGCGAGTTCGCCCGCTGCGGCAGGTGCGCCTCTCCGCCGGCGTGATCGCTCGCAGTCCGCTCGCCCCACTGGGCCTCGTAGCCATGGTGGTGTCGCAGGCGGCGATGGTGGCGGTGATGACGATGACGCCACCGCACATGAAGGACCACGACCACAGCGATCTCTCTGCGTATGTCATCGCCCTGCACATCGTGGGCATGTATGCGTTCGCCCCACTGGTCGGCCGGTTCGTCGCCCGCGTCGGGCAGATACGTGCCGTCATGACCGGCGCCGTCGTGCTCGGTGCCGGCACGGTGGTGACGGTGGTGGCGGGCTACGTGCCGGGGATGATCTTCGCAGGCCTGTTCCTGCTGGGCCTCGGATGGAACATCGGCCTCATCGCCGGCTCGAGCATCCTCACGAGCGCGGTGCCGGCCGAGTCGCGAGTCGAGGTGCAGGGCACCGCCGACCTCACGATGAGCTTCTGTGGGGGGATTGCGGCATTCTCGTCAGGGTTCATCAAGCAGGCCTGGGGCTACCACCTGCTGGCGGACGCGGCCACCGTGGCGGCCGGCCTACTGCTGGTACTGGCCTACGTGCACCTCCTGCGCAGTAGGCCATCGACGGCGCTCGCCGCCTGAGGCAGCCGTCGCTCAGCGCGAGCGGAGCTTCTTGCTGAGTTCGTTCAGGCGTGCCTTCTCGGCCCTCGACAGCGAATCGAGACCGCCGGCGCTGGTCTTGTCGAGCAGGCCGTCGAGTTCGAGTTGCTCGGCAGCGGAGAGTCCCTGCGACGGCTGCTCCCACGGGCCCTGCACGACAGATTGGCCGCCCGACCGCTTCGACGACGAGCGCTTCTGCCTCCGACGGGGGCGACCGTCGCCGCTCGGCGAGCCGAACTGCGGGATCCATGCGTACGCAGCGAGCAGTCCGTAGCGGCGCGACACGAGCGCCGCAGTGGCGAGCGAGGCGATCAGCACCAGCAGGCCGCCGCCCTGGCGACTGCCGACCAGCAGGAGGGCTTCGATTCCGACGATGACCAGGGCGAACACCCAGGCGGGCACTGCCCCCCAGAACCTCACGTCGGGGAACTGCGCGCAGAAGATGCAGAAGACAGCGATCTCGACTGGACGGATGCCGGCCATCTCGACACCGGCGATGGAGGCGACGATCCCGGGCACGACAGCGAGCAGCACCATCAGCGTGGCGTAGCGACGCCTGCCGACCATCCGCTCGAGTTCGCGCCCGAAGTACCAGAGCATCGCCAGCAGGAGAACCGTCCAGAAGTCGGGACCGTTGGCGAGAGGCCACGTGACGAGCCGCCAGACCTGTCCACCGGCAATGTCGCCCGGGTAGAGAACGAATGGGACGAGGAGCGATGGGCTGACGGCCCACACGAACATCGACATGACGCACAGCAGCGGGACCAGCACCGACGTGGTGACGGCGAGGCCGCCGATGTTGAACCAGGGGTCGTCCTCGTCGCGCCGACCAGGGAAGGAGAGTGAGAACCGCCCGGCCATCGGACGCCACGTTACCCGCCGCCGGACGACTGCTCCGGTCGTGCCCCGAGCACCGCACCAGCGGCCGCGCGCACGGTGGCCGCCATAGGCTCGGAGCACCATGGTCGAGCGACCGCCTGCGGGCACGATCCCCGATTCGCCGGGTTCCTACCAGTTCAGGGACCGCGACGGGCGGGTGATCTACGTCGGCAAGGCGTCGAGCCTGCGCCAGCGGCTGTCGAGCTATTTCCAGGACGCCCGCCACCTGCATCCGCGCACTGCGCAGATGGTGGCCACCGCGACATCGGTGGAGTGGATCGAGGTGCGCAACGAGGTCGAGGCGCTGATGCTCGAGTACAGCCTCATCAAGGAGCACCGGCCGCGGTTCAACGTGCGACTGCGAGACGACAAGAGCTACCCCTTCCTCGCCGTCACGCTCGACGAGCAGTTCCCCAGGGCGATGGTGATGCGCGGCCGCAAGCGGAAGGGCACCCGCTACTTCGGCCCCTACGCGCACGCCTATGCCATCCGCGACACGCTCGACCTGCTGCTGCGCAGCTTTCCGGTGCGCACCTGCAGCCAGGGCAAGTTCAACGAGCACCAGCGGCTCCGACGGCCGTGCCTGCTGTTCCACATCGAGAAGTGCGCTGGGCCATGTGTCGGAGAGATCGACGAGGAGCGCTACCGAGCCCTGGTGGCCGAACTGTGCGAGTTCCTCGATGGCGACACCGACGAGATCGTCGGCCGTCTCGAGGCCGAGATGGCCGCAGCATCGGCTGCGCTCGAGTACGAGCGGGCAGCGCGCGTGCGCGACCGTCTCCTCGCCGTGCGCAAGGCGATCGAGAAGCAGCAGATGGTGGCCGAGCGCAGCGAGGACCTCGACGTCGTCGGCCTGGCTGATGACGACCTCGAGGCCGCAGTGCAGGTGTTCTTCGTCCGCAAGGGCCGGGTGGTCGGCCGGCGCGGGTTCGTGCTCGACAAGGTCGAGGCGCTCACCGCCGGCGGGCTCGTCGACCGGATCCTCGAGTCGCTCTACGGCGATGATCCGCCGCTCGGCATCCCGAAGCAGGTGCTCGTGCCGTGTGAGCCGGAGTCGGCCGACACGTACGAGGACTGGCTCTCGGCGATGCGGGGCAGCAGGGTGCAGGTGCGGGTGCCGCAGCGTGGCGACAAGCGCTCGCTGCACGAGACCGTCACCCGCAATGCCACGGAGGAGTTCGTCCGCCATCGCCTTCGCCGGGCGAGCGACCACAACGCGCGCAGCCGGGCGCTGACCGAACTGCAGGACCTGCTCGGCCTGCCGGAGGCCCCGCTGCGCATCGAGTGCTACGACATGGCGCACCTGCAGGGCACCGATTATGTGGGGAGCATGGTGGTACTCGAGGACGGCATGCCGAACCCCCGCGAGTACCGGCGCTTCAAGGTTCGGACGGTTGACGGCAACGACGACTACGCCGCCATGGAGGAAGTGCTCACGAGACGGCTGCAGGCGTACCTCGACGAGCGCGACGCACCACTCGACACTGAGCTCGAGTCGGCCGCAGATCCGGATGCGGCCGATCCGGCGGGCGTGCCGCCGCCAACGGGACAGCGCCCGGCGGCGCGACGCCGGAAGTTCGCCTACCCGCCGCAACTGCTGCTCGTCGACGGTGGGAAGGGTCAGCTGGCAGTCGCCGAGCGAGTCGTCGCAGCGCTCGGACTAGCCGACGAGATCCCGGTGGCCTCGCTTGCGAAGCGATTCGAGGAGGTGTTCGTGCCCGGACGGCCGTCGCCCGTCGAGGTGCCTCGCGGCAGCGATGCGCTGTTCATGCTGCAGCGAGTCCGCGATGAGGCCCATCGCTTCGCGAATCGGTTCCACCGCGAACTCAGGGGTAAGCGGATGACGACGAGCGCACTCGACGGCATTCCCGGTCTCGGCGATGCGCGCCGGCAGAAGCTGCTGAAGGCACTCGGAGGGGTGAACGCGGTCAAGCGGGCCTCGCTCGACGACCTTCGGGCGCTGTCGTTCCTGCCCGACGACGTCGCCGCTGCAGTGCACGCCAAGTTCCATCCGCCGGCCGGCGACGGCTGACCGACTCCCCGTCAGTCAGCGCACGTGCGGGAGGACCTCGGTGCGCAGTCGCTCGAGTACGTCCATGCGCTCGGCGTGGGTCGACCCGAGGTTGAAGTCGGGGATGGCGAACTCGTCAACACCCTGGTCGGCGTACCGCTGCAGCAACTCGACCAGCGCACCTGACGTGCCGACCAGGCTTCGGCCGGCAACTGGCTGCTCACCTGGCGGTCCGCCGTCGAGGAAGATGAGGGCCTGCACCGAGCGGCGCAGCGTCGACGGATCGCGTCCCTCACGGTCGCATGCGGCGAGGAACGACTCGGTGCGGACGCGTACCTGGTCGGGATCGCCCCAGGTGTTCCACTCGTCGGCCCAGCGGGCAGTGAGTCGCAGCATTCGGGGACTGCCGGTTCCGACGAGTACCGGCAGGCGATCGCCAACGGGGCGCGGAGCCAGCGGTGCCTCCGCAAGCGGAAAGGTGCTGC
Organism: Actinomycetota bacterium; assembly: GCA_046052275.1. Classification (GTDB taxonomy): domain Bacteria; phylum Actinomycetota; class Acidimicrobiia; order Acidimicrobiales; family Ilumatobacteraceae; genus UBA668. The sequence continues at coordinate 16,959 of JBJOMQ010000009.1, read as the reverse complement.
CCGCGAATCGGACCGACTCGCCGGGCTGGGAGCGAAGCAGTCGCTGGACCACTTCGATCGCCTCGGCGAATCGGTCGACGCGCTGACGCGGGGCCGGGAGATCGAAGCCGTAGGCGACGTGCTCGTTCTCCTGCCAGCCTGCGCCGAGGCCGAGCACGGCCCGTCCGCCCGACACGTGATCGGCGGTCACTGCTCGCTTTGCGAGGACGACGGGGTGGTGGATGGTGACCGGCGAGACCATCGAGACCAGCCGCACCCGAGGCACCAGGGCACCGACGGCGGTGAGGATCGTCCAGCATTCGTGCGCGTCTCCCGGATCCGCCACGCCGCCGATCCGGAACGGCATGAGGTGATCGGCGTACCAGAAGCCGTCGAGACCCGACTGCTCAGCCCAGTGAGCGAGCTCGAGCGTCTCGTCCCACGAGCGCCCATTCGAGGGCCAGAGCGAGAACTTCACTTCGGCTCGCGGTACACGGTGAACACCTTGCGGAGCGTCTCGTGCACGGTCCACACGCCCTTCCAGCCGACAGGGAAGATGCAGCTCGAGCCAGCGGTGAGCTCGACCGGCTCGCCGCCGTCCTCGTGCACCGTCATCCGCCCCTTCAGCACGTAGATGACCTCGCCGCGCGTGGTGAACTCCCACCGCGATGCGCCCGGCTCGCACTCCCACGTGCCGGCAGTGACGGTGGGATTGTCGAGGAACACCTTCGCCCGGGTGAGGATCTCGCCCGACAGGGGCTCGGCCGATGGCTGGCCGAGCGGCTTCTCAGCGAGGTCGGCGGCGGGGATCTCGAGGGCACGGAAGCTGATCGTCATGAGGTGAGACTACGGAGCCTCTGCAGTGGCCGGCGAACCGCCTCGCGCTGGCCCCATCGCCGTACGCTCGGTGCGTGGCAGACGAGCGGCCGGACGGCAGCGCCTGGGAGCAGCATGCGGGCTGGTGGATCGACGGGTTCACCGACGGCGCCGATCCCGAGTACGAGGAGCAGATCCTTCCGATGGCAGCCCGGGAACTCGCCGGCGCAGGCACGGTGCTCGACGTCGGCTGCGGCGATGGCCAGGTGAGCCGCCTCGCTACACGCCTGGGCGCCACGACGGTGGGCATCGACCCCACGTGGAACTGCGTACGTGTCGCCGCCGAGCGGGGTAGCAGCGTGGCGCAGGCTGGTGCGGCCGCACTGCCGTTCGGGGACCGCACATTCGACGCTGTTGTCGCATGCCTGGTGTTCGAGCACATCCGCGACGTCGACGCCGCGATCGCCGAGGTGGCGAGGGTGCTGGTGGACGGCGGCAGGTTCTGCTTCTTCCTCAACCATCCGCTGCTGCAGACGCCAGGCAGCGGCTGGATCGACGACCAGGTGCTCGACCCGCCCGAGCAGTACTGGCGCATCGGCCCCTACCTCGTCGAGGACGAGACGCTCGAGGAGGTCGAGAAGGGCGTGTTCATCCCCTTCGTCCACCGGCCGCTCGGCCGGTACGTGAATGCGCTCGCCGCACACGGCCTGTTCATCGAGCGGATGGACGAGCCATCACCTCCGGATGGCTTTCTTGCACGAGCCGAGGAGTACGCCGCTGCGAGCACGGTGCCGCGCCTGCTGTACCTCCGCGCCCGGAAGCGCTGACCGTCGTACGATCGCGGCGATGGCTGACATCCTGCTGATCACCGGCATGTCGGGTGCCGGGCGGTCGGCGGCCGCAGCCGTGCTCGAGGACCTCGGCTGGTACGTGATCGACAATCTGCCCACCGAGCTCGTCGACACCATCGTCGAGCTGGTCAGCAAGCCGGGCAGCGGGATCGGCCAGCTGGCGCTGGTGGCGGGCCGCCAGCATGTCGAGCTCCTGCCGCGCGTCGCAGCCCTGCGCGGCGCCGGGCACCGGGTCAGGCTGCTGTACCTCGATTCCTCGACGCCGATGCTGGTGAAGCGCTACGACGCCACCAGGCGCAAGCACCCCCTCGACGGCGAGGCCGACGGGCTGGTGGAGGCAATCGATCTCGAGCGCCGGCAGCTCGAACCGGTGAAATCGGCCGCCGACCTCGTCATCGACACCACCGACCTGAACGTGCACCAGCTCAAGGCCAAGCTGCTCGCTGCGTTCGACGCCGTCGACGACGCCCGGCGAATGCACCTCGCCGTCGAGAGCTTCGGATACAAGCACGGGCTGCCGATGGACGCCGACATCGTGATGGACCTGAGATTCCTTCCCAATCCGCACTGGGACGAGGCCCTCCGCCCACTCACGGGCCGTGACGCTGCCGTGCGCGACTTCGTACTGGGCAGTGGCCCTGCGGCCGACTTCCTCGAGCACTTCGAGGGGATGATGACCAGCCTGCTGCCGGCGTACGAGGATGAGGGACGCACCTATCTGACGGTGGCCGTCGGCTGCACCGGTGGCCGGCACCGCAGCGTGGCCATTGCCGAGGAGATCGCCCGGCGACTTCGCCTGATCGGACACGCTGTCCGCGTCGGGCACCGCGACATCGAACGCTGAGCCCGATTGGCCCCTGCCGGCCGCCCAACGCCTCTTCAGTCCGACGGTGCCGCATTGGTAACGTCGCATCCGGTCGCCCCGGCTCTCGAAAGGATGTCTCACATGACGGTTCGCGTTGGCATCAATGGCTTCGGCCGCATCGGACGCAACTTCCTGCGCGCCGCCAAGCAGCGCAACGCCAAGATCGACATCGTCGCCGTGAACGACCTCGGCTCGCTCGAGACGATGGCCCACCTGCTGAAGTACGACTCGGTGCTCGGCCGCTTCGACGGCACCGTAAAGGTCGGCAAGCGCGGCATCATCGTCGACGGCGACGAGATCACCGTGCTGTCCGAGCGCGATCCCAAGGCCCTGCCCTGGGGCGACCTCGGCGTCGACGTGGTCATCGAGAGCACCGGCATCTTCACGTCGCGCGACAAGGCGGCGATGCATCTCGACGGCGGGGCGCCGCTCGTGATCGTGTCGGCGCCGTGCGATGGCGCCGACGCAACGTTCGTGTACGGCGTGAACCACCACGAGTTCAACATCCGCAAGCAGAAGGTCATCTCGAATGCCAGCTGCACCACCAACTGCTTCGTCCCGCTCGTGAAGGTGCTCGACGACGCGTTCGGCGTCGAGCAGGGTCTCATGCAGACGGTGCACGCCTACACGGGCGACCAGCAACTGGTCGACGGCCCCCACAAGGACCTGCGGCGGGCACGTGGCGCTGCGATCAACATCGTTCCCACCAGCACCGGGGCCGCCCGTGCCACCAGCCTCGTGCTGGCCAGCATGAAGGGCCGTCTCGACGGCACCTCGCTGCGGGTGCCGGTGCCCACCGGCAGCATCGTCGACTTCACCGCCAACCTGAAGCGGGCTGCCACCGTCGACGAGATCAACGCCGCCTTCAAGAAGGCTGCCGCCGGCTCGCTGAAGGGAATCGTCCGCTACACCGAGGACCCGATCGTGTCGAGCGACATCGTCACCGATCCTCACAGCAGCATCTTCGATGCCGGTCTCACGGCGAGCATGGGGAAGATGGTGAAGGTGCTGGCGTGGTACGACAACGAGTGGGGCTACTCGAACCGCCTCGTCGACACCACGCTCTTTGCCGGCGCCCAGGTCGTCGCAGCGCGACGCGCAGCGAAGAAGTCACCGGCACGGCGGACGCCAGCGACGAAGTCGCCGGCGAAGAAGGCTGCCGCCAAGAAGTGATCTGCCGCGACGACATCGACCCACTGGCGGTGCCGTGAGCGGCCGCATTCCCACCCTGCCCGACCTCGGTGATGTGCGCGGCAAGCGGGTGCTGGTCCGCACCGACTTCAACGTCCCCATGGACGGGGGAGCGATCACCGACGACTTCCGCATCCGTGCCGCACTGCCGACGATCCAATGGCTCCTCGAGCGCGGCGCCTCCGTGGTGACCGCCTCGCACCTCGGAAGGCCCAAGGGAACGCCTGAGCCGAAGTACTCGATGGAACCCGTCCGTGTCCGGCTCGCCGAACTCGCCCCGGGCGTCGAACTGCTCGAGAACCTCCGCTTCGACCCGGGTGAGGAGGCCAACGATCCCGCATTCGTGGCGCGGCTCGTCGACGGCATCGACGCCTACGTCGATGATGCCTTCGGCGCCTGCCACCGCGCTCACGCCAGCATCGTCGGCCCGCCGCAGACGCTGCCGAGCGCGATGGGGCTGCTGCTGCAACGCGAAGTCGAGGTGCTGATGAGCCTGCGCCAGAGCCCTCGGCATCCGTTCGTCGCGGTCCTCGGCGGCAGCAAGATCAGCGACAAGCTCGGCGTCGTCGAGGCGCTGATGCGGGTGGTCGACTCGCTGGTCGTCGGCGGGGCAATGTGCTTCACCTTTCTCGCCGCGCAGGGATACGGCATCGGCGACTCGCTGTTCGAGCCCGATCAGGTCGACACCTGCCGGCGTCTCCTCGCCGACGCTGCGTCGGCAGGCAAGGCGATCTACCTGCCCGAGGACATCGTCGGCGTTGACGCACGGGGGGCTGTCGCCACGTTCGGGCGCTCGCTGCCCGCCGGTGCCAAGGGATTCGACATCGGACCCGGCTCGGCTGCTGCCTTCAGCGACGTCATCATGGAAGCCCGCACGGTCTTCTGGAACGGTCCGATGGGCATGTTCGAAGACCCTCGCTTCGAGGCCGGCACACGCACGGTTGCCCAGGCGATGGCCGACACGAAGGCATTCACTGTGGTCGGGGGCGGCGACAGCGCAGCGGCGCTGGCCCAGTTCCGCCTCGACGACGAGGTCGACCATGTCAGCACCGGCGGCGGTGCATCGCTAGAACTGCTCGAACTCGGCGACCTTCCCGGTCTCGAGGCACTCAGGAAGGCCCCCAACGCATGAGCCGCACGCCCCTCATCTCCGGCAACTGGAAGATGAACCTCAACCACTTCGAGGCGATCCAGATCGTCCAGAAGCTTGCCTACCTCGTCGGCAAGGACGAGCTCGCCGTCGTCGACGTCAGCCTGCACCCGCCGTTCACCGACATCCGCAGCGTGCAGACGGTGCTTGACGCTGACCGGCTCGGCTTCGCGCTGGGTGCGCAGCACTGCCACTGGGAGGACAGCGGAGCGTTCACGGGCGAGGTGTCGCCGCTCTTCCTTGCCAAGCTCGGGGTGCGCTACGTGATCGCGGGCCACAGCGAGCGCCGGCAGCAGTTCGGGGAGACCGACGAGATGGTCAACCGCAAGGCCGCCTCGATCATGCGCCATGGAATGACACCGATTATCTGCGTCGGCGAGACCCTCGCCGAGCGCGAGTCGGGTGCCGCGCTCGAACGGGTGGTCGGCCAGGTAGCCGCGGCCCTCGACGGGAGGTCGGCCGCCCAGGTGGCGGACCTGGTGCTTGCCTACGAGCCGGTCTGGGCGATCGGCACGGGACGGACGGCGACCGCCGAGGACGCCCAGGAGGTCTGTGCCGCTATTCGCTCGGCCGTCGGGGAACGGTTCGGCGCCGATGCGGCTGCCAGCGTTCGAATTCAGTACGGGGGCAGCGTGAAGGCCGCCAATATCGCCGAACTGATGGCCTGCGCCGACATCGACGGCGCCCTGGTGGGCGGAGCGAGTCTCGACGCCGACGAGTTCGCCCGGATCTGCAAGCTCGGCGCCTGACCTGAGGCCAGGCCCGGGGACGGCACTGTGCCGCCCCAACGGGCGCAGACGGTGGTAGCCTCGCCGCGCTCGTGCGGATCGGGGAGGACCGCCGGGCGTGTCGCCGCGAGGCGGCAGCAGCCTCCCTCCGACACATCCAGGAGGATCATCCACGTGAGGACCACCAAGCGCAGCAAGGTTGCTGCATTCGCGGTGGGTCTGTCGCTCGTTCTCGCCGCCTGCGGCGGCGAGGAGACGTCGACCGACACCACTGGTGCGCCCGAGACCACCGAGGAAGAGGGCGGCGACACGACTGCCCCCGCCTCGGAGGCCGCCATGCGCATCACCTACACCCTGTCCGACGTCGCAGTGTGGGAAGACGGCTCGCCGATCACGGTCGCCGACTTCCAGTGCACCTACGACGCGGTCATGAACACGCCGGGTTCGCTCAGCACCACCGGCTACGACCAGATCATCTCGATCGCCGAGGGCGCCAGCGCCAAGGAGATCGTGGTGGAGATGTCGACGACCTACGCCCCCTGGCGTGGTCTGTTCGGTGGCCTCCTGAAGGCCGCGTACCACGACGGCCTCGGCGGCTGCTCGGATGTGTCGACGCACTTCGAGGGCACCATCCCCTACTCGAGCGGCGAGTGGAGCATCGACTCCTGGAGCCCCGAGCAGCTGGTGCTCGTGCCGAACGCCGGCTACGTGGGTTCGCGCACGCCCGGTATCGACCGTGTCGTGTTCGTGCCCGCTGAGGATGGCCCGACCGCGCTGAAGGCTGGCGCCGTCGACTTCATCTTCCCGCAGGCCTACACCGGCATCGACCAGGAGCTCGCCGATCCGAACATCGACTTCGAGTCGGCCGGCGGTGGCTCCTTCGAGGGCTTCTACTTCCAGAGCTACGACAAGCCGGAGACCCCGGAGCAGGAGCCGTTCTCGGATCCGACGTTCCGTGCGGCCTTCAGCAAGTCGATCGACCGTGACGCCCTCTACGAGCAGATCTACGCCCCGTTCGCTCAGGGCATCCCGCTGCTCAACTGCGGCCCCATCGCCCCTGGCCCGTACTGCGACGGCGTGTTCTCGGACACCTTCGATCCCGAGGGCGCCGCTGCGCTGCTCGAGGGCGCTGGCTGGACGAAGAATGCCGATGGCTTCTGGGCCCGTCCCGACGGCACCGTGCCGGAGATCCGCTGGATGGTCAACACGGGCAACACCCGCCGTGAGAACACCCAGGAGTTCCTCATTCCCAAGCTGATCGAGGCGGGCTTCAACGTCCGCGCCGACAACTGCGAGGCGCTGCCCTGCGTGTTCGAGACCCGTCTGCCGTCGCTCGACTACGACATGGCGATGTTCATCAACACCGTCGCCCCGGATCCGGCCTACCTGCGCACGTGGGGCTGCGACCAGATCCCGACCGAGGAGAACGACTTCCAGGGCCAGAACAGCAACGGCTGGTGCAACGAGGAGGCCACTGAGTACCTCATCGCTGCCGACTCCGAGACTGACGCCGCGGCCCGCACCGAAGAGGTGAAGAAGGCGATCGCCCTCATGGCCGAGGACCACATCATGCTGCCGCTGCTGCAGTTCCCGAACCTGGGCGCTCGCCGCACCGACCGCGTCGACAACGCCTACGCCGAGCTGGCCAACTACGACGCCATCAACGACTTCTACCAGTGGGTGGATGTCGACGGCGACGGCCAGATCATCGTGGGTGCGGAGCAGTTCCCGACGAGCGACTGCGCCAACCCGATCACCGAGTGCGCCAACTCGTCGTGGTACGTCTGGCTGGTGTCGTTCCCGACATCGACCGGCATGTACGACACGACGGCTGACCAGGAATTCGTGCCCAGCGAGTTCCTCGTCGGCGAGGCGGTCGTCGAAGTCCTCTAAGACTTCGCCGATGCCCACTCGTTGAGTGTGGAATGATGGGGCCGGCCTTCGGGCCGGCCCCATCTCCTTTTTCTGACGACTCATCCGGCCGGGGGGTTCGGTGTTCCGCTTCATCCTCAGACGATTGCTGTGGCTGATACCCACCATCGTCTTCGTCACCTTCGTGGTCTACGTGGGCATCCGCATCGGCTGGGACCCTGTCAAGACCTACCTCCGCGCCAATCCGCGGGCCGGCAAGAAGAAGATCGCCCAGTACATCGAGGTCAACGGCCTCTACGAGGGAGCGTGGGGCTACGTCCGCGGCTACTTCGAGTGGCTGTGGCGCTTCGTGCAGGGTCCCGACGAGTGGCCGCGCAGCATCAAGGGCAGCGCCGCTGTCTGGCCCGAACTGCGCTACTCGATCTTCAACACGCTGCGCCTCGCCGGCGTTGCCGCCGTGGTCGGCATCGGACTCGGACTTGCCGTGGGCATCCAGGCGGCGCGCAGGCCGGGCGGCTGGTTCGACAGCATCGCCAACACCACCGCGTTCTTCGTCGGTGCGGTGCCCCCGTTCGTGTCGGCCGTGGTGCTGCAGCTGGTATTCGCCGTGCAGTTCAAAGTTCTGCCAGTAGGCGGCGTGTATCCGCCGGGGCAGCAGGGCTTCGACCTGGTCCTGATGATCAAGCACCTCATACTTCCGGTCACCGTCGTGGCCATCCAGACGATTGCGGCGTATAGCCGCTATATGCGGGCGTCGCTGCTCGACGTGAAGTCCTCCGACTTCGTCCGCACGGCGCGATCCAAGGGCATCTCGGAGGGACGCATCCTGTTCCGCCACGGCGTGCGCAACGCGATGATCCCGGTGGTCACCGTGCTGGCGCTCGACATCGGGGCCCTCATCGGCGGCCTCATCATCACCGAGGCCATCTTCAACTACAACGGCATGGGCGACTACTTCATCAACTCGTCCACGGCGGGTGACTTCCCGAAGCTCATGCCGTACCTGGTCATCATCATCGCCTCGGTGCTGATCTTCAATCTCATCGCTGACATCAGCTATGCCCTGCTCGACCCGAGGATCCGCCTTGACTGAGCGCACAACTCCCAGTTCCGCCCCGGGTTCTGCCGTCGAGCCGACGATCGACGAGCTCGAGGCCCTCAACATCCGCACCCTGTCGCCGTTCCAGATGGCGTGGAAGCGCTACTGGCACCACAAGGGGGCAGCGGTCTCGACGATCATCATGCTGATCGTGCTGATCGTGGTGATCTTCGCTCCGTTCACCGCACGCTATGGCATCAACGAGCAGGTGCTCGACATCAGCGAGGGGCAGAACCAGTTCCTGCCACCGCAGTCGATCGCATGGTTCGGCACCGACTCGATCGGCCACGACATCTACAGCCGGCTCATCTGGGGCGTGCGCACGTCGATGTACATCGGCATTGCCTCGGCGATCCTTTCGGTGATCATCGGCACTGCGATCGGCGCGATCGCCGGACTCCGCGGCGGCAAGTTCGACGACATCATCATGCGCGTCACCGACATCTTCCTCGCCTTTCCGTTCATCGTCGCCATCGTGATCATGCGCCAGTTTCTCGGCAACGTGCCGTGGCTGCTGCCGATCATCGGCGAGGTGTCGTCGATTCGGTTCATCATCTTCCTCTTTGCATTCTTCGGCTGGATGGGAGTCGCCCGACTGGTGCGCGGACAGGTGCTGGCGCTGAAAGAGCGTGAGTTCATCGAAGCAGCGCGTGCGGTTGGCGCGTCGAATACCCGCATCGTTGTCACGCACCTGCTGCCCAACAGCATCGGGCCGATCCTCGTGGCGCTCACCCTGTCAGTGATCGGGGCAATCGTCGGTGAGTCGACACTGTCGTTCTTCGGCCTCGGCCCGCAGGCGGGCGAGAACTCCACGTCGCTCGGACGTCTCGTCGAGCTGTCGGCCGAGGGTGCCAAGCAGGGCAACTGGTGGCTGGTGGTGTTCCCGTGTGGGGCGCTCGTGCTGCTGGCGATCTGCATCAACTTCATCGGCGACGGGCTCCGCGACGCCGTCGATGCCAAGCTCGACACGGGGAACTGAGATGGGCGAAGCACTGCTGTCACTCCGCGACTTCCGCGTGTCGTTCTCGACGCTCAATGGCACCGTGCAGGCGGTGCGTGGTGTCGATCTCGACGTCGCTCCTGGCGAGATGCTCGGCGTAGTGGGCGAGAGCGGATCGGGCAAGTCGGTGACCTTCCTCGGAATGCTCGGTCTGCTGCCGGGGACAGCTTCGATCTCCGGCTCGGCGAAGCTCGGGGGCACCGAGCTCGTTGGGGCGAGCAATCGCATGATGCGCACCATCCGCGGCAAGCGCATTGCCATGATCTTCCAGGATCCCCTGTCGGCCCTGAACCCCGTGTACCGGGTGGGCGACCAGATCGTCGAGATGATCCGCTCGCATCAGGATGTCAGCAAGGAGGCTGCCTGGAACCGGGCCGTCGAGTTGCTCGACATCGTGGGCATCCCGCAGCCGACTGACCGCGCGGGACAGTACCCGCACGAGTTCTCGGGGGGCATGCGCCAGCGGGTGATGATCGCCATGGCGATCGCCAATGATCCCGACGTGCTCATCGCTGACGAGCCCACGACTGCACTCGACGTCACCGTGCAGGCCCAGATTCTCGAGGTGATGCAACGCATCCAGAAGGAGATGCGCAAGGCAGTCATCATGATCACGCACGACCTCGGCGTCATCGCCCGTGTGGCTGACCAGGTGCAGGTGATGTACGCAGGCCGTGTCGTCGAACGGGCGGACGTGCACACGCTGTTCTCGGCGCCGACTCACCCGTACACGACCGGACTGCTCGAGTCGCTGCCGCGGGTGGGTGTTGATCGACTGCAGCCGATCCCCGGTCGGCCGCCCAACATGCTCCGACCGCCGGAAGGCTGTGCATTCCGCGCTCGCTGCGCCCATGCCGTGGCGGCCTGCGGTGTCGGCCTGCCCGAACTGCGCCCCTCCGGCGCGTCGATGACGGCGTGCATCCGCGCCGACGAACTCTCGCTGGGGGTGCGGAAGTGAGTGACGCCACAACGGTGCTCGAGGTCACAGACCTCACGAAGCACTTCACTATCTCGCGTGCCACCGGCATGCGGCGCAGCAAGATCGTCGTGCAGGCCGTCTCGGGTGTGTCGTTCCGCATCGACGCTGGCCAGCCGTTGGGCCTCGTCGGAGAGAGCGGCAGTGGCAAGACCACCGTCGGCCGCAGTGTGCTGCGCCTGCTCGAGCCGACGTCCGGCTCGGTGCGCTTCAAGGGCGAGGAGATCGTCGGCCTCTCGCGAAAGCGGATGCGCGGCCTGCGCCGCGAGATGCAGATCGTCTTCCAAGACCCCCAGGCATCGCTCGATCCGAGGCTCACCGTTGGCTCAGCCATCGCCGAGCCGCTGCGCATCCAGAAGGTCGAGGGCGACCACGATGCCCGCGTCCAGGAACTGCTCGAGCTGGTCGGCCTGTCGCCCGACCATTCCCGTCGATTCCCTCACGAGTTCTCCGGCGGTCAGCGACAGCGCATCGGCATCGCCCGCGCGCTGGCGCTGAATCCGTCGCTCATCGTGCTCGACGAGCCGGTCTCGGCGCTCGACGTCAGCGTGCAGGGGTCGGTGGTGAACCTGCTCGAAGACCTGCAGGACCGCCTCGGTCTCAGCTACCTGTTCATCGCCCACGACCTGTCGGTGGTTCGGCACATCAGCGACGTGGTGGCAGTGATGTACCTCGGCAAGATCATGGAACTCGCTCCGGCCGAGGCGCTGTACGAGAGTCCGGTGCACCCGTACACCCGGGCGCTGCTGTCAGCGGTGCCAGAGCCCGACCCGGTGAGTGAGCGCACCCGCAGCCGGATCATGTTGCAGGGCGATGTGCCGAGCCCGATCAATCCGCCATCGGGCTGCCGGTTCCGTACCCGGTGCCCGTACGCCACCGACCTGTGCGCTGCCGAGGAGCCCCAGCTTGTCGACAGGGGACAGGGCCACCCCGTTGCCTGCCACTTCCCCGACGCCGGCCGGTAGGCTCTGCGGCCGTGCGTACCGTCGTCATGTACCTCACCGTGCTGGTGAACATCGTCTCGCTCATTGGCACCATCGCAGGTGTGCTCATGCACAGCGGTCGCGGCGGTGGCCTCAGCGACATGTTCGGTGGCGGTGGCACCACGGCGCTCGGCAGCACTGCGGCAGAGCGCAACCTGACCCGAATCACCACGGTGATGGGCATCATCTGGATCGGCACGGTCATCGCCCTCAGCTTCCTGTTGGTGCGCTGACCCACCTGGGATAGCCTTCGCATCCCACCACGTCGGAGTGGCGGAATAGGCAGACGCGCTAGCTTGAGGGGCTAGTGAACGTAAGTTCGTGGGGGTTCAAGTCCCCCCTCCGACACCATTGGGGCCGCATCCACGGGTGACGGTCGGTTACGACCTGGGCGTCTCATGGCAGCCGATTCCGGGAGTGGCGGTGGCAGCGATCCGATGGAACAACGTCGTGGTCCGGCACCGTCCGAGGCTCTTCGGTCGAGAGGTGTTCAGTGGCGTCGTGCGTGGACGAGTCGTCAGCACCTCAAGGCCGCCTCGGTGCGCTGTGCGGAATCGCAACTACGCCGCCCGATACCCTCTGATGGTGAGGTCAATTTGGCAGACGTCGATTCGCTGTTATCGGTGGATCTCGATTCGTTGGCCGTGGCTGATCGGACTGCTGGTTGTGCTGGCGCTTGTTGTTGGCCCGACCTTTCCCGGACGTGCCAATCACGACACTGATCAGATGGTGCGAGAGATGGCCGCCGGTGCCTACACCGACTGGTGGTCCCCGTTGCTCATGATGGCGTGGAAGCCCTTCTACATGATCGGCCTCGGCCTCGGCTTCATACAGATCGGGCAAGTCGCAGCATTCTTTGTGTCGGTCGGCTCGTTGCTGAGACCCGCGTTCACTCGTCGGAGCGCAGCGATCACGGCAACTGTTCTCGTCTGCCTGTTCCCCACGACCTACGCGATGCTCATCAACGTCATTCGCGACACGTGGTTCGCGGTGGCCACGATTGCCGCGCTCGCCGTTGTGTTCCGAACGCGTAGGCCAACTCCCGTGCACGGGGCGTTGCTTGCGCTCGGGCTCGGCTTGATGGCCGCAGCCCGCCAGAACGGAATCGTGGTGGTAGTCATCGTGGCCGGCGCAGCAGCGATTCACTGGGGCGTCGCGGGGCGTGGATCCTCACGTCGTAGGAAGCTCGCAGTTGGTGCTCTGGCAGGAATTGCGACGGGATTGCTGTTCTTCGGACTGGTACAGGGTCTCCTCGTCGTGACATCTGTTGAGCGAACAGGGCCCGAAGCTGTGACGTTCTACGTGGATCTCGATGAGATGAGCACTCGCGTCGGGACGGTGCTCGTTCCCGATGTCTACATTCGAGACTCCCTCACACTCGACGATCTCAGGGCTGATCGGAACTACCAGCCGTACAGCGTCCGGGACCTGGTGAGGCTTCGGCTGCCGAGTGAGGATCGATCGGCCGCTGCGGTCGCATGGCGCGAGGCGGTGACTGAGTATCCGTTCGTGTACTTCCAGGCGCGCTGGCAGTTGTTCACCCGCCAGATCGGCTGGAGTGGTGTGCCGGCAGAGGCGTACTACGCAACGTATGGCACGAGCAGGGACTTCGCACCGAGATCAAGATGGCTCAGCAGTCGATCGACGTCATATCTCTCGATGTTCGATGATGGCGACAAGTCGCACGGCGGGTTTCTCCACCGGCCGTGGCCATACCTGGCTGTTGCCGTTGTGGCTGCCGTTCGTTTCGGCCGGCGCTGGCCGTTGCTCTGGAGTGTTCCGGCAAGTCAGGCAGGGGTACTGCTTGGACTGTTCTTCCTCTCACCGATCAGCGAAGTGCGAATGGCATACGCGGTGTTCGTGCTCGGCATCATTTCGGGTGTGTACGCGTTCGCAGGGCCACGTGTGCTGCTCGAGCGAGATCTCCACCTGGCAACTCGAGTCGCAGGTGCCGAGTAGTCGGCCCTCCCTCGCGTTGTCACCCGACGGCCAACCAAGCCGAAATGACTTGGCAGCGCACCTCTGCATCGGACTTGAGGGTCCTCGTGGTGCGGAATCAACAACTCCAGCCGTCGATCTTGCCGATCGTCTCGGTGTTCCGTGAGCCGCCGGCGCTGATGATGGCGACGGTGTAGAAGTCCTCAAGGCCGGCCCCGTCGGCATTTGGACAGGCCCGCGCCGGGGTGGTGACGGTCCACGAGACCGCCTTGGTCGATCGGGTGAGCGCCTTCGCCGAGGAGACGATGTAGAGGTTGCCGAGCGTGTCGACGACGGCGCCGTCGAGTTCGACGACCTGCACGACGACGGTGACGCTGACGCTCGTCGCCGCCGTGCACGACACGCGGGCGCTGCCCGTGAGCTGCTTTGTCTTGGAGAGCGCGGGGAGCACGGCCGTGAGCGAGCACGACACCGATGGATTGGTGATGGTGACCGTCGCGGCGGTGGGTGCCGTGCCGGCGACACCGACCAGCAAGGCGGCGGCAGCCATGATGCTGGCGAGTCGGCGAGTCCTCATGTCACTGTTGTACACCCCCATTTCACCACGTTCCACGCATAGACGACCACAATGCGTGATCTTGACTGAACCTGTGTCGTACTGTGACCGAATGGCGACAGAGACGGGGCTCCACGATTTCCCGTACTGCCCGCCACGGTCTGGCCGTCGCCTTCGGCGACAACTGTCGTCGCGTCGCCCGTCACAGGCTGTGGTGCTCAAGGGGCCCGCGGGCGGCGCCGATACTTCCGCTGTGATCGCTGCCGTCGTCCGACCCGCTCCCATCCCGAGGCGCCCAGTCGTCCGTTGCGTGGCCATGGCCGTCGCAGCCCTCGCCTGCGCGCTGCCGATGGTCGTCGCAGAGCCCGCTGGCGCGGCGCCAGCACAGCTCGTCGCCAACAGCTCGGTCGAGACGGTCACGCCGCGGAATTCATCGCTCCCGCTGTCGTGGACGCAGGCCAAGAGTGGCAAGTTCAGGGTGGCGATGTCGTATCCCACCGGCGGGGCTCGATCTGGATCGCGGTTCGTTCGTACGGCGATCACGTCGTACACGTCCGGCTATGCGGGATGGCGGTTCGCGCCGGTCGGCGTCGTACCGGGTGAGGCCTACCAGGTGAGCACCTGGTACCGGTCAGATGTGGCCACCTCGCTGTTCGCAGAATTCCGCTCCGCGTCCGGGTCGTCGACGTTCCAGCAGGTGTCGACCGTTCCTCCATCGGCGAGCTGGGCCGAAGCAACGGCGACTGTCACCGTGCCCGCCGGCACCTCGACGATGACCGTGGTGCACCGCCTCTCGTCGATCGGCAGCCTCGATGTCGACGACAGCACACTCACCGGTGAAGCGCCCGGTGCCGTCATCGCACCTCCCGCATCGGTCGCGGCGTGTGCCACGGCGCTCAACCAGTTGGCGGTGACGTGGTCGGCTGTCGCCGGTGCAACCGCATACGACCTCTCGTATGGCCTGGTGGGAACGAGTCCCGTCGTCGTGACCGGCATCACGGCGACTAGCCGCTCACTCACCACGCTCGCGCCAGGCAACTACGACGTCCGAGTGCGCGCCGTCAGCGGCGCATCTGTCTCGGCGTGGTCGGCGACGTCCAGTGCCACCGCTGTTGCCAGCGCTGCCACAAGCCTTGTTGCGAACGGCTCGTTCGAGCTGATGGGATCCGGCTGTGCGGCCCCGCAGTCATGGCTGGCCGGAGGGTGGGGGACGAACACTCGAACCCTCACCGTGCCGTCCTCGGGTGGAGCCGTTGGTTCGCGCTTCGGCCGGGTGCAGATCACGTCCTACTCGAGCGGCGACGCGAAGTGGGCCTTCGATCACGTGCCGGTGGCGCCTGGCGGCACGTACGTATTCTCCGACTGGTATCGATCGACTGCAGCGTCGCAGCTCACCGTGGAGTACCGCACCACCGCCGGCACGATGTCGTACGCCTGGCTTCGCGACCTCTCTGCTGCCACGAACTGGACCCCCGTCACGGCCACGTTCACTGTGCCGACGGGCGTCACGTCGGTGTCGGTGTTCCACCTGCTCGCCCGCGTGGGCACGCTCGACATCGACGATGCCTCGATCATTGCCGATTCGTCGACGCTCGCTCCGCCTGCCGGACTGGTGGCGTCGTCGTCGGCGGCCGATCGCCTCACCGCATCGTGGGGAAGCGTGGCTGCGGCAACCGTCTACGACCTGCAGTACGCCGGCACCTCCTCGACCGGTGCGCCCATCGCTGCGGTCACTGTCAGCGGCATCGCCGCCGTCTCGACGACGGTCACGGGTCTTGCCGCAGGGTGGTACTCGGTGCAGGTCCGTGCGCGTAACGCCACGGCCACCTCTGCCTGGTCGTCCCCTGCGGCCGTCGCCGTCGGCGTCACCGGGACGCCGCCGATCCCGGGCCTCCCCACCCGATTCGTCGCCGGCTATCTCGAGGGCTGGAACCTCGCGCTGCCGTCAACGCTCCCGGTCCAGTACGAGCTGCTCTACCACGCGTTTGCTCCGGTGCAGAGCGACGGCTCACTGACGATCTATCTCTCGGGTGTGTCGAGGACGGCTTTGGCGACTGAGTACAAGGCTCGCCGCGCGGCAGGCAAGCCGACCCTGCTGTCCATCGGTGGAGGCGGCGGAGCGCAGGCAGGGCTGGGCACGGCGGCCCAGCAGCAGGCGTTCCTCGCCAGCGTGAAGCCGCTCATCGACGAGTTCGGGTTCTCGGGAATCGACTGGGACCTCGAGGCGGGAGTGCCGGGCGGCATCTCGGCGACTGGACTTGCAGCGGTCTCGCGGGCGCTGCGGGTCCACTACGGCGCTGGCTTCCTGATCACCATGGCGCCCTACGGCGACCCGACCGTCGAGACTCCCATGCGCGCACTGGCGCGCGACCTTGCCTCGACAGGCGATCTCGCCTACGTGGGCTTCCAGTTCTACAACGACAATGCGCCGACGTCGTCGAGCGTGCTGGCGAAGATGCGCAGCTGGATGACCGATACCGGTATCAGGCCCGACCAGTTCGTGCTGGGCTTCTGGGCGGGCCCGTGGGACTGGCCTGCGGGGTACGTGATGCCCGAGACCGCCATGGCAGCGATCTACGCCGACGTCGCAGCCGCCTATCCGACCCTTCGCGGCACGTATACCTGGGGAATCCGAGGCACCGACATGCCGCGTGGCTGGCTGTATGCCACGACGATGTGGCCGATCGTGCACGCCTCCTGACGTCCCGCAGCACTGCGTTCGATGCGTGCCCTGCGGGCAGGCAGACTGAGCGAGATGAGGGCGCGGGTTGGAGTGGTCACGGCTATTGCAGCGTCGAGTCTTTTGGTCCTCGTCGCGCGGCCGGCGATCAATGGCTGGTCCGTCGAGGCAGGCAATGCGCCGCCGGCTCGTCGCTCCGCAGACTCGGTGCCATCCGCTGGAATCTCCGTTCTCGCAGTTGAGTCAGCATCAGGGGACGAACCCGCCGTCCGGCT